>JBFLWR010000021.1:0-18877 GCA_040755925.1 Pseudomonadota bacterium
ATCGACATCGCCAGCGCCGTCACCGGTGTCGGCGTCTCGATCGCCTGGACCTTCATCGACCGCTCCTACTGGGCGCTTTTCGCCGGCACGCTGGCGGCGGCGGTGCTGCCGACGCTTTGCTATTGGGCTTCCTCGCGCTGGCGTCCCAGCTTCCCGCGCAAGGTCGAGGGCATCGGCGCGCTGATCAATTTCGGCGCCGGCATCACCGGCTTCAACTTCGCCAACTTCTTCGCCCGCAATCTCGACAATGTGCTGATCGGCAAATATTGGGGCGAGGCGCAGCTCGGCCTCTATGACCGAGCCTACAAGCTTCTGCTTTTCCCGCTCAGCCAGATCACCAACCCGCTGGCCAAGGTCATGGTGCCGGCGCTCTCGCGGCTGAAGGACGAGCCGGACCGCTACCGCAGCGCCTATCTGCGCGTCATGCCGCTGATCCTTCTGGTGGCGCTTCCGGGCGTCGCCTTCGCCACCGCAATGTCGGATACGCTCATTCCCTTCGTGCTCGGCGAGCAATGGCGAGGGAGCGCGCCGATCTTCCTGGCGCTGGGCTTTGCCGGCCTGCTGCAGCCGCTGAACAATCCGGCCGGATGGCTGTTCGTCAGCCAGGGGCGCTCGGGCGACTTCATGCGCTGGGGCATCATCACCGCCGTCACCTCGGTTCTGGCGTTTGCCATCGGCCTCCCCTACGGCGCGTTCGGCGTCGCGGTCGCCTATGCGATCAGCGAGTATCTGAGGACACCGTTCCTGTGGCTCTATGTCGGAAAGACCGGACCGCTACGGGCGAGCCACGTGTTCCAGGGGGCTTTTCCTTTCGTGCTCGGCGCGCATCTGGCCTTGGCCGCCGTCTGGCTCGCCAAGCCGATGCTGGCCGCGCCACCGGTCGTCGCGCTGGCTGCGGGCGCGGCGCTCTCCTACGCCGTCACCATTGTCATCGCGCTTGCCTTCGGCACCGGCCGCGAGGCGCTGCGGGAGGCATTGAGGCTGATCCCGGCACGTGGGTTCGCACCAGCCCCGAGCGAGGCGAAGTGAAGATGGCGAGCGCAACGACGCGCACATCGCCGGCGTTCAGTCCGCGACACTGCCGATCTTAGAACAGGGACAACGCATGAACTACCGATCGATCTCAGACATGAACGACGCAATCGTGCGGAACTTGCATCGGTTGCCGCGCGACATCGACCTGGTCGTCGGCGTGCCGAGAAGCGGCATCCTCGCCGCCACGCTGGTCAGCCTGACGGCTAACATCCCGATGACCGATCTCGACAGCTTCCTGGCCGGCAGGCTCTATACGTCCGGGCTCACGAAGCGCTGGGCGGGACTCGACCGGCAAACCTCGGAGATGCGCAAGATCCTGGTGATCGACGACAGCATCATCGGCGGCACCGCCATGCGCGACGCGCGCGAGAAGGTTGCCGCCAGCGGCATCGAGGGCGATTTCATCTTCGCCGCCGTGTTCGGGCTGTCGCTGAAGCACGAGGAAACCGACGTCGTCTTCGAAGCGGTGCCGCATCCCAGGATGTTCCAGTGGAACTTCATGCATCACATGTTCCTCGAACAATGCTGCGTAGACATCGACGGCGTGCTTTGCCTCGACCCGACCGAGGAAGAGAACGACGACGGCCCGGTCTATGAGAAATTCCTCGCCGAGGCGCGGCCATTGCTCGTACCGACCCGCAAGATCGGCTGGCTGGTGACGAGCCGGCTGGAAAAATACCGCAAGCTGACCGAGACCTGGCTCGACAAGCACGGGATCAGATACGACCATCTCGTCATGCTCGACCTGCCCAACAAGGCCGAACGGCAGCGGCTCGGCGCGCATGGCAGCTTCAAGGCCGGCTTCTACCGAAAATCGGACGCCATCCTGTTCATCGAGAGCGAACACCAGCAGGCGCTCAAGATCGCCGAACTGTCGGGCAAGCCGGTGCTGTGCGTCGAAACCAACGTCGTGACCTACCCCGACGCGCTGTCACTGCCGGCGCTCGAGCAGGCGGCCCGCAACCTTCCGACCCGCCTGAGACAGGTCAATTCGCCGGGCGGACGCAAGGCGGTCGCCAAGAAAATGGCCCGGCTGCTGCTTGGCGAGCGCGGCTACGAATCGGTGAAGAACCGGGTCAGGCGACCGGCCTGACCGCCCGCCAAGCCGTGGGCACATCTTCTGGTCCTTTTGTCATGCAACGCTCAACGAACGACCCTTGAAGACCCTATCACCCATCGGGGGGCTGCAATCGGAGATCGGCTATGAACATCACACGCAGAAAAGTCCTGGCATCGCTTGGTGTTTCAGCGGCAGTGCCGCTGCTCGCCGGACGAGCCCTGGCGCAAACCGCCGCCGAGCAAGGAGCAAAGCCTGCCCATGACCCGCTTCCCGACTGGTCGAAGGTCAAGCTTCAGCTCTGGAAGTATGAGAATCCCTTCGTTCCCTCGCAATGGAACGAACCCAAACTCGGCGGCTACGGCTGGAAAGCCGATAACGTCAAGATCATCAACGGTGAACTTCAGCTGACCGTCAGCGAGAAGGCCTCGGCGCAGGTCATCACCGGCGGCAAGTCGGACTCCCCTTCGGCGCGCTGGGAAGTGGACGTGACATTGCCGAAGATGAGGCCGGGACTTATCGCGGCCCCGCTGTGGACGTTCAACGACAAGGCCCATGAGGAAATCGACTTCGAAATCGTCGGCACCAGAGGGCTTCAGCTGACCGTCTGGGCGAGCGTGAACAACCAGCACAAGAGCGTCTGGGTCAAATGGATCGAACTCGGCGACCTGTCCGGCAAGCGCTATCGGCTGGGCATCGAGTATGAGGCGGGCAAGCGGGTCACCTTCCTGATCAACGGGAAGGAAGCCGCCGTGGTGACACCCACGGACACGGCCGGCGGCGCCTTCCCGAACAAACCCATGAAGCCCTATTTCGACCTGTGGGTCGCGGCTGGATCCGTGATGGACCCACGCTGGGCCGGCCAATGGGAGCCGATGGCGCCCGACGACAAACTGGTCATGACCATCCACGGCTACAAGAGAACCGATCTGGCCTCGTGAACCGGCATCGTGAGCCGGACGCATTTTTGCGTCCGGCCACTACTGATGTAGACGGCTGTTTACGCCACGCGACGGGCGCGCGGCCCCGCCGCCTTGTCGAGCAAGGCGAAGAAGGTCGTGAACTGACGCTCCGGATCGAGCTCCGGACGCCTGGAAAATGCACGCGCCGCGACCGAGAGCCGCTCGTATTCCCGGCGATCGTTCCACAGTAGCCTGACCGCCGCGACCCAGTCGTCGAGCGGCGCGTCATAGTCCAGCACCACGCCGCCAGGGCCGATCGCCTCGGGCAGGCCGCCGCGCCGCGAGCCGACGACGGGAATGCCGCTGCAATGGGCCTCCGACGCAACGCGGCCCCAGGCTTCCTCCCACTTGCTCGGGGCAAGCAGGATTTTCGTGCGACCATAGACCGTCTTCATGTCGTTGGTCCGGTTTTCCAGCCTGATGTTCGGGAAGGGCGCGATGGCCTTCTCGACCCGGGCGCGATGGTCGTCGTCCAGCTTCCAGCTTTCGACAAACAGGAAAGGAACTTCCGGACAGGCGGCCGCGATCCTCACCGCCAGGTCGAAGCCCTTTTCCTCGTAGGGATTGATCATGGTGACGAACTCGCCGGTCGTCGGCGTGGCATAGAGAGCTTCGTTGATGGTCGGCGGCAGCACGATCGAATCGATATCGAATTTTTCCTTGTAGGTGCGCGCCGTGAACTCTGAATTGGCAATGAAGAGCGCCGAGTGAAGCTCGCGCGGATCGCCGGCCAGCTCATGGAATTCGACGTTGTGGAGATAGACGACAAGCGGCACGCCTTCGGCGTGAAGCGCCTTTCCGAGCAGGACCGACTTGTGGCACTGCACGACGGCGACATCGGGCCGTGTCTTCTGAACCGCGAAGCGGGCCGCTTCCCATGGAAACCAGGCGCGCAGCACGGGGTAGCCGGGATAGGTGTCGATGACCGCCGGCTGACGCAGCAGCTTCATCTTGGCGCGCGCCTTGAAGCCAAACATGCCGTCGCCGAACAGCGAGGCGAGCACCGACGCCTGATGGCCGTGCCTGTCCAGTTGCCTAACCAGATTGTGAGTGTTGGATTGCACGCCGCCGGTGAACTCGGGAATGTACCCGTTGCCACTTGCGAAAAGCACTTTCATCGATCGGCTCCTGGTTCGGTCAGGCGGACAGGCTGGCGCTCAGTTGCGACAGGCAGGCGACGGTCAGCTTGCACCACGCAATGATGGAAGCTTCGAAGTCATTGCCTGACACAGGCGGCTGACGGAGGCGGAAAGCGACAACGCCGAGTATTCGCGCCACAGCTTCGACGCGGGGACGAGCTTTCCCGCCTTCAAATCCCGCGCGAGAAAATGGGGGAACGAGTGCATGTACTCCCTGAGTATGTCCGCCTTCAGCGCTCCCGGTTTCCACGCCTTGACAGCCGAAACGAATTCGTCGGCCGGCGCGGATGCGAGACCGGTGTCATAGGCTTCGAAGGTGCGTCGCACGATGGCGCGCTCCTTGTCGCTCAGGGCCGTCTTTCCGGCACGTTCGGCGAGCAAGGCATAGCGCCGGATGTCCGCGGCGGCGTGATGCCACATCCCCTTCCTGGCCATGATGCTCGAACGCTGCAGCAGAGCCTGCATCTCGAGATCAGGCGTCCTCTCCAGGGATTGCTCCGAGCGATCGAGATACTCATGGAGATCAACCGAGCTGTAGACCTCCTCCATGATCATGCGGTCGTAAGAGCCCCAAGCCTTGACCCTGTTTGCATAGGAAATCACGACCTTGGTGCTGCCGCGCACCATGTCGTGCTGGCGCTGGAAGAACATGATGCCGTCGACCCTGACGGCTTTGAAGCGGCGTGCGAGCCTGAGCATCATCTCGTAGTCCTGCGACCGGACCAGCGCCTCGTTGAAGCCCCCTACCTCGTCATAGCATTTGCGGCGCACGAGCAGGCCCGGCTGGTGGACGTGGCAGTATTCGAGGTGAGACGGGAAAAAATTGTCCTGGCCGACATGCCCGAAGGCGACGATCTCGTAGTCCTGCTGTTCGATCTGCGGCGAGCGCTGAAAACGCGCATATTCCCCAAAGGCGAAATCGGCGGTCGGCTCGCGCTCGAACGCCGCCAGGAACCGTTCCAGAGCCGTCGGGTGCGCGACGTCGTCGTCGTCGAAAATCCAGACGAAATCGCCCGTGCAATGCTTCAGGGCGAAATTCAGCGCGGTCGACTTGCCGCCGTTCTGCTTGCGGTAATATTCAACCGGCGCGCCGAAAGATGCCGCCACCGTGACGGTGCTGTCCGTCGAACCATCGTCGACAATGAGTATCTGATCCGGCGCCACGGTCTGCCGGAGCAGGCTGCCGATCGATTCGGGCAGGAACTTCTCCCGGTTGAAGGTCGGGACGATAACCGTGACTGTCGGTTTCTGTTTCGCAGCCATTGATGATCTCACTCTAGAATTCGTGAAGCGGAAGCGCCGGCCTCAAGCATCCTGCGGCTCCAGATTGGCGAAGGGATTGGTGCATGGATGCCAGCCGGTGAACCGGATCGGATCGTTGGGCGAACTGCGCCAGGCATAGTCCGTCAGCATGTGGAACTCGGCGATGACCCAGCGGTCGAAATGGCGCAGGTCACGCCGCTTCTCCCTCGGCAGCAGCTGACGCGCCTCGCCCAGTTTCACGGTCTCCGCCAACGTCACCGCGCTCGCCAGCTTGCCGTTCGGAAATATCCATGGGTTGCGGTTGCGGAATTCGAGCACGAATTGCTGCAGATGCTCGATGCGCATGTTGAGCGGGCCGAAATATCTCTCCAGCGTGACGCGGACGAGATCTTCGTCCGAGAGGGACCGTATGCCGGCAGCGGCAATGCCGGTCGAGGCAATCCCGCCAGCAACGATGGCAAGGGCTGTGCGGCGCGTGACCTTCATCGATCTCTCCTTCAAGCCAGCCGGCTCGCGGCGCGCAATGAGAGCGCCGCGGCGGTCAGGCTCGGGTTGGCGCAGGAACAGCTCGGATAGGTGCTGGTGCCGACGACCACGAGGTTCCTGACCTGGTGGTGGATCAAGTCGCGATCGACCACCGAGTCGGCCGGACCCGTGCCCATCCGCAAAGTGCCCTGCACATGCGATTCGGTCGGACGGATGCCGCGATCGAATATCCTTTCGACCGGCAGCGGCCTGAGCAGTTCCGGCAGCCTCTCGAGCGCCTTGGCCATGCCCTTGACGGCGTAGTCGGATGCACCCCTGAAGTTGACGAAGGCGTTCTCCTCCTCGTCCAGGGTGACGCGGTTTTCCGGATCGAGCAGGTCCTCGGTGACGACGACCAGCGGCAGCACCTGCCGATGCCGATCCTTCTCGGCCCGCATGCCATGCTGCCACCGGTTCTCGAAATAGACGAGCGCAGCCGCGTGCTCGGCACGATGCGGGCCGTCGTAAAGGCCGAAGTTCAGACCGGTGGTGATGGTGCTGCCATCGAAATTGTCGACGCCGTCGAGATAGACCTCATAATTCCAGCCGTAGGACTCGTGCAGTCCGAGCCCGACGAACTCGCCGCCGAGTCCCGAGCGCAGCATGATCGCGGGGCTCTGGATGGCGTTGGCGCCGAGGACGACGAGGTCGCCGCTGACCGAATATTCCTTACCGTCGCGCAGGAAGACGACCGAACGCACTGAGCCGCCGGCATGGTCGAGCCGGCGCACCTCGGCGCCGAGGCAGACGGACACCTCGGGGTGCTGGAAGACATGCATAAGGCCGTTGTTGGCGGTGAACTTGGCATCAGCCGGGCACAACCAACATCTGAGATTGGCGCAGCATGAGCCACGCTGCGAGGTCGCGACACGCGCCCGCGCGGTCGGCATGACGAAGTGCTGCTCCGGCTGCGCCGCCTTCATCATCCGGTCGGGCGTCGACATGCGGTGCGGCGGTTGCGGAAACGGCCGCGAGCGCGGCAGCATCCGGGCCATGTCGGGATCGCCCGAGATCGACATGACCTCCTCGGCGTCCGAATAGAACGGCTCCAGATCGTCATAGCTGATCGGCCAGTCATTGCCGACGCCGTAGGTGCTCTTCAGCCTGAAGTCGTTGGGATGGAACCGCGGCGTCTGCGCGAACCAGCAGTTGGTGCCGCCGCCGAGGCCGATCGTGTAGTTCCACGGCTTGTCGGCATTGTCGGTCTTGTAGGTGCTTTCGTCCGCTATATCGGTGTTGGCATCCCGCTCGAGCTGCCATTCATGCGTGTTGTGGCGACCCCATTCGAGCACCAGCACGCGGACTTTGCGCCGCTTCGAGAACTCGTGCAGGAAGAAGGCCGAACCGAAGCCGGAACCGATGACGACAAGATCGAAATGCTCGTTGGCGATTTGTTCGGGCTGAACGTCCAGCACCATCAGATCGGACCCCTTCCTGTTGCATGCACCGTCATTGTCGGCCCCATGTCCGCTCGCCGGGGCCGGAAAAGTTTCTTGGGCAGCTTTCGACCGGCGCGCTCATGCCGCCATCCTGCCGATCGAGAAATATTCGATGCCGTAGCGCGCGATCACCTTCGGATCGTAGAGATTGCGGCCGTCGAAGATGACGGGCGTGGTCAGCGCGTCCTTGACCGCATCGAAGGAAGGCGCCCTGAAGCTCTTCCATTCGGTGCAGATCAGTAGCGCGTCAGCGCCCCTGAGAGCGGCCTCCTTGGTGCCGCACAAAAGCAGATCGTCGCGCAGGCCGTAGATGGATTGGCATTCCTGCATCGCCTCCGGGTCGTAGGCCTGCACAGTGGCGCCGGCCGCCCACAGCGCTTCCATCAGATTGCGCGATGGCGCCTCGCGCATGTCGTCGGTGTTGGGCTTGAAGGCCAGGCCCCATATGGCGAAAGTCTTGCCCCTCAGGCCACCCTTGAAGTAGCGGTTGACCTTCTCGAACAGGACCGACTTCTGGGCGTTGTTGCGCTCCTCGACGGCGCGCAGGAGCTTGGCGTCGAACTTGACGCCCTCCGCGGTCTTGATGAGCGCGCGGACATCCTTGGGAAAGCAGGAGCCGCCATAACCGAGGCCGGGATAGATGAAGTGGTAGCCGATGCGCGGATCGCTGCCGATGCCCTTGCGCACCTCCTCGATGTCGGCGCCGAGCTGCTCGGCGAGATTGGCCATCTCGTTCATGAAGCTGATCTTGGTCGCCAGCATGCAGTTGGCTGCGTATTTGGTGAACTCGGCGCTGCGCACATCCATCACGATCATCTTCTCGTGGTTGCGGTTGAACGGCGCGTAGAGTTCGCGCATCACCGCCTCGGTATCCTCGCTCGACGTGCCAACGATGATGCGGTCCGGTTTCATGCAGTCGGACACCGCCGAACCTTCCTTGAGGAATTCGGGGTTCGAGGCGACGTCGAAGGCCAGGTCCTCGCGACCGCGCGCCTTCAGCGTCTCGGCGATCTTCGCCTTGATCTTCTCGCAGGTGCCGACCGGGACGGTCGACTTGCCGACGATGATCTTGGGCTTGTCCATTTCCCGGCCGATCGCCTCGGCGACGGCGAGCACATATTTCAGATCGGCCGAGCCGTCCTCGCCGGGCGGCGTGCCGACGGCGATCATCTGGATCTGGCCATGCCTGACGGCAGCAGCCGCGTCGGTGGTGAAGCGGATGCGGCCGGCCGCATGGTTTTCCTTGACGAGGCTTTCCAGCCCTGGCTCGAAAATCGGGACGAAGCCCTGATTGAGCCGCTCCACCTTTTTCTCGTCGATGTCGACGCACACCACCTCGTGCCCGACCTCCGCCAGCACCGCGGCCTGGACGAGACCGACATAGCCAATTCCAAACACCGTCAAGTTCATTCGGTTCTGTTCCTGTTCAAGGCCGGGCCGCCTGGCGGTCCGGCTGGTGTCCCCCAGGCCGGCTGGCCCAGTTGCTCCTATTTATGCTGCAAGCCGGCGATTCCGGGAACTGGCAAGGATTGCCCAAAGCGATGAAGGCGACGCGCTTGACCTGACGCGCGCCGCTGCTCCGGCTGTCGGAGGCGACCAACGTTTGCGGTCGAATGTGGAGAAGTCGTCGACGAATGACGGCGCGCTCTGCAGGTCTTGGCATGCGCCGGATGGAGCACCGCCGCGACGATGGCGTGCCGGCTGACACAGCGCTCGCAGGACGGCACCCCAGCGTCGCCGGCGCGCTCAAGCGCGCGCGACACACCGGGACCCGCCGCAACGGGGTGTTTTTCGGGCCTACGTTCATACAAACTCACCTTTGTGTTGTCCGCCCAACCCAAAGTCGTTCCGGCCCGCCGCAAGCTGGCCCTTTCCGATCCTCCGCCCCTGAACTCCTCGTATGGTTCCCGTACCGATGACGGCGCAGTGTGCGCTCCGTCAGCCTCTTGCCGCCGACTTCGCCAATCCGGGCTGCGCGGCGCCATCGTCGACAATCGCATCAAGCGAATGGCGCAGATCCTTCATCACCCCGTTCTGACGGGCGAGTTCGGCAATGCGCCGCTCGCAGTTCAGGATGGCGTTGGTCATGGCGTTGACGTCCGACAGCTTGCCCGTGGACGCCGAGCCGTTCTCCACCGCCTCGACCAGAAAGGCCGCGTTGGCGGCCGTCGACCGGTATCGATTCTCCAGCCCGGCCTTTTCGGCCTCGATCTCGGCGCTGATCTGATCGAACAGCTTCGCGAGACGGTCAAACCGCTGAATATCCGTCTGCCGGTCTCGTTCCGGATTCCGGGACCTGAAGCCAAAAATCGAAGCCATCCGATCGGCCTTTCGCAATTGCTGCACCGCAACATAGACTGCCATCCTCCGTGCGAGTAGGCAACCTCGTTATTTCGGCAAGCCACATTTTTGCGAAGCAACGCCGCCGCAGCGCGGCACACAGGTCAGTCTTTCGCGCTGCTCGTGCCCGCCATCAGGAAGCGCATCGGCGGAACTTGCTGCTTTGCGGCAATGCCGGTGCGCCGGAACAGCGCATCCAGCTTGTCCGAAGCAACGCCCCGAACGATCGGAATGAGATTCGACTGGCTGGCGAAGGCATAGGCGGCGGCCGACGCCAGACCACGCTCGGCCTTCACATCGAGAAAGTTACGCAGCCGGTATTTGTCGCGAACGTGGCGTTCATGGCGCCTTATGACGGCTTTCGACCCCTCCGGGAGGTTGTCGATCGCCAGCAGCGCCAGATCGGCATCGGCGAGGCGCTTCAGATCCTGCGTCCGGTGGCTGCCGCTCAGCGAATCGGCGCGAACGATCGCGCCATAGCCGCAGGACCTGATCACCTTGAAGCGCGCGCCACAGGCGACCGCGCGCGCATAGAGCTCGTAATCCTCGCCCAGCCGCAGGTTCTCGTCATAGCTCAGCCCATGGCGGTCGAGGAACGAACGGCTGATCACCGGCTTGAGAAAGCCGAGCTCGCCACGCAGGACACGGCGGCGGGAGATGTTGCCGTCGACGAATCGTTCCAGATCGAGAAATTCGGGTTCGGCGGCGAAAGGCGGGGCGGCGACCTTGGTCGGATCGGCCGCCGCATCGTCCCTGATCAGCATGATGTTGTCGGCCGCGAAATCCCAATCGGCGCTGGCGAACAGCCGTCGGAAGCGGCCCTCGAGAAAGAAATCGTCCGCGTCGAGAATGCTCACGAAAGGCGATCTGGATGCCTTGATCGCGGTGTTGCGGGCAAAGGACGGCCCCCGGTTGACGTCAAGGCGGATGATCGAAAGCCGGCCGCTGCCGTCGTCGGCGGCGCGCGCCACGCCCTGCGTATCGTCGGTGGAAGCATCGTCGACAACGACCACCTCCGCCACTTCCGCTTCGCGCAGGGCCGAAGCGATTGCGACGGATATGGTCCTCGCCGCGTTGCGGGCAGCGATGATGACGCAGACCGCCTGGGTCGTCACGGACATGGCTTCACCTTTCGATTGCATGAATGACTGCCTATCCCCTGCCCGGGAGATTGAATGGATGCCGGTCTCATGGGTTGCCCCGCACCGGCTCGACGACAGCCGGCCGCTCGAAGATGCGCCGGCTGAGGTCGGCGGAGGCCGCCCACCCGGCCTCGGCCAGGTAGCGGACGGGCTCTCGGCCACACAGTTCCCACAGCACGTGACGTCGCTGCGGCCAGCGCAGCGACGACAGCCAAGGGGCGATCACCATGTGGAAGAGGTCGGCATTCTCGATACGCGCCAGAATCCGGGTGGCGCGATCTGAAAGCAGCGTGCCGGCGCCGCCTAGCAGCACATCGGCGGCGCGCAAGCCTAGCAGCAGCGTGTCCGCCAAGCCCTGCCCCGCGGCGTGATCGAGGACCTTTTGCTGTTCGGCTTCGCTCAGCCGGCTGGCGCTTGCCCTGACGTCGCAGACGTAACCGGCACAAGGCTCGCGATTGAAAAACGCCTTGGCGACGCTGATGCAGGACAAAAGCAGGGTATCGGACGCCGAAATCAGGGGCATCGAGGCGCCCGCGACCTCGACCTGCCGCCTGCGGCGCAGGAAGCCGTCTATGTCGCGCGGACTGGGTGATCCCGGCTGCTGCAACCGATGATGGAGATCGACCGTCGACGCCCGCGCTCCGTCGTCGCGGACCATGTGCTGCTCGCCGAGAAAACGCACCCACCAGACCGAGCGTGACTTGCCCGCGACCTCATAGCCGATCGCGCGGAGGGCCTCGCGGGCCGCGGCGAAACCGGACGGCGAGACCAGAATGTCGACATCACCGGACGGCTTCATGAAGTGATCACCGTAGAGCAGATGCTGCTGAAGCGGTCCCTTCAGGAAAACGAAGTCGACCTGCCTGTCTTGCAGCACCTGATGAATCGAAATCGAATCACCAATGCAGGTTGCATTCATCGCCATGGTGCGCCGGCGGTATTCATCGAGCCATGCAAGCAGTTCCGGTGGCGCCGAGCCCGCCGGCGCGCGCCGGAGCGCCTTGAGCAGGAAGACCGCGACCTTGTTCAGCCTGGCAATATCGGCGACGTCGGCTGTGGAGATCGCTGGAGCCGGCATGTCGCCGTGGCTGGCATCGCCGGCGTCGACGCCGGGAGAAAAGAACAACCTCAGGCAGGCCTGCACATAGGCGACTTCGTCGGCGCAGCCGGCGGCGCGCAGCCTGTCGTACGAAGCGTCTTGCATGGCCATGCCCGATGTCGATCTCCGCAAAAACCGCACACTGCTTTTATACCGCAACTGCGAAGGAAAGCATCGTCAAAATCGGACCGGCAGTCCAGCCGTTCCGATGCCCGGCCGGAATCTGCAACTCCTGCGTTTAAACCTGCGCCTCGGCCAATCACATTTGAAGACAGTGCGGCTGGGCTCAGGCGCCTGCCGGCAATCGTGGCTTTCTGCAGCAATTTCTTCGCAATTGCGAAACAAGCGTTGCTGTTCAAAAAATTATCACAATTAAATCATATGCTTATTTAAACGGCAAAAGTGCACCCTTGAGCTTCCAGCGGGACCCCTCCAAAAATGGCGCCGTCCACGTTTCGATCACCGATGAAGGCAGGCGCAACCAAGAATTGATTAATGCCTGGTAAATCAGGCTTGACTCATAAATGTTGCCGTGCAGCAATTGCGTTGCAGCATAGCGATATGCTGGCGGCACTTCGGCGCCGCTTCCAGTCCTTAATTGGAGAGTAGAATGGAACAGAATGTCGAGAAGCATGAGTACGAAACTCCCAGCCTGACGGTTCACGGTTCTATTGAAACGATCACGCAGGGCGGCGCTGGCACGACGGCGCTTGACGCGACCTTTCCCGCGCATACGCCGGTCAGCCAGCTCACGTTCTCTTGAGCCTCTCAGCATCCGTAGTGACGCAGTTGGGGCTCCGGATGCTCTTTTGACAGGTGGGCCGGGGGGCAACCGTCCCCCGGCCTCCTGGTCCGGGGCTGTCGCCGGTAACCGATCCGGTTCACGTCCGACGGCTGATGGCGCTCAACAACGAGGTTTTAGCATGCACTGGAACCCATCGGACAATGATTGCGTCGTCTCTTCCGGCGAAGCAGTGGCTTGCGAATTCGGCGACGGACTGGCGCTGCTCCATTTGAAATCCAACATCTACTACAGCCTGAACGGTGTCGGCGCCTACATATGGGAGCTGATCCAGGAACCAAGGCCGCTTCTCGACATCCGGAACGCCGTGCTGGCGCGCTACAATGTCGATGCCGAGCGCTGCAAGGCCGATGTCGAGGGCTTGCTCAAGGGTTTGACCGAAGCAGGGCTCGCGAGACTGCACCGTGAGGAATTGGTCTAGGCTCCGGTCGCTCAGCGGCCGGGAGATGATGTTTCTGACGCACTGCCTCGCGGTGGTGGCCTTCGTGCGGCTCGGATTGACCTTTTCCTCATACAACCGGGTCCGCGGCCTGGTGACCCGGCTGGACGCAAGCAACGAGGCCAGAGTCGGTGATCTGAGGCGCGTCGCGTGGGGCGTCGCCGCGGCGGCGCGGTTCGTGCCCGGCGCCAGCTGCCTCACCCAGGCGCTGGCCGGACAGTACCTGCTCGCCCGGAAGGGCAGCAAGTCCAACATCCGCATCGGCGTCGAGCGGGACACCGGCAAGCAGCTCAAGGCGCATGCCTGGCTGGTCAGCGGCAACCATATCGTGCTCGGCGGCTCGATCAGCGGATTTGCCCATCTCGTCGATCATGGGCAGTAGAGGATGAGCGGCGTCGCCGGAATTCTGCTAAGGCAGGACGGCAAGCCCGCCGCGGCAGCCGACATCCAGCAGATGCTGACGCGCATGCGCCATCGCGGCCGCGACGGCAGTTCGTGGTGGACGCGGGACAGCGTGGCGCTCGGCCATGCCTGGCTCGACACGACAGGCGAGAACGGTCCCGGTCCGCTGACGATGGCCGCCGGCAAGCTCGCCATCACCGCCGACTGCCGGCTCGACAACCGCGATGAGTTGCTGGCGCGGCTCGGCATCCGCGACCGCTCCGTGGCCGACGCTATGCTATTGATGCGCGCCTACCTGAAATGGGGCGAGGCATGCCCGACCTATCTGCAGGGCGACTTCGCCTTCGCCATCTGGGACGCAGAGCGCGGGGCGATGTTCTGCGCGCGCGACCATTTCGGCGTCAAACCGTTCTACTACCATTCGAACGACAAGCATTTTGCGTTCGCCTCCGAGATCGGCCCCATCCTGGCGCTCGGCGGCGTCGGCAGGCAGATCAGCGAGCACCAGATTTCCGGCTTCCTGGCCGGCCTGCCTGATGATCCCCAATCCACGCCCTACGCCGAAATATTCCGGCTGCCGGCCCGGCACAGCCTGATCGTGACGAGCCGTCAGGAGGTGCTGCGGCGCTACTGGCAGATCGAGCCCTCGCAACGGCCGTTGCGATCGGACGCAGCCGAGGAGTTCGGTCATCTTTTCTCCCGATCGGTGGAGAACCGGATGCGGGGCACGTCCGCCATCGGCGCGATGCTGAGCGGCGGGCTCGATTCGTCCTCCATCGCCTGCATTGCCGGGCAGCGCCATATGGCGGCGGGAAATCCCAGGCTCAAGACCTTCTCCCTGGTTTTCGGCAAGGGCTCGCCGATGGACGAAAAGCCGTTCATCGATGCGGTGCTGGACCAGCAGCAATTCGACGGCACGCTGATATCCGTCGGCAACTATGCGCCCTTCGCCGAGTTCGAACGCATACTGGAAGAACAGGAAGGGACGTTCCTGGCGCCCGGCCTTTCGCTGACCCGTGACATCTACCGCACCGCGGGCGCCAAGGGCGTCAAGGTGCTGCTCGACGGCCATGGTGGCGACGAGGTCGTGTCGCAAGGCCACGGGCATCTCCACGAGCTCGCCAATGCCGGCAGATGGCTGGAGCTCTGGCGCGAGTTGCGCGGCGCCGCCAACACCTATGGCGACGGCATGCTCGGGCTCTATTTCAAGTTCCTGACCATTTACGGGCCAGCCTGGCGGATCGCCAGGCTGAGAAGCCGGATGGGACGCGTGCTGGCGCGCCTTCGGCATCAACCGCCGCGCCCGCCGCGCGCGGCATGGGCCGGCCTGGTCAACCCGGAGCTTGCGCGGCGCACGGACCTCGCCGAGCGTTTCCATCGCGCCGGCTACATGCCCGCCAGCGTCAGCGCCAGCGAGACGCTGACGCATCGCTGGCTGCTGTCGACCGGACTGGTGCCGCACGCTTTCGAAGTGCTGGACAAGGCCGCCGCCAATTTCGGCGTCGAACCGCGCTATCCATTCTGGGACAAGCCTCTGGTCGAGTTCTGCCTTGCGCTGCCGGGCGAGGAGAAGCTTCGGAACGGCTTCGGCCGCCATGTCCTGCGCCGGGCCATGCAAGGCGTCCTGCCGCCGGCGGTGCAATGGCGGCGCGACAAGATCGATTTCACCTCCAATCTGGTCAAGGGCATGCTCGGCAACCATCGCGACTTGCTGGACAAGCTGCTGGTGTCGGACAGCGACAGGATCGCGCCTTACGTCAACCTGCCGGAAGTGACCGAAATCTATGCCCGGATATTGCGGCAGCCGGAGCAGGCGACGCTGCCGGATGTCCAGCATCTGTGGCGATCGGCCTCGCTGTCGCTATGGCTGCGCCAGATCCAACACAGCGGACGCCCAGCATGAATTCGCCGATCGCCCTTGCCAAGAGAGCCAAGCCCTTTGCCGACGCGGATAGCCGAAGCGGCCGTGCCCGCCACTTCTACAAGGCCTACGGGCTGACGGTCAGCTCGGAAGTGACCTTGCCGGAACTGGAGCCGGCGGCGCCCGCAATGCCCGATATCGAGATCGCGGTCCGGCCGATCGACTTCCCGAGGACGTCGTCCGAAGGCGCCGCTTTCCACTTCGAGCCGGAGCGCCAGTATCTTTCGTGGCAGGCAGTCGGCAGCTTCCTGATCGACGGCGCCAACCGGATCGATGTCGAACCAGCGCCAGGCATCGACGACGCGTTGCTTGCTTTTCCGCTGCTTGGGCCGGTCATGGCGCTACTCCTGCACCAGCGCGGCCTGCTCGTCCTGCATGCCAGCGCCATCAATGTCAGCGGCAGGAGCGTGATCTTCATGGGCGACAAGGGGGCAGGCAAGTCGACGACGGCGGGCGCCATGATCCGTGCCGGTCACCGGCTGCTTACCGACGACGTCGTCGCGCTCGACCTGTCGGCCGCCGGCCGGCCGACGGTGCTGCCTGGCTTCCCGCAACTGAAGCTCGCCGCCGACGCAGCCGGAGCGATCCGCATCGAAGACGCGGAGGTGCGCCCGCGGGTGCATCCGCAGATCGACAAGGCGCAGCATCGGCTGCGCGAGGGATTTTCCGCCGAAGCGGTTCCAGCATCGCGCATCTACGTGCTCGAGCGCGGCGAGCGGGCAACGATCTCGCCGCTGCCTGGCGCAAGCGCCCTGCCGGCCATCATCAGATTTTCCTACGTCACGCGGTTCGGCCGCCAGGCGCTGGTCGGCGATTTCGCCTCGACCCATCTTCGCCAATGCGCCGAGCTTGCCGGCCGGATCGGCGTTTGCCGTCTCGAAGTGCCGGCCGGACTGGAACGGATCGACGAAGCCGTCGCCCTGATCGAAAGCGATCTGGCGGCTGGCGTCGAGGCACGGTGAAGGCCATGGGCTGGTCTTCCAAGCTTCGCCTGCCGCTTTTGCGTGACGTCGCCGGTTTCGGCGCGGTGATGGCGCATATCGGCGGGCGGCGAACCGTGACCGCTCTGGTCTTCCTCATCCTGGGCAGCCTGACCGAAGGCATCTCGATCCTGCTGCTCATCCCGCTGCTGCACCTGATCGACAAGGCCGACCAGGATTTCGCCATCCGGATACCCGACGCCCTGCGCTGGCTGGTTCCGGGCGGGACGGTCTCTCTTGCCGCGGTGCTCTGCCTGCTTGTCGCCCTGGTCGCCCTGCAGGCGGTGTTCAACCGCTTCAAGTCGATCTACATGGCGCGGCTGCTCTACGATTTCGTCAATCGCGTGCGGATGAATTTCTTCGAAAGCATCGGCAAGGCGCGGTGGGGCGTCTTCACCCGAACACGCAGCTCCGACCTCGACCACGCGCTGAACGGCGACATCGACAGGGTGCAGGTGGCCGCGTTCTCGCTGCTGATGCTCGCGCAGGCAGCGTTGCTTCTGACGGGGTATCTCGTGGTATCGCTGTTCATCTCGCCGGTGATGACCTCCTTCGCCATCCTGATCGGCGTGGTGATGTTGATCGCGCTGCAGCCGTTCCGGGCGCGCGCCTCCGCATATGGCCGGATGCTGACCAGCAACCGCCAGGACCAGTACCGCACGGTCTCCGAGTTCCTGGGCGGCATCAAGGTGGCGAAAAGCTTGAACGTCGAGGCAAGTTATTTCGCGGAACTCCGCGCGACGCTGGACAAGATGAAGGCCGACAACATCGCCTATGTCCGCAACAGCACGCTCGGCACCGCGCTGTTCCAGGTGGCGAGCGTGGTCGGGCTCAGCCTGTTCATCTACATCGCGCTGGTGCGCTTCCATCTCTCGCTGGCCGAGATCGTCGTGCTGCTCCTGGTCTTCATGCGAGTCGCGCCGCGCTTTCTGGACATCCAGATCCAGGCGCAGCAGGTGCTGATCAACATCCCCGCCTACACCTCGATGCGGAGCCTGCAGGCGCGCTTCGACGCCGAGCGCGAGCCGGCGCAGGGCGATGCCGGACAGAGCGCCAGGCTGTCGCTCGACACAGGCCTCAACATCCGAAATATTTCCTTCGCTTACGGCGGCAAGCCGGTGATCAGCGACGTCACCTTCGGCCTGCCGGCCGGCAAGGTCACGGCGCTTATCGGCCCTTCCGGTTCAGGCAAGAGCACGATCGCCGACATGCTGCTCGGCCTGCTCGAGCCGTCCGGAGGCAGAATCCTCGCGGACGGCATCGAGATCACCGCGCTGAACCGGAGAGCCTGGCGCGACCAGGTGGCCTATGTGCCGCAGGACGTGTTCCTGCTGCACGACACGCTGGCCGCGAATCTGCGTCTGGCGGCGCCGCGGGCAAGCGAGGACGAACTCTGGGCGGCACTGCGCAAGGCGCATGCGGCCGACTTCGTCGAACGGCTCGATCTGCGGCTCGAGACCGTCGTGGGCGACCGCGGCGTCAGGCTTTCGGGCGGTGAACGCCAGCGCGTCGCGCTGGCGCGCGCTCTGCTGCGCAAGCCATCGCTGCTTATCCTCGACGAGGCAACGAGCGCGCTCGACTGGCAGAACCAATCGCTGATCGCCCAATCGATCGACGGGCTGCGCGGCCAGATGACCATCCTCACAATCGCGCACCGGCCATCGATGATCGCCTTTGCCGACTGGGTCGTGGCCATCGAGGACGGCCGCGTCGTCGAGGTCGGGCAGTACCAGCGGCTGAAGGCAAAAGCCGGCAGCCGGCTGGCCAGGATGCTGTCAGGCGAGCAGGCGGAGCGCGATGGCGTGACAGCGGCCGAAGCCGCGTCTGCCACGACGCCAGTTGAACGGTCAGTGGAGGCTGCGTCTGGCGCCTAGCTTTTCGCCTTTGGCCACCTTGTTCAGGATGCCGCCGCGGTCGGCATCCCGCACCTTGCTGGCGGGCGTCGGCGTGCTCCTGGCAATCATGACGTAGACGAGCAGGAAATAGCCGGCCTGGATAATTGCCGCGCAAACAATGGCTCGCATGGCGATGGCAACGGCCGAAGTGCCATCGACGATGGACCAACCAATTACGATCGCGAGTGCGAACATCATTCCGACGATGAATTTTGGAAGAGACATGTTCGCCGGTCCTTCAACCGATACGAGCATGCAAAATCTGCGACTTACCCACCCGCGTAACTCCCCATAGCGCCACGGTGCTATTTCTGACTGCCCGATTTTTCCGGTTGCTTACGGCCTTTCCGACCCGTTCAGACTATGACAGAAACAGTTTGCGACTCTATTAAGGCGGGGAACAGGCAGCAAGGCCAGCCGCGGGTTTTTTCCAATGA
>JBFLWR010000210.1:0-7154 GCA_040755925.1 Pseudomonadota bacterium
ATTCGCACCACCTCAAAAGCCACGCGGCCGGCCGCCGAAAAATCCGCAATACGCCCTGTCGTCCACGTCGGCATAAGTGGGGAATTTTACTTCGGCACAACTGGGGAAAATTCACCCGGCATTGACAACAGGATACGATGCGGATCACAGCCGTGTGATGATACACCTTTTGGCACCGGATTTCTGCGCCGTTTCAGTCGGATTTCGCGATATCCATGAACCGGTGGAACGCTAGAACAACGGAGTTCGATTGACCGACAGGCTTGACCCAACGAATGCCGCGCCCCGGCCACGCGGAAACGGCTTTTTCAGTTCACGCTGGCGGGGGGACACGCCGCTGGACCGGCTCTTCTGGCGCGACATGCTGCTGGTCGCGACGACGATCAGCCTCGCCTCGTCGGCGCTTGCGCTCGCGCTGCTTGGGCTGAAGCTGCCGCTCTGGGCGGTCCTGGCGGTGCATTTTCTCCCGGTGCCCTACAACATCTTCCTGACTGTCGCGGTGTGGCGGACGGCGGAGAAGGCCGGCGGCGCCAAGGCCTCGCTGACGATGCTTGGCTCCGCGCTCTGGCTTATCGCAACCGTGGTCGTCTGAAAGGGCACGGAGCGTAAAAAAGGGCGGCCGAGACCGCCCTTCCTCAAAACATTACGGGTGCCAATCAGGCAGCCGGCTCGAACCGCAGCGCCACGCCGTTGATGCAGTAGCGCAGGCCGGTCGGCGGCGGGCCGTCCTCGAAGACATGGCCGAGATGGCTGCCGCAGCGCGAGCAGTGGCATTCGGTTCGGACCATGCCGTAGCTGCGGTCGACCGTGGTCTCGATCGAATCCGGTACCGGATCGTTGAAGCTCGGCCAGCCGGTTCCGCTCTCGAACTTCAGCTTGGATTCGAACAGCGGCTGGTCGCAGCCGACGCAGAAGAAAGTGCCGGCGCGCTTCTCATAAAGCAGGGCGCAGCTACCGGGACGCTCGGTGCCGTGGTTGCGCATGACGGCATATTGCTCGGGCGTCAGCCGGGCGCGCCATTCGGCGTCGGTACGGGTAACGGGATAGGCGTGGGTGTCCATGAAATCTCCTCGGCCTTGGCGGCTCGTTGTTGGTTGCAACCGGTATTCGCAAGAAGATGGGTACTTGTTACACCACTTCCTATTCTCGACCTAGCTAAAGCGCGTCGCGTTTGAGCGGATTCACGCGAAGCGCTTCAAGCCTTTGTTTTGATGCATGTCGTTGTCCCAAAACCGCTGCGCACTTTTGGGCGACATGCATTAGTGCTTGCGTGAAAGCTGCCTGGTCGCGGCTTCGAGCCCGGTCAGCGTGAGCGGAAACATGCGGCCGCCGAAGATCTCGCCGATCATCGCAATCGAATGGGTGTAGCGCCAGTTCTTCTCGGCTTCGGGGTTGAGCCAGACGGCGTTCGGCCACTGCTGCAAGAGCCGCCCGAGCCATACGCTGCCGGCCTCCGGATTCCAGTGCTCGACGGACCCGCCGGGATGCGCGATCTCGTACGGGCTCATCGAGGCGTCGCCGACGACGATCACCTTGTAGTCCGGCCCGTATTTGTGGAGCAGGTCGAAGGTCGGGATGGTCTCGGCAAGGCGGCGGCGGTTGTCCTTCCACACGCGCTCGTAAAGGCAGTTGTGGAAGTAGAAATATTCGAGCTGGCGGAACTCGGCGCGGGCGGCCGAGAACAGCTCTTCCACGCTTCTGATGTGATCGTCCATCGAGCCGCCGACGTCGAAGAACAACAAAAGCTTCACCGCGTTGCGACGCTCCGGTCGTGTCTTCACGTCGAGATAGCCATGCTCGGCGGTGGCGTGGATTGTGCCCGGCAGGTCGAACTCCTCCTCCGCGCCCTCGCGCACCCAGCGGCGCAATCGCTTCAGCGCCACCTTGATGTTGCGGGTGCCGAGCTCGACGGCGTCGTCGAAGTTCCTGAACTCGCGCTTGTCCCAGACTTTCACCGCGCGGCGGTGGCGGCTCGCATCCTGGCCTATACGCACGCCTTCCGGGTTGTAGCCATAGGCGCCGAAGGGCGAGGTGCCGGCGGTGCCGATCCATTTCGAGCCGCCCTGGTGGCGGCCCTTCTGCTCTTCCAGCCGCTTCTTCAGCGTCTCCATCAGCTTGTCGAAGCCGCCCAGCGCCTCGACCAGCTTCTTTTCCTCCTCGGTCAGATGCTTTTCGGCAAGTTTGCGCAGCCATTCCTCGGGGATGTTGGCGACGTCGACGGCGTCCGGTCCGCCAAGCGCCTCGACGCCCTTGAAGACATGCGCGAACACCTGGTCGAAACGGTCAATATGGCGCTCATCCTTCACCAGGGCCGAGCGCGCGAGGTAGTAGAAACCCTCGACGTCATAGTCGACCAGCCCCGCTTCCAGCCCTTCCAGCAGCGTCAGATACTCCCTGAGCGAAACAGGGACCCGCGCGGCCTTCAATTCGAGGAAGAAGGGGAGGAACATGAGCTCTTATAGCAGGTCGTACTCGATGAAGCCCGTGCGGCGGGCGACATGGTCGTAGAGCCGGCGCGCCGTGGCGTTGGTTTCGTGCGTCATCCAGTAGACGTTCTTGACGCCGATCTTCGCGGCCTCATCCTGCACCGCCTTGATCAGCGCGGCGCCTACGCCCTTGCCGCGCACCGTGGGGTCGGCGAACAGGTCCTGCAGATAGCAGTTGTTTTTCTCGGACCAGCCGGAGCGGTGGTAGAGATAGTGGGTGAGGCCGACGGCCTTGCCATCGAGCGTGGCGATGAACCCTTTCGGCTCGAACTCACCCTCGGTGAACAGCCGCTTCCAGGTGATGGCGTAGACCTCTTCGGGCAATTTGGTCTCGTAGAAGGTCAGGTAGTCGGTCCACAGACGCCGCCAGTCGGCATGGTCGGACTGCGCAAGCGGGCGGACGGTGATCTCGGACATTTTTTCCTCCAATGTTGGCGCGCGAAGCTGCGCTGGCGACCATTCGCCGGCAACGGTCCACAGCCGGGGAAAGCGCTATTGCTGTCTTCTGGCCATGAAGGCCAGCCGTTCGAACAGATGCACGTCCTGCTCGTTCTTGAGCAGGGCACCGTGCAGCCTGGGCAACGCATTCTTCGGGTCCGCGCGCAGATCCTCGGGGGCGATGTCGTCGGCGACGAGCAGGCGGATCCAGTCAAGCGCCTCTGAGGTCGAGGGCTTCTTCTTCAGCCCCGGCACGTCACGGATCTCATAGAACTGGGTGAGCGCTGCACGAACCAGGTTCTGCTTGATGCCGGGATAGTGGACGTCGACGATGCGGTGCAGCGTGTCGATGTCGGGGAAGCGGATGTAGTGGAAGAAGCATCGGCGCAGGAAGGCGTCCGGCAGTTCCTTCTCGTTGTTCGAGGTGATGATGACGATCGGCCGCAGCGCGGCGCGGATCGTCTCACCGGTCTCGTAGACGAAGAACTCCATGCGATCGAGCTCCTGCAGGAGGTCGTTCGGGAATTCGATGTCGGCTTTGTCGATCTCGTCGATCAGAAGCACGACCTTTTTCCGGGCTGCAAACGCATCCCACAACTTGCCGCGCTTGATGTAGTTGGCAATGTCGTTGAAGCGGTCGTCGCCGAGCTGGCTGTCGCGCAGCCGCGAGACGGCATCATATTCATAGAGGCCCTGCTGCGCCTTGGTGGTCGACTTGACGTTCCATTCGATGAAATCAAGCCCCAGCGCGGCCGCCACCTGGCGGGCGAGCTCGGTCTTGCCGGTGCCCGGCTCTCCCTTGACCAGCAAAGGCCGCTCCAGCGCGATCGCGGCGTTGACCGCAACCATCAGATCCTTGTCGGCGACATAGGCCTCGGTGCCTTCGAAACGCATTTCTTCTCCTGTCCTTGCGGCCGGACCGTAAGGAGGCAATCCGGCCTGCGCAAGGGCGGGCGACTTGGCAAGGCGGCCTTTGAAACCACGCGGCGGAAAATCTCGTTCCTGCTTCAAGTCGCACCAGACCTTGGGACAGCGGATTTGAAAGAGCCAACATTCGGCAAAGCCGCATTGCAAGGAGTCGTCGCGTTGCTCGCGGCGACCCCGGTGCTGGTCGGCCTCGAAGGCGTTCTGTCGGGGCCGGAACTGCTTCATGTCCCGGCACCCTGGCCAGTCGACCTCGACAGTCATTTCCGCTTCCTGTCGGGCTTCTTTCTTGCTGCCGGCGTTGCCTGGTACAGCTGCATCCCGGACATCGAGACCAAGACCGAGCGCTTTGGCCTGCTGGGGGCCTGTACCTTCTGCGGCGGGCTGGCGAGGCTTTTCTCGCTGACCGCGGCGGGGGAGCCATCGGGAGGTCACCTCGCCGGCCTCTGTGTCGAGCTGCTGGCGGTGCCGGCGCTCATCTGGTGGCAGGCACGCGTCGCGAATAAAGCCGCGCTGAATGCCCGCCTCTCTGGCGCTTAGCAGGGCAGCGGCCTATATTGCCTCCGACGGTCTGCGCTTCCCGGCAGGAAAACTTATCCCCGGGGCCTTATCGATCCTTAGGGAGCTGTCCCTGGGAAGACCCGTGGGTTTTCTCACACGGCGCCCACCTACTTTGTAGGCACCCGGGATCGACCTTCCACCGGTTGTGTGGATCGTCACTCCCCTTTCGGGAGGCCATGCGGTAGAAAACGTCGCTCCTGCAACTCCGTTCGGATCCGGCCTTCTCTAGCGTCTGCGCATGT
Organism: Pseudomonadota bacterium; assembly: GCA_040755925.1. Lineage (GTDB taxonomy): Bacteria > Pseudomonadota > Alphaproteobacteria > Rhizobiales > Rhizobiaceae > Mesorhizobium. Next base: position 4,652 of record JBFLWR010000210.1, read on the forward strand.
CCCATTCCAAAGACCTGAAAAAACAGCTTCGCAAGGAAGCGCTGGCGCGGCGCGATTCGCTCGACGAGTTCTGGCGTGTGGAGATCGCGCTCGAAATGGCCGAGACCGCGAAGGAAAAGATCGATGTCGAGCCGGGCCAGATCGTGTCCGGTTTCTGGCCGATGCGCTCCGAGGTCGATGTGCGGCCGCTGATGTTCGCGCTGCGCGAAAAGGGCGCCCGGCTCTGCCTGCCCGCCATCCTCGACAAGACCACGATCGTGTTTCGCGAATTGGTGCGCGGCGCGCCGATGGTCGAGATGGGTTTCGGCACGGTCGGTCCGCATGAGGAGGCGGAAGTTCTCGACCCTTCGGTCATGCTGGTGCCGCTCGCCGCCTTCGACGGGCGCGGCCATCGCATCGGCTATGGCGCCGGCTATTATGACAGGGCGATCGCAAAGCTTGAGGACAAAGGGCTGACGCCCAGGCTGATCGGCATCGCCTTCGATTGCCAGGAGGTCGACATGGTTCCCGACGAGAACCATGACGTCATCATCCCGGAAATACTGACCGAGAGCGGGTTGCGCCGGTTCGCGCCGCAATTATAGATAGTCGGCGAGGCTCATGGTCTTCGCGGAAGTCATGCAGCTAGGCAGACTTCGGCACGGGATCGTATGAGACTTCTCTTCCTCGGCGACATGGTTGGCAAGACGGGACGCACGGCGGTGTGGGAACAGCTGCCGGGCCTGATCTCCGACTTCAAGCTCGACTTCGTCGTCGTCAACGGCGAGAACGCTGCCGGCGGCTTCGGCATCACGGAGGAGATCTTTCGCGAGACGATCGCTGCGGGCGCCGATGTGGTGACGACCGGCAATCACGTCTGGGACCAGCGCGACGCCCTGGTCTTCGCGCCACGCGAGGAGCGCTTCCTGCGCCCTTCCAATTTTCCCAAGGGCACGCCGGGGCGCGGGTCCGGCGTCTATATCGCCCGCAACGGCGCGCGGGTGCTGGTCGCCAACATCATGGGGCGCGTCTTCATGCACCCCGAGCTCGACGATCCGTTCCAGGCCGGCGAGCGTGAGCTTGCCGCCTGTCCGCTCGGCGAGCAGGCCGATGCGGCGATCATCGACTTCCACGCCGAAGCGACCTCGGAAAAGATGTGCTTCGCGCATTTCGTCGACGGCCGCGCCAGCCTGGTTGTCGGCACGCATACCCACCAGCCGACCGCGGACCATCAGATACTGAACGGCGGGACCGCCTATATGTCCGACGCCGGCATGTGCGGCGACTACGATTCCTCGCTCGGCATGGACAAGGAAGAACCGCTCAACCGTTTCCTGTCGAAGGTCCCGAAGGGACGCTTCGAAGCGGCGAGCGGACCGGCGACGCTCTGCGGGGTCGGTGTCCAGATCTCCGACCGCACCGGCCTTGCGGAAAAGGTCGCGCCGTTTCGTCGCGGGCCCCGGCTCGAAGAAACGGCGCCATACTTCTGGTCCTGACATTGATATAAGCGGAGCTGATACCTAACTGGCGGCGGAACCCACGAAAACTGCTCTAGATCGTAGAGGGGACGACCTTCATGCAGCTTGTCGAATTTCTGGCGCCGCATTTCGCTTTTGTTTCCGATCCGACCGCCTGGATCGCACTGCTCACCCTTGTTGTGCTCGAGGTCGTGCTCGGCATCGACAATCTGATCTTCATTTCAATCCTGACCAACAAGCTTCCGGAAGCGCAGCGCGCCCGGGCACGCCGGCTAGGCATCTCGGCGGCGCTCATCATGCGCCTGCTCCTGCTCGCCACCATCTCGATCATCGTGCAGCTGACAACCCCCGTGTTCAGCGCGTTCGGGCATGCCTTTTCCTGGCGGGACCTGATCCTGATCGCCGGCGGCCTGTTCCTGGTCTGGAAGGCGACCAAGGAGATCCACCACACTGTCGACCCGCAGGACCATCAGGACACGATGATCGGCGGCACGCTGCAGATCAGCCTTGCCGGCGCGATCTTCCAGATCCTGCTGCTCGATCTCGTCTTCTCGGTGGATTCCATCATCACCGCCGTCGGCATGACCGACGAGATCGCCATCATGTACATCGCGGTGATCGTGGCGGTGAGCGTGATGATGCTTGCCGCCGGGCCGCTCGCCGATTTCATCGCCAGGAACCCCAGCATCGTCATGCTGGCGCTGGGCTTCCTGCTGATGATCGGCATGACGCTGATCGCCGACGGCATGGGCTATCACGTGCCCAAGGGCTACATCTACGCCGCCATGGGTTTTTCGGCGCTGGTCGAGGGCCTCAACATGCTGGCGCGGCGGCGAAAGAAGCAAAGGCCCGACGGCGGGCATTGAGTTCGCCGCTGACCCTTCGGGTGGCGGGCGGCGTGCGCCGGAACGGCGTGCCGCCCGCGGACGAGGCTCACCAGGCGTCCGGTTCGCGCACCATGTGAACGATGTTGGCCGGATTGGCGATCCAGCCGCCGCGAAAGCTTTCGCCCAATGGCTCGACGGCGTCGCAGCGCACGACACCGG
>JBFLWR010000211.1:0-21481 GCA_040755925.1 Pseudomonadota bacterium
AGTATGATTGGTGTCTATGCCCGGTTGGTCGGAAGGTTTCGCTGGTTCCTTGTTGATGGGGTCTGGCTCGGGTCCTTTATCCTGTTCTCTATTCCCGGGATGGTCCTCTGGGCCCGCTGGTTCGTAGCTGTTCCGGCTCTGCTGCAAGAGAGGTCAGGCGTGTTGAAGAGCTTGGCTCGGAGCCGAGACCTCACCAAGGGAAGCCGCTGCTTGCTGGCTGGATTCTGGCTCGGCTTGTTTTTGGTTTCCTTCCTGACCGGTTTAGCGGCGAGGCAATGGATCTTTCATTCCGCCTCGCTCATCCGCTCCCTCTTTTACGTGATGGACGACGCGGTCGAGTCCGTTGTGATGGCGGTCGTCATGGCGGTCAGCTACGTCGAGCTTTTACGGATCAAGGATGGCACCAGCATCGAAGACCTCGCCGAAATCTTCTCGTGAACCGAAAGTCGTAGTGAGAGCAGCCGGATCCGACTTTTTGCTCCTCCGGCCGGGCACGGCAAGGCAATTGCAAGCTTGCCTGGCGCCAAGTATCAATATCGGGGAATTCTGCATTTTGATTTCATACATCAATAAGCTGGGGGAGATGTAGTATGGCAACGATCGCGAGCGACCGTGCGGAAAGATTCCGCATCGGCCGCGTCTTCAGCAATACGTTTTCGGTTATCGGCCGCAGCTTGGGCCCGATCGCGGTCATCGTAGGTCTTTTTTCGACGTTGCCCGCATTGGTCTACAACTATTGGAATTTCACCCGGCTCGCCGGCATGCCGGCCGGGGGCGTTGCCGCCATGGAACGTTCGGCCATGGCCAGTTACGGGATTATCTCGCTGATTGCCGCGCTGGTGATTTTCATGCTGGCCTTTCTGGCCCAAGCGGCGCTGGTCCGTGCGACGGTCGAGGACTTGAACGGCAAGCGCCCGGCGGTCGGCGACTGCATACAGATAGCGCTGCGCAGTTTCTTGCCCGCGCTTGGTATAGGCGTCGTCGTCTTTCTCGCCATGGTAGTGGCCGGCTTCGTCATGGTTATGATCGCTTCGCTCATACCATTCATCGGATGGCTCATCGGGCTTGCGATGCTGATCGCCGCGGCTATCTGGGTGCTTAGCATCTCGGTCGCGATACCTGTCGTGGTTCAGGAGAGGGACGGCGTGTTCGGCTCCATATCGCGCAGCCGAGCCCTGACCAAGGGCAGTCGCTGGTCGATTTTCGGGCTGTTCCTTATCATCGGCTTGATAGCGGCGGTCATCCAGGGAGGTTTCTCTCTGCTGTTCGGGCTTGTGGTCGCATCCGCCGGCGGTATCTCCGCCACCGGCGTTGCAGTCGGAGCCATTGGAAGCAGCCTGGTGTCGACGATCTTCTCGACGGTAGTTTCGGTGGCGATCGCGGTTACCTATGTCGAATTGCGTCAGGTCAAGGAAGGCGCGAGCGTCGACGAATTGGCGGAAATCTTCTCGTAGCGATGGCGCGTTGAGGAAGGGGACACGATCATGGCCTCAGTGGCGCTGAACACTGGTGAACGTTTTCGCATAGGGCGGGTATTCAACGAGAGTTTCGCGGTCATTGGCCGCAACCTGCCGCTGTGTCTTGGCCTGGGCGCTGCATTTCACGCTCTGCCGAGATTTGCGGCATGGCTTTGGTATGTGAAGAGCGGCGCGGGCCAGCAGTCATTTCAGGCGTTTGTTATTCAGCATCCACTCATTTCCATCCTTGCCGCACCGCTGTATCTGGTCCTCACAGTGGTTCTTCAGACGTCTCTCATCCGTGCCGCGATTGTGGATTTGCGTGGTGAAAAGCCTCGCTTCTCGGATTGCTTCGGCTTCGCACTGGCACTGTTGTTTCCGATTCTCGGCCTTTCATTGCTCGCGACGATTGGCATCATGATCGGTCTGGTTCTGCTGATCGTGCCGGGCATCCTCCTGACGGTTCGTTGGGCGGTCGCGATACCGGTTCTTGTCCAGGAAAGACGGGGTGTTCTCGACAGCATGTCGCGCAGTCGAGACCTGACCAACGGAAGTCGCTGGGCGCTGCTCGGACTTTGGCTGGTGTTCCTTGCGGCGAATGTAATGGTGGGTCTGTTGATCAACCGGGTCGCCATACCCTTGAATGTCACGTTCGGGTTGCTGGCGGATGCGACGATCAGGGCGGCCATCCTCGTTTTCTCCTCCGTGGCCACTGCGATCAGCTACGTAGAATTGCGCCGGATCAAGGAAGGCACCAGCGTCGATGAACTGGCGAAGATCTTTTCGTAGAAGACGCGCCGTCGGTCCGTTAGCTTCGCTACCCGATTCAGTGACAGCAGCAATCGCCGGCTTCCACGCTCGTCCTGCACAGGCATGACGAAGTGATCCGCAGGTCAGCCTTGGTGAGCGCCGTGGCTAGCTTCGCCTGCAGCCCCGGCAATTCATCTTTCTCGCCGCGCCGCTTCAAGCATTCCACCAGCCCATGCAACGCCCAGACATTGTCGGGATGCTGGGCGCAGCGCTGCACGGCGCCGCTCAAGCCAAGATCGTCGCGATAGACTTGCTCGGCTTCCGCCGCGTGGCCTTGGTCGAGCAGGAGCGCGGCCAGCGCATGGCGCGGCGGGTGCATCCACGCCCACGGCTCGGTGTAGGAGAGGTTGTCATCGAGCTCGACCGCGCGGCGCAGGTGGCCATAGGCTTCGTCGTGCCGTCCCTGATGGTAGGCGAGCTCGCCGTCGAGCAGTGCCGCGCCGACCGCCAGCGACGCGCGCGTCGGGTTGCTGAGGAACCTGCGATCCGGCGAAATCGCCGCGATTTGCCGGCTAAACAGCTCGCGCTGACGTTCCGCATCGGCGAATTCGCGTAGCGTCGCATGCGCCACGCCCTTGGCGTAATGCTGCATGGCGATGGTCAGCACGTAGAGCTGCGGGTCCGCCACCATCGGCTCATCGACGATCTCGCGCCAGCGGCCGAAGCGCACCTGAACATGCGACCGCATCGCGTGGTAACCCTCGACGGTCTGCGTCAGCTTCGGCCGGTCGGGGATGCTGACGACATCGCGTGTCACCAGGCTGCGCACCTTGTCGGCCGCCCACAGCGCCGGGCGGTACTGGCCAAGGAACATGCAGGTGAACATCATCAGATGCAGGTCGTGACAGCAGCCGAGCAGGTAGTAGGTCGGCTCGCCGGCATAGGCGAGGTAGAGGTCGTTGGCCCGCACCGCCTTCTCGCTGGCGATCCTGGCCTTTTCGTATTCGCCGCAAAGCACATGGATATGTCCCGGCATGTGGTTCATGTGGCCGGCATCGGGGCACATGGTGCCGAGCCGCTCCGCGGAGCGAATGCCGCGCTCCGGCTGCGTCGACATTTCGAGCAGATGGATATGGAGATGCAGGATCGCGGGGTGCGGCGTGGCGCCCGCCTGGTCCGACAGCCGGATCGAGCGCTCGCAGATTTCCAGCGCTTCCAGCACGTCCGAATTCGGCGCCGGCTCGCCGGTCTTGAGGTTCCACAAACGCCTCACCGTGCGCATCATCAGCGCCTCGACCGCCAGCGCCATCACGTCATGGTCGTCGGGAAACTCGCGATAAACCTGCCGCATCGCCGCGGCATAGGCATCGTCCCATTGCTCGAACTCTGCGGCGCTCACGCCATGTGGCTGCTGGAAGCGTGTGGCCAGCGCCTCGATCAGCCGCCGCTCGACCGGGCTCGCATTCGCCGCGCCGGCGCGTGCCAGTTGCACATGCTCGAAGCAGCGCTTGGCGGCTCTGTTCGCCTGGTCCTTGCCGTGCTCCTTCCAGGTGAGATTGTAGAAAGGCCCGGCGGCGTAGGCGATGCCCCAATGCACAAAGGCGCAGCCGGGGTCGGTCTCCAACGCCTTCTCGAAACATTTTATGCCTTCCTCGTGGTTGAAGCCGTAGCACCAGTTCAGCCCGATATCGAACCAGCGCTGCGTTTCGGCCGACGATGTCGAGATGGGGCGGCGGTAGGTGCCGAGGTCGAAACGATCCATGTGTTCTCGTGCAAGCCTTGACCGAGCGAGGAGAGTATTAGGTAAAGTGCGACGCAAGCTGCTCCACTGGATCTTTATCCGGTCGGACTAGAAGCCAGAAAATCAAGCCGATAGCGCTTCCGTATATCGCCACCAAGGCGCATGTAGTTAAGACTGAGCCGATCTCGTACGATGACTGCCATCGAGCGAGGCAGAACGCAAACAGTGGAGCGAAAATCGCCAGAAAGCCGACGGCGGCGTATATCCAAAAATGCTGCCAGCGCTTCCGCTTTAGGATGTAGAAGGTGGGGATTCCGACTATTGCCTCCAGAAAATAGAAATCGAGGCACATAAATATGAAGCTCGATAGCAGCGCCATCTGCGGGCGGTGAATATGTAGATTGTAGCCGGCCACTGCCGCCGGGAAAATTGGTGCAAGAAAGAAAGCCCAACGGGCACGCATCATAATCTTCCTCATCGCGCGGCCATTCGGGACCGAGCGCTAGATAGAGGCAGATGCGTCATTTCCCTGTCAAGACAAGCAGTCCGACCGCCATGGATGAAGTTCTCTGAAAATGTGGTCCTTTAGCTTGGGTGCCCTTTTCTCTTCGCTTGCCTTCAACTGTCGAACCGCTGTGGCCGGAACGGCTCGAGCAACGCACTCGGCTTGCCGCTGACGATCTCGGCCGCCAGCAATTCCCCCATCACCAGGCCGAGCGTCGCGCCGCTGTGGCTGAACACGACATGGTAGCCGGAAATGCCGGTCAACTGCCCGACCACCGGCTCGCCATCCGCTGGAATCGGCTTCTGACCCATGTGGACGCTTTCCAGCGCCAGCCTAGGATTGCCTTCCAACACGTTCGAGGCCTCTTGCAGCAGCCGCTCGATCGTCGACGGCTTCGCTTCGTAGGTGCCGTCGTCGCGGACGATGACTTCTTCCTCGGACCAGGCGGAATCGAGCGCGAACGCACCGTTCGGTGTTGGCCGGATGGCGACGCGCGGGGTGTTCAGCACAGCGCGCAGCGGGTGCTGGATCGGCTTGCTGAACACGAGCAGCGCCCGCGTCGTGCCGTCGCCGATGCGCCGGCTCACCTTCGCTGCCATGCCAGGCACCGCCGGACCCGTGGCCACGACCACGGCGTCGGCATCGAGGGTTTGGCCGGAGGCGGTCCTCACCGCGCTGACGAGACCGTTGGCGAGGATGACCTCGGCGGGGCCGGCATCGGTGACGACGCGCCCGCCGCGTTCGCGAAACTCCTTCAGGAGAACATCGATCAGCGAAGGTAGGTCGACCCAGCCTTCGCCGGCATTGAAGATCGCGCCTTGGGGCGAAACCGCGCTTGCATCGACGCCAGGCGTGACGGCGGCGATGTCGCGAGGCTCGAGCAGTTGGGTCTGGTAGCCGATCGACCGCTCGTGGCGGAAGATTCCGGCTATCTGGTTGGTAGCGTCGTCGGCGTCCCAGGTGAGACCGCCGTCGAAGCGCAGCCATCGACCGCAATCCTGCGCCGCTGCCAATGCCCTGTAGCGCTCGATGCCTTGAATGCGCAGCGCGTGGTACGCCGCCGAGCGCTTTCGTGCCGAGTTGAGCCAGGCGAGCGAGCGCGACGATGCGCCGTTCGCGACCGGACCGTCGTTGACGAGCGTGATGTTCGCGCCGAGCCGGGCGAGATGGACGGCGGTCGAGACGCCGAAGATGCCACCGCCGATGACGACGACCTTGAGTGCGGATTTATCAGTCATGAACGCAGCTTTCGATTGTCAGAAGGAGTTGGATTGTGGCGCGTGCGCTGAGCCCGCGCGGCCGATGGGGCGGGGCCGCTCAAAGCACCTCCGCCAGGAATTGCTTGAGCCGGGGGCTCTTCGGCCTGTCGAAGACCTCGGCTGGAGGGCCGACCTCGACGATGCGGCCTTCGTCCATGAAGGCGACCTGGTCGGCCACCTTGCGGGCAAAGCCCATCTCGTGGGTGACGACGATCATGGTCATGCCGCGCCGGCCAAGATCGGCCATCAGGTTGAGGACGCCTTTGACGAGTTCGGGGTCGAGCGCGCTCGTCACTTCGTCGAACAGGATGACTTCAGGGTTCATGGCGAGCGCGCGTGCGATCGCAACGCGCTGCTGCTGGCCGCCCGAAAGGCGGCTTGGCCTGTAGTCCGCGCGCGCGGCAAGGCCGACTTCGGTGAGGCGCGCTTCTGCCAGGCGCCTTGCCTTGTTCTTGGCCATGCCCTTGATCTTGGTCAGCGCCAGCTTGACGTTCTCGATCGCGGTATGGTTCGGGAACAGGTTGAAGTGCTGGAACACCATGCCGACCCGCCTGCGCAACTTCTCCGGCCGCATGGCAAGAATGCTTTCCCCGTCGAGCAGCACATCGCCCGCTTTCGGTTCGACAAGGCGGTTGAGGCAGCGCAGCAGCGTCGATTTTCCAGAGCCGGACGGGCCGATGATGCAGGTGACCGTGCCCGGTTCCACCTTCAGCCGGATCTGCTTGAGCACCTGCAACTCGCCATAGGCCATGTCGAGGTCGCGCACCTCGAGACTGCCGGCCTTGATGGATGGCTCCGTCGCGGTCTTGCCGACCGAGTCCTTCAGCTCGCCGACCTCGACGAGGCCGCTGACCACGCCGCCGGCCTTCTGCTTACCGAGGCGCAGACGGTAATCGATGGTGTTGACCACGTGGGTCAGCGGCACGGTGATGATGAGATAGAACACGCCCGCCAGAAGCAGCGGCGACAGGTTGCCGGTGACCACAGCCTGGTCCTGGCCGATGCGGAAGATCTCGCGTTCGGAAGCAAGCAGGCCGAGGAAATAGACGAGGCTGGAATCCTTGACGTTGCCGATGAACTGGTTGACCAGCGCGGGAAGCACGCGGCGCACCCCCTGCGGGACAACGATCAGCCGCATGCCCTGGCCATAGCTCATGCTCAGCGCGCGACAGGCTTCCATCTGGCCGCTTTCAACGCTCTGGATGCCGGAGCGGAAGATTTCGCCGATATAGGCGCCGGCGATCAGGCTGAGCGCCAGGATGCCCAGCGGGTAGGGGGAAGGACCGAAGATCTCGCGCCCGATACGGGCAAAGCCCTGGCCGATCAAGAGGATGGTGAGGATGGCGGGCAGGCCGCGAAAAATGTCGGTGTAGACGCGTGCCGGGATCCGCAGCCATGCCGAGCGTGAGATTCCCATCACCGCGAGGACCATCCCGATGAGGATGCCGAGCACGGTGGAGGCGGCGGCTAGGATCAGTGTGTTCTTCAGGCCGACCGTCAGCAGCGACGGCAGCACCGACGCCATTGCGTCCCAGTCGAAGAAGCTGCGTTGAAGATTTGCGAGCCAGTCCATCCGCCAACCTGCCTTGCGAGGCGGCGCAATCGCCGCTCGCGCGATCGTTCATGACATGCCTGAAAATAGGGCCGCCGGCATTCGCGCCAGCGGCCAGGCGCGGTTTCAGTTCTTCTTGGGGAGATATTGGTCGGGCATGGGCGATCCGGGGAACCACTTCTGGTAGAGATCGCGCCAGGTGCCGTCCTGCATGGCCTCGTGGATGCCCTTGTTGAGCGCCTCGCGGAACGCGTCGTTGCCCTTGCGCACGACGAAGCCGGCCGGGGCGTCGAACGACGGGATGTTGACGGCGATCTTCAAGCCCGGATAGCGCTCGCCATATTGTTTCGCGGCCTCATAGTCGAGGAAATGACCGTCGATCGTGCCGTTGTTGAGCGCTGCGATGGCGGAGTTGTTGTCGGGGAATTTCACCAGGTCGGTGTTCTTGAAATTCTTGGTCGCATAGATTTCCTGCAACGTTCCCTGGACGACCCCGAGGCGCTTGCCGGCGAGACCTTCAGCCGAGGTGATCTTCGGGTCGGACGTCAGCACCGACAGATATCCGGCGAGATAGCCGTCGGAGAAATCGACCGTCTGCTTGCGCTTCTCCGTCGTGCCGATGGCGGCGACCGCCACATCGAAGCGCTGATTGGCCACCGAAGGCATCAGCGCCGAGAATTCCTGGCCGGTGAAGGTCACCTGTTCCGGCTTGAAGCCCATGCGGCCAACCACATTGAGGAAGAATTCGAGATCGAAGCCGGTGAACTTGCCGTCGGCGGTGGTGAAGGCATAGGGCTTGGCGTCGCCCATCGTGCCGACGCTGATCGTCTTGGGGTCGATGAGATTGTAGGGATTGTCCGCCGCCCATGCCTTGGGCAGGGAGAGCGCGGCGAGCGCGATTGCGAAGAAGACTGAGCCGATGCGTCGGCGACGGCCCGCGGTGAAAAGACCTCTGATGTCCATGGTGTTCTCCACTCTGAAGATCGGTCCGCGGTGTGGCTGACGCCGGCAGGCGGACACGAACCAATTTTCCGAAACGGTTGCGACGCCTCCGAGCGCTCTTTTTGTTTGTGAGACCGGTCTCAAATTACAATGAGACCGGTCTCTTGACATTTGTAGCCATAAGAAAGAGCATCCGTCAACGAAATTGCAGAGCGATTTTTCCACAATGAAACGTCCGACCAAGGCACCTTCCATCACGGTCAGCGACGTCGCCCGGGAGGCGAAGGTTTCGAAGGCGACCGCGGCGCGCGTGCTGGGCGGCTATGGCCGGGTGAGCCAGGAGGTCCGCGACGCCGTGCTGGAAGCGGCGAAAGCGCTCGATTACCGGCCGAACGAATTGGCGCGCAGCATGACGACAGGGCGCTCGGGCAGTATCGGCGTGGTCGTCGGCGACATCGAGAACCCGTTCTTCGCGCTCGCGGTGCGCGGCATCAGCGACGCAGCGCGTCTCTCGGGCATCAACGTCATCCTGGTCAATTCGGGTGAGGAGGTCGAAGCCGAGAAGAACGCCATACGCGTCCTGATGGCGAAGCAGGTCGACGGACTGATCGTGACGCCGGCCCAGTCCGGGGAAATCGCCCATCTGGAGGAGATTGCGCGCTCGACCTGTCCGCTGGCCTTGCTCGACCGCGCGCTGCCGGCACTCGACGTCGATACGGTCACGGTCGATGACCGCGATGCCGCCCTCAACGCCACGCGCATCCTGACGCGAGCCGGCCATCGCAGGATCGCCTATGTCACGGCCGCGCTGTTGTCCGGCGATTTTCGCGGCGCCGAGTCGCACATCAATACCTCTACGGTGCGGGAGCGTATCCTGGGCTTCCTGTCGGCCTGCCGCGAAGCCGGAATAGAGGGCGCCGAGCGCAATATCCATTTTGGCAGCGGCCGGTCGGAGGGTGCTCACGCCGCGATGCACGCGCTGCTGCGGAGCCGCGCGCGGCCGACGGCAATCCTGGCCTCGGACAGCGTGGTGGCGCTGGATCTGTTCAAGGCGATCAGGCAATGCGGCCTCGACATCCCGCGGGATATTTCGCTCATCACCTTTCACGATGCCGACTGGACAGGCGTTACGACGCCGCCGATCACCGTCATCGACCAGCCGGTCTACGCGCTGGGAAAATCGGTGGCCGAGTTGCTGATACGCCGCCTGAAGGGCGACGATCGGCCGGCCGAAAAGATCGTTCTTCCGACGACGATCATCGAGCGGATGTCGGTCGGGCTGGCCCCGGACGCAATCGGCCAGGGCTTCGAACGCAACTGACGCATACTATCGGCCGCTTGGCAGCAATTATGCCGGCGCAGCCCTTGAACCGCGCCGGCATAGGTCGCCACCCGGGAGGAATCAGCTCTCCAGCCAGACCGTCTCGAAATGCTGCTCGAGCGCCTGGTGCTGCACACAGCCATGCACGCCCTTGCGGTAGGTGCGGTAGACCGAGCGCCAGTAGGGCTGGATGATGATGCCGGAGTCGCGCAGGTTCTTTTCGATCTGGGCCATGATCGGTTTGCGCGCCGCGGCGTCGGGTGTTGCGAGCGCCTTGTCCAGGAACTCGTCGAACTCCTTGTCAGAATAGGCGCTTTCGTTCCAGGCGGCGCCTGATTTGTAGGCGAGCGCCAGCACCTGCACGCCGAGCGGTCGCCCGAGCCATTCGGTGCAGGAATAGGGGAACTTGCTCCAGTCGTTCCAGAAGGTCGCGGCCGGCAGCACGGTGCGCTTGATCTTCAGGCCTGCCTCGCGGATCTGGGCGGCGATGGCGTCCGCTGTGCTCTTCTGCCACTCGACGTCGACCGAGATCAGCTCATATTCGTGGTCGGCCTTGCCGGCTTCGGAGAGCAGCTTCTTCGCCTCCTCGACATCGCGCTTGGCGGGGCCGATGTCGGCGAATTCAGGATGCATCGGGCCGACATGGTGGTTGTCGGCGGGCTTGCCACGTCCATCGAGGCCGAGCTTCAGCACAGCCGAATTGTCGACGGCAAGCTGAGCGGCGCGGCGCACCTTGACGTCGCCGTAAGGGGCGTTGCCGACATTGAAGCGGGCGACGATGGTCGAGCCGGTGGCGATCTCGGAATTCTGCAGTCCCATCTTCTCGGTCTGCGAAACGGCATCCGACGCTGTCTCGTGGTCGGTGTCGATCTCGCCGGATTCGAAGGCCGACAGCATGGCGTTGGGGTCGGAGCCGTAATCGACCCACTTGATGCCGTCGAGATAGAACTCGCCCTTCCACCATTTGTCCTTGCGCTTCACCTCCGCGCCGGTCTCCGCGTCCCAGCTAACCAGCTCGCAGGGGCCGGTGGTGATGGCCAGCGCCTTCTTCGGATCGGCGTCGCCCTCATAGGAGCGGTGCATGATCAGCGCCGGATAGTCGGCCATGCCGGCGATCAGCGAGATGTCGGGTTTCGGTAGGTTGAGCTTGATCGTGTGGTCGTCGACTTTCTGGATGCCGCCGTCGACCGGCTTCTTGGTGTCGGCATTGACCAGCGCGCCCATGCGCGCGGCAACCGAGTTGCCTGCGACCGAGGCATCGCACCAGCGGTTAAGGTTGTGGATCACGTCGTCGGCGTTGAAGGCGTCGCCGTTCGACCACGTGATGCCCTTGCGCACATGAAGGATGATGGTCTTGGCATCGTCGCTGGTTTCCCAGCTTTCGAGCAGCCAGGGCTCGAAGGTGAAGTCGGTGTTCCAGCGCACCAGATACTCATTGCAGTGGCGCGCGACATTCGACATCTCGACGCCGTCGAAGGTGCGCGGGTCCTTGAAGCCCTTGACGTTCATGGCGACGCGCAGCACGCCGCCGCGCTTGGGCTCCTCGGCGCGGGCAGGCGAGGGTCCAAGTCCGCCCAGCGCCAGCGCGCCGGCGGCGCTTACCCCGAACCCTGCCATGAGCGCCAGATACTCACGCCGGTTGATCGCACCGCTTTTGAAATCTTCGGCGGTCGGCTTGGCTTGCGGGTGCAGTTTTCTGTCGGTCAGCATGAACTTCATCGTCGTTCCCTCTGTTGTTGGGCGCCCTGGTGACGCCATGCGCGGGGGCGGATGCGACAGCCAGGGCGCCGTTGCCTGCGAGGGGATGATAGGTCTGCTTTCCGCAGCGAAATGTCTGATTTTCCGCAGTTATTGTGCGCTGTTCCGCACGACGTGGACGCAGCCAGTCTCCACTTGAGGGGAGACTGGCGCTCAGTCGCCGGCGCCCAGCCTGGCAATATCCGCGATAATCCGCTCAAACGCCTCCGCCGCGCGAGGCACCGTCGGGCGCGCACGCAGGAAGCTGTGCACCAGGCGCGGCTCTTCTCGCCACGCCGCCCGCCCGCCAGCGGCAACGATCCGGTCGCGATAGGCCTCGCCATCGGACGACAGCGGATCGCACTCGGCGGTGACAATCACTGTCGGAGGCAGGCTGGAGAAATCGCGGTCCTTGAGCGGTGAGAAAGTTGGGTCCTCGGGCGGTTGGCACGGCGTCGAACGAATGCGGCGGTAGAAGTCGATATCGGCGAGCGTGAGAAGCGGCGCTTCGGCGTGCTCCAAACAGGATCGCCCGGTCCCGTCGCCGCCAAGCCCGGGATAGATCAGCATCTGGCCGACGGCGTGCCGTGGATGATGCCGCGTCGCCTGCGCCACCGCGGCGGCGAGGTTGCCGCCGGCGCTTTCACCGCAGAGCACGATCGGCAGTGCGCTCGTCGCGGCCACCCATTCGAATACAGCGAGCGCATCGTAGAAGGAGGCGGGATGCGGATGTTCAGGCGCCAGCCTGTAGTCGGCCGAAATCACCTCGAAGCCTATGCCTGCGCAGGTCTCGGCGCAGATGTCGTCATGGCTGTTCAGATCGCCCAGCACGAAGCCGCCGCCGTGATAGTAGACGACGATCGCCGTCGGAATCCTGTTCGCCATCCGGTAACGCCGAACCGGGATGGCGTGCTCAGGCGAGGCGATAATGCCGTCATTGACGCTCACGCCTTCAGGACGGCCCTGGTGGAACGCCACGCACATGCGGTTATAGACCGCGCGCTGGTCGGCGATGGAGGCAGCGGCGATCTCCGGCGGGTACCAGCTATTGACCGTGTCGATATAGTCCCAAAGCTCTGCGTCCAGCCGGTCGGCATATTTGCCGCGCCCGGCCGGGTCGGATGGGGTGCTGGCCATCGTCAGAGCCCGGCGTAAAGCCGGGCCGCGTTTTCGAAGGTGAAGCGCAGCGGCACCGAACCTTCCACCTGCCAGACATTCACCGTGTCGCCGGCCATCAGCCGGCAGGCGTCGAGCGTGTTGGTGACGGCGCCGCCATAGAGACGGTTGGCGAGGTTGAGGATGCCTGTCTGGTGCATGGCGGCGCTTGCGCTGCCGCAGGCATCCTTGACCAGCAGGACGCGAAAACCGCGCGCCACTGCGTCCTTCACCGTGGCGTCGATGCAGGCCTCGGTCCACACGCCGGCAATCACCAGCCACTCGATGCCTGCGGCCTTCAGCCTGTCGGCAAAATTGTTTTTGCCGAAGGCGCTGGCTTCCTGCTTGACCAGCATCGCCTCGCCATCCTTCGGCGCCACCTCATGGCAGATCGCCGTTAGCGGGTCGTCCTTGTCGGAGAAAGCCGACTTGCCGCTCGCGTCCAGCGGATGGAACGGCCGCGCCTCGGCGAGGTCGACGATATAGGCCCAGTGGTAGAGCGGCACGAAGTTGCGCCGCGCCGCTTCCTGCAGCCGTTGCACGTTGGCGAGGATGTCGGCGAAACCCTCGACCAGATAACGCTTGTCCTTGCGATGCTCCTCCTGGAGATCGACGAACACCGCGGCCACCGTGCCGCGCCGGATGGAGATGGGAGCTTTCATGCGGGACTGCCTAGCACCAACCTAGCGGTCGAGGAATTCGTCTTCATAAGGGAAGCGCGAGAGCAGTTCGGTACCGGTCTCGGTGATCAGGATCTCGTCTTCCAGCTTGACGCCCTCGCGGCCGCCTTTCTCGCCTATATAGCTTTCCACGCTCACCACCATGCCCGGCACGATGATGCCGTCGCGGCCGTAGGTCTCGTAGTCCATCGCGTGCGCGATGAACGGTGTCTCGCCATGCATGCCGACGCCGTGCATGACCGAGGTATAGCGTTGATCGACGAAGCGGTCCGGGATCTTCCACGCCTTCTCGGCGATCTCGCGGAAAGCCATGCCGGGCTTCACGATCCCGATGTTGTGCTGCACCTGGTCATGCGCCATGCGGTAGAGCGACTTCTGGTAGGGCGTCGGCTTGCCCGGGCCGCAGCGGAACGTGCGCGAGAAGTCCGAATAGTAGCCGTAGCAGCCGATCGTGTCGGTATCGAGCGCCAAAAGTTCACCGGGCCTGATCTTGCGGCCGCTCGCCTCGTTGAACCAGGGATTGGTGCGCTGTCCGGAGGTGAGCAGCCGGGTCTCGATGAATTCGCCACCTTGGCGGATCACCTCGCCATACATGATGGCGAAGAGTTCGTTCTCGGAAACGCCGGGCTTGATCGCCTCGCGAACGGCGGCGACCGCCGCCTCGGCACCGGCCATGGAGGCCAGCAGGCATTTCACCTCCTCGGGCGTCTTCACCGCGCGCACGGCAAGGATTTCGCCCTGGCAGTCCCGGACCTCGCAGCCGCGCTTTTCCAGCGCCAGCGCTTGCAGATGGCTGCAGCGGTCGAGGCCGAGCTTCATCGACCCGCCGCCATGCTTCTTCAAGAGCTCGGCGATCTCGTCGGCGAACGGGCCGGCCGTCTCGTCGTCTCGGCCGGAGACCGAGGACCAGACGAGCTTGGAAGGACGCGCCTCGTCGATCGTGTCGAGCACCATGGAGACATGGTAGCTCTGCGGATATTCGAACAGCACAACCGGCCCTTCGGTCGGGATGAAGAAGTATCGTGTCGAGTTCCGCAGGAAGTAGCCGAACATGTTGCGCGAGCCGGTGGCGTAGCGCTGGTTGTAGGGATCGAACAACACGACGCCGCCATAGCCCGCCTCGCGCATCCAGCCGCGCAGCTTGGCAAGCCGGCCCTTGCGCAATGCATCGGCATCGATAAAGGACGGCTCAGTATCGGACAGCCACATGCCGCCGGCCGGATCGGCCGCCGCCGGGTGGCGCATACGGTCCTTGAAGTCCACATCCTCGGTGCTGTCCGGGTCGAAAACGACGATGCTCATGGAAGGCCTCCTGTTCTCGCGAACATAGCCGGAAGAGGTTTTTGGCTTGTGCGGCGTTCCGCAGTTGTTGTGCCGGATGCCGCATCATAACTTCGTCATTCTAGGGCGAAGCAAGGAGCGAAGCGGAGCGCAGACCCTGGGATGACGAAGGAGCATGAAGCCGCACACCACTGCCCACTAATGCCTTCGCATCGCCTTCGGCGCATGCCCGTGCTCTTCCCGAAACGCCCGGGCGAAACTCGACATCGAGGCAAACCCGCAGGCTAAGGCGACATCGCGCACCATCAGCGTCGAATGCGCCAGCAGATCAGCCGCTCGCTTCAACCGCAGCCGCCGGTAGTATCCATTGGGCGAGATATCCAGTTCGGCGCGGAAATTGCGCTCCAGCTTGTCGGACGACACGCCGAGCCGTTCGGCAAGCTCGGCCATGCCGAGCCTCTCCTCGACGGCGTCCTCCATGATGGCGATGGCCGACAGGACCAACTCGTTCTGGACGCCGGTGCGCAGGCGCAGCGGCATCAGCTTGCGGTCGACGCTGGACCGCAGCGGCGAGTGCACGAACCATTCAGCGACGCCCGCCGCCAGCTCGGTGCCGTAATCGCGCGTGATGATCTCCAGCATCATGTCGAGGCTGCCGACGCCGCCGGCCGAGGTGAAGCGCTTGCGGTCGATGACGAAGAGGTCGCGCCTGAGCTCGATATCCGGAAAGGCTTCGGTGAAGGCAGCCTGGCTGGTCCAGTGCAAGGTGCAGGCATGGCCATCGAGCAGGCCGGCGCGGGCGAGGAAGAATGCGGCGTCCGCCACCGCGCCGATATGCGCGCCGCCACGCAGGCTTTTTCTGATCCAGCCCATCGCCTCGTCGGCCACCACATGGTCGGCATCGCCGCCGGAGCACACCACGATGCGGTCGACCTTCGGCGCGTCGGCGGCCGAGAAGCCCGGCTGGATGACGACGCCGTTGGAGGCCTCGACCGTGCCCGCATCGGCGCCGACGATCACCCATCGGTAGCATTCGCGCCTTGCGAGGATGTTGGCGCCGCGCAGCGGCTCGATCACCGAGGAAAACGCCATCATCGGAAAGCCGGGAAAGACCAGTACCGCGAAGGTGAGGGGCGCGTCGCGCGCCTCCGGCTGCGCGCGGTCGCGTTTTCGGCTGGCGAGGGTGTCGCTCACGATTTTGTATTTCCCGCGCGCTGCATTGGTGGCAGAGAAGGCGAAACTCTAGCCGGCCGTTCGCCCGGCATGCAACGGAGACACGACACGATGTTTGCCGCAACCGCCATCGACGCCAAGGACAAGCCGGCCTTCTACAATGAACTGGCCACGCAACTGCAAGCGCTGCTGGAAGGCGAGGGCGACTCGGTCGCCAATGCCGCCAACACCGCCGCGCTGATCTACCAGATGGTGCCCGACCTCAACTGGGCCGGCTTCTATTTCCTGGCCTCGGAAGACGAGCTGGTGCTTGGTCCCTTCCAGGGCAAGCCGGCCTGCGTGCGCATTGGCGTGGGCAACGGCGTCTGCGGCAAGGCGATCGAGCTCGACATGTCGATGCTGGTCAAGGACGTGCACGAATTTGCCGGCCACATCGCCTGCGACGCAGACTCGCGCTCGGAGCTGGTCGTGCTGTTGCGCGACGCGGAGGGTGCGTTCGGCGTGCTCGACCTCGACAGCCCGCTGCCCGGTCGCTTCGACAAGGAGGACCAGGCCGGCATCGAGAAGCTGGCCGCGATCTATGTCGCGGCCTGTTCGTTCGAGGACGATGACGAGGACTAAGGCCGGTCTGACCTGAACCCTTATCGCCTTAGACGAGCTTTACCAGCGTCAGGCTGAACGCCGCGATGAAGATGAAGGCCGAGAAGGCCAGCAGCAGTGGGCGCAGGCCGCGCGAGCGCAGCTCGGAGATATCGGCCTGCAGGCCCATGGCGGCGAGCCCCATGGTCAGCATGACCTGGGCGGCCAGCGCGATGGCCGAGTGAAGCTGCGCCGGGATCGTCACCAGGCTGTTCAGCGCCACGACGGCGACGAAGGCCACCACGAACCACGGCATCGGCGGCTTGGCCGCGGAAGCATCATTGCTGCCGCGGCGGGCCATCAGGCCGAGCGCGATCACCATCGGCGCAAGCATGGCGACGCGCGTCAGCTTGGCGACGGTCGCCGTCTCGCCGGCAAGCGTGCCGTTCTGGAAGCCGGCGCCGATCACCTGCGCCACCTCGTGGATCGATGCGCCGGCCCACAGGCCGAATGCGTGCTGGTCGAGGCCGAAGAGCGGCGAAAGCAGCGGAAAGCCGAGCATGGCCACGGTGCCGAACAGCGTGATCGCGGCGACGGCATAGGTGACGTCCTCGTCGCGTGCGTCGGTGACGATGTTGGTGGCGACGATCGCCGAAGCACCGCAGATCGAGGTGCCGGCCGCGATCAACTGCGCGAGCTTGCGATCGACGCCGATCAGGCGTCCGAGCGTGACGGTGAACAGGAAGGTCGCGCCGAGGGTGGCGGCGACGATGCCGACCCCGCTGAGCCCGATGCCTGCGACCTGGCCGAGCGTGAGCTGGAAGCCGAGCAGCACGATGGCGAAACGCAACAGGCGCTTTTGCGAAAAGGCGATGCCAGCCTTGGCGTGCGCGGGGGTGCCGAGCACGTTGGAATAGGTTATGCCCGCGACCACTGCGAGGATCATCGGGCTGAACAGCGTGAGCCCGGAGAGGCCATGCGCCGAATAGGCGACGCAGGTGATCATCGCCACCAGAACGATGCCCGGCCAGATCGACGCGAGTGCGGGGTTCGCCGAACGGGAGATGTTCAGGCTGTTTGGAAGATCGTTCGCGGTGGCGGGCAGGAAAGACAATGCAATTCTCCGGGCGTGTTCACCGGGGAAATGGCATTCCAGAACCGATCTTTCCAACGAATTGTTTGCATCACAATGATCGATTTAATCGAACGATCTGGGGCGAGGTCGCTGGCTCAATCGCCGCCCATTGCGTTTGACAGGGCGCTTGCCGCATCGTTATCTCTAGCGATATACGACGATCACCCCGCCACAATCGACAAATGCCGGCCCACAGGGAGCGAAGACCATGTCTCACAATCTGCAGTTCTACATCGACGGCGCCTGGGTCGATCCGGTGGTGCCCAACACGCTCGACGTCGTCGATCCCTCGAACGAGGACGTCTTCGCCCAGATATCGCTCGGCTCCAAGGCCGATGTCGACAAGGCGGTGGCTGCCGCCAAGCGCGCCTTCGCAACCTTCGGCTTCACGACGGTCGAGGAGCGCCTCGACATCCTCAACCGCATCATCGAGATCTACAAGAAGCGCAGCAAGGATCTGGCGCTCGCCGTCTCGCGCGAGATGGGCGCACCGCGCCAGATGGCGCTGGACAGCCAGGTCGGCGTCGGCCAGGCGCATCTGGAAAAGATGGCCGAGGTGCTGAAGACTTTTCAATTCCGTCACGTGAAAGGATCGTCGCTCATCGTCAAGGAGCCGATCGGCGTCGTCGGCCTGATCACGCCGTGGAACTGGCCGCTCAACCAGATCACCTGCAAGGTCGGCCCGGCGCTCGCCGCCGGCTGCACCATGGTGCTGAAGCCGTCGGAGATCGCGCCGCTCGACGCCATCATCTTCGCCGAGATCATCGACGAAGCCGGTGTGCCGAAGGGCGTGTTCAACCTCGTCAACGGCGACGGTCCGGGCGTCGGGCAGGCGCTGTCCAGCCATCCGGATGTCGACATGATGTCCTTCACCGGTTCGACCCGCGCCGGCATCCTGGTCGCCAAGGCAGCTGCCGACACGGTCAAGCGCGTGCACCAGGAGCTCGGCGGCAAGTCTGCCAACATCCTGTTCCCCGACGTCGACCTAGAGCGGGCCGTGACCAAGGGTGTCGCCGGCTGCTTCGGCAACAGCGGCCAGTCCTGCAACGCGCCGACCCGGATGTTCGTGCCGCGCGACCGGCATGACGAGGCGGCCGGCTATGCCAAGGCGGCGGCGGAGAAGTTCACGGTCGGCCCGGCCGACGCGCCCGCCTCCAAGCTCGGGCCCGTGGTCAGCCAGATCCAGTTCGACAAGATCCAGGACCTGATCCAGAGCGGCATCGACGAGGGCGCCACGCTTGTCGCGGGCGGCCCCGGCCGCCCGGCCGAACTCAACCGCGGCTACTACATCCGCCCGACCGTGTTCGCCAATGTCACGCACGACATGCGCATCGCGAAGGAAGAGATCTTCGGACCGGTGCTGTCGATCATGCCCTACGACACGGTCGAGCAGGCGGTCGAACAGGCTAACGACACCGTCTATGGCCTTGCCTCCTACATCCAGGCCAAAGACATCGAGAAGGCTCGCAATGTCGCGGCGCGGATGCGCTCGGGCAACGTCTACATCAACTATCCGACCTGGGACGCTGGCCTGCCCTTCGGTGGCTACAAGCAGTCCGGCAACGGCCGCGAATACGCCGAATACGGCCTTGAGGATTTCCTCGAGATCAAGGGCATTGCCGGCTACGAGGCGGCAGAGTAGGCGGCTGTCCGAAAGCCACCCATTGAACCATGGCAAGGGCCGCCACTGTTCAGGGGGCGGCCCTTTGCTTTGAGAGACAACGACGGAGGTGCCCGCGGCAAACAAAGATTCGCCCTGATCTAGTCAGTATAACAACCGCAACCAGAAATTGATTTTGGTTCAGGGCTGCATGATGATTGGTAGACTTGAGCGGTTGATTGCAAAGGTGCGGTGGTGTTTCGCAAACTTGGCGATCCTGCTCGCACTCGGCGTTCCCGGCATGGCTGGCGACCGCCTGAAAGCCTGCAGCGACGACAAGATCGATGCGCGCAATCGTATCGCCGCCTGTAAGGATGTGATCGAGGATAAGGTGGCATCGCCGATCGACCAGGCCATCGGGTACTTCAATAGAGCAAGCGCACTGGTTGTAATGGGCGAATACGACAACGCCATTTCAGACTATGACAGGGCAATCGACCTCAATCCGAACAATGCTTTCGCCTATCGCAAGCGCGCCGAGGCTTGGATGAAAATGGGCGGTGGCGGCGACCGTGCAATCGCCGATTACGATCGCGCTATCCGGATCGAGCCGACGAACGTTTCGCTATACCGTGATCGCGCCGACGCCTGGGCGAGTAAGGACTTTTTCAAACGCGCAATCGTCGAATACGATCTGGCTATCAGGCTCGAGCCGAAAAATGTCACAGGTTACAAGAAGCGTGGCATGCTCCGGCTGTACACCGGTGACGAGGACCTTGCCATTGCAGACTTCAACCTCGCGATCAGTCTTGATC
Source organism: Pseudomonadota bacterium (assembly GCA_040755925.1). Lineage (GTDB taxonomy): Bacteria > Pseudomonadota > Alphaproteobacteria > Rhizobiales > Rhizobiaceae > Mesorhizobium. The sequence goes on from JBFLWR010000211.1 coordinate 19,683, forward strand.
CCGGTTCCGCCGAGGCTTACAGCAGTCGGGGTCTGGCGTGGTCGCAAAAAGGCGACAAAGACAGAGCCGTGGCCGACTACGAAAGCGCCATCGCGGCCGATTCAAAATATGCGCCAGCCTATGACAACAGGGGCCTGGTCCGGGCATCCAGGCGGCAGTATGACAGCGCCATCGCTGATTACAATTTAGCGATTGCCAGCGATCCCGCCTACGCCACTGCTTATCACAATCGAGCCGACGCCTGGATTCGGAAGGGACAATTCGACAAGGCCATCGGCGACTACGACCGGGCGATTTTTCTCAACCCTGGCTATACAGGCGCCTATGTCGGGCAATGCTACGCGTGGCTTTACAAGGACAAATACAACCGCGCGACACTCGATTGTAACCAGGCAGCCAGGTTGGATTACGACTTCGCCGATGCTTACGCCGGGTTGGCTCTCGCCAGTATCTACAAGACCGACTACGTCGATGCCTTTGAAATGTACGGCGAGGCAATCCGCCTCAATCGAAAATTCTCAGGAGCCTACCTCAGGCGAGGTATTCTGGGTTTCTATTTTGGTTCGCATTCAAACTTGCAGACTGATTTGGCGATGGCCGTGAAGTTAGAGCCGGCGGATGCTTACAACGCGCTCTGGCTCGACCTTGCGAGGCGTCGCGACGGCCTGCCGAGCGTGCTGCGCGACGCGCCGCTCGACATGACGAAATGGCCTGCCCCGTTGGTCCGCTTCTTCAAAGGCGACCTCAAAGCTGACGAGGCGCTGGCTGCAGTGGACGACGCCGATGCGATGGTTAGACAGGAAAAGGTGTGCGAAGCCAATTTCTATACGGCCGAGTTCCAGCGGTTGCAGCATCGCGACGATGAGGCGCTTCGTCTCTACAGGCTTGCGCTGCAGGGTTGCCCGAGGGATTTCATCGAATACACCGCCGCGGTCATGGCCTTGCGCGCGTCGGGCCATGCGCCGTAGGCGTTTGTCCGGTATATAGGCCCTTTGTCATTAGATCCGGGCCCTTTTCCTCCTGCTGTCGGTCCTGCATTCAGGCTCGGCTTCCGCGCCACCTACCCGCGCTTTGCCTCGATAATCCCGACCATCGCACGGGTGAACTCCACGATGCTGTTTGCTGTCAGCGCCGCGCTGTCGGGACTTTGGCCGATATGCTCGGCCGCTCCGCAGCATGATCGTCGGATGCGGTCGTAGTGCGGGTCTCTCTCATCGTCTGGTAACGCCGCTAGGTTCAGGGCGCGACGGTGAAGCATGCGCAATAGCTGCGCCAATGCTGTTTCGACACTCATGCGTTTTGCTCCGCATCGGTCGAGCGTCTCGGCACCTATAGGTGCTGGATCGTCGATCGGGATCTTGCCCGATATGCAAAGCTTGGACCTTGCTTATTAATATATCGTTGATTGCTAATATGAAGGTCGCTGATCCAGTACCAGAAGGCAGACAAGAGATTTCTGGGGCCAGACACGACACCAAATGTTGTGATGATGATTGCGGATAGAAACAGATCGATGCTGGCTGGGGAACCTGGATTCGAACCAGGACTAACGGAGTCAGAGTCCGTCGTGTTCGAGGCCAATTATTGAAGCTTTATCAAGCGAAATCATAGGCTTAGTGGGAGGGCAGGGCGGCTTTCATGTCGCGTTGCGCTACCAGCCATTTCCGTTGATTTCCAAGGGTTACAACAGACTTGCGGCAACTCCACGCGACATGCTTGCGACATGAAAAAGCCCGGCCACCTGAGCAGCCGGGCCAAATACGACACGGTGTCGTATTTCAGAACCCCTTCGCCGCCCA
>JBFLWR010000212.1:0-3493 GCA_040755925.1 Pseudomonadota bacterium
GCAGATGGGCCACCGCCGAGACGCGGAAGCCCGGCGCGAACTCCTCGGTGCGCGCCGCGCCGCCGAGATCGTCGCCGGCCTCCAGCAGCAGCACCTTGCGGCCTGATTTCGACAACGTGGCGGCGGCGACCAGGCCATTGTGGCCGCCGCCGATGACGATGGCATCCCAGTGAGCTTCAGATGACGTCATGGGCCGGGCTCATATGCAGGGTTGGCTTGGCGAGGTCGCGCAGGATCTCGGCGGCGGCGTTGCGTCCCGGCGCGCCCATGACACCGCCGCCCGGATGGGTGGAAGAACCGCACATGTAAAGCCCGCCGACCGGCGAGCGGTATTGCGCGTAGCCCGGCACGGGACGGTTGAAGAGCAACTGATCGAAGGTCAGTTCGCCCTGGAAGATGTTGCCCTCGGTAAGGCCGACCTCGGCCTCGATCTCGCGCGGGGTGCGCACTTCCATGTGTACGATGCGGTCGCGGAAGCCCGGCGAATATTCGGCGATCTGCGCAATCACGCTTTCGGCGAAACCGTCGCGGTCGGCGTCCGTCCAGTCGCGGCCGTTCACCTTGGGCGGCGCGTATTGCACGAAGCAGCTCATGAAGTGCTTGCCCGGCGGCGCCATGGTCGGGTCCAGCGTCGTCGGGATCATCATGTCGAGGAACGGATCGGACGACCAGCGCCCGGCCTTCCAGTCGTCATAGGCGCGCTCCATGCGCCCGATGGAATCGGTGAAATGCATGTCGGCGCGATAGACCGGGGAGTCCTTGGGCAGGGCCGGGAATTCGGGCAGCGAATCCAGCGCGATGTTGACCTTGCCGGACGAGCCGCGGATCTTGAAGTTCCGCACACGCCGCAGGAAGATTTCGGGCAGCTCCTTCTCCTCGACCAGCTTCAGGAAGGTGCGCTTGACGTCGGCATTGGAGACGACGAGCTTGCCGTAGACCTCCTCGCCGCCTGCAAGCACCACACCCTTCGCCTTGCCGTTCCTGATCAGCACATGGTCGACCTCGGCGCCGGTGCGGATGGTACCCCCGCTGGCCTTGAACGATGTGGCCAGCGCCCTGGTTACGGCCCCCATGCCGCCGCGGGCATAGCCCCAGGCGCCGACCGAGCCGTCGACTTCGCCCATGTAATGATGGAGCAGAACGTAAGCCGTGCCGGGCGACATCGGTCCGAGCGCGGTGCCGATGATACCGGAGAGTGCGAAGTTCGCCTTGATGACGTCGGTCTCGAAATACTCGTCGAGGAAGTCGGAAATCGACATCGTCCAGAAGCGCAAGGTCAGCGCCATCTCCTCGGCGGTGAGGCCGGCGAACTTCTTGCCGAGATAGAGCAGTTCGCCGAAATCACGCGGCTTTAAGCTGGTCGGATCGGGTGCGGTGCGCATCAAAAGCGGCTGGATGAAGCGGCACTGCCTCGTGACGTCGCGGGCGTAGCGGTCATAGGCCTCGGAGTCGCGCTTCGAGAACCGGGCGAACTCGCGGCGGTGCGCATCGTGGTCGCGGTAGTTGGCGAGGTAGTCGCCGTCGCGGGTGAACACCGCGCCGCCTTCATAGGAGATCACCTGCAGGCCGAAACGCGGCAGCTCGAGGTCGCGCATGATCTCGGGCCGAAACAACGAGCAGACATAGGAGCAGTTGGAATAGAGGAAGCCCGGCGTCAGCTCGCGGCTGGTGGCGGCGCCGCCGACCCAATCGTTCTTCTCGACCACCAGCACGTCGAGCCCGGCGCGTTGCAGGTAGCAGGCGTTGACCAGCCCATTATGGCCGCCGCCGATGACGATCGCGTCCCATGCCTTCATGCGCGCCTGGCCTCCATCCGGTCGCCGTTCTTTTTTGCCGGCTCGTCCCCCGATTGCCCGAATTTGGCATGGATCACGGTTTTTTGTCCAGTCATATTGAATGAATGTTCAACAAATGGTGTTGCGTTTTCCTGTTGATGCGCTAGGCTTTGCCTGCATTCTGGGCCATGCATCAACCAGCGGGCCACTTCGGCATTTGGGATTGAAGATCCGATGATCGAAACGGCGGAAGCCGAGCCGGAATATGACGATACCGCCATACGCTTCCTCGAAGCGCTCTGGGGCGAAGGGTACCTTTCGCCGGGCGGCCCGGAAGAAGTCGACCGTGTGATCGAGGGCCTGTCGCTCAAGGGAAAGACGATCCTAGACATCGGCTGCGGCGCCGGCGGCATCACGCTGCATCTGGTGGCGCGACATGGCGCATTGCGAGCCACCGGCTTCGACGTCGAGAGGCCGGTGATCGAAGCGGCGACGAGACGGGTTGCCGCGAGAGGGCTTTGCGATCGCGTCAGCTTCGTCCAGGCCCCGCCGGGCACGCTGCCGTTCGACGATGCCCGCTTCGATGTCGTCTTCTCCAAGGACGCGTTGCTGCATGTGCCGGACAAGGATGCGCTGTTCGCCGAAATCTTCCGTGTGCTGAAACCGGGTGGCGTGTTCGCCGCGTCGAACTGGATGATCTCGCATGACGGCGAACCGTCGCCCGGGATGAAGGCTTATGTGGCGGCGGAAGGTCTCTCGTTCGCCATGGCTTCGCCGGCGCGCTATGCGGAGGCAATGCGAGGCGCCGGCTTTGTCGACATCGCCATCCGCGATCGCAATCCGTGGTACCGCGAGGTGGCGCGGGACGAGCTCGCGCGCCTCAAGGGGCCGCTCTACGCAAAGGCGGCCGGCGCGGTCGGCCGGGCCTATGTCGACAAGAATATCCGGACCTGGGAGGCGATGCAGAAGGTGCTTGACAGTGGCGAGCACCGCCCCACTCATCTGCGCGGTTGGAAGCCGGTTGGGTAGCCGGCGATGCTTGGGACCGTGACGCTCATGAAAACGATAGAAGGCAGGGAAGCCGTCGCCGAACCGGCACGCAAGAACGACAGCGAGAAGCGGGGCCGCAAGGCCTCGAAAGAGGTGAGGCAGCTCCAGCTGATCGAGGCGACGATCGATTCGCTGGCAAAGCGCGGCTACGCCGAGACGACGATGGCCGACGTCGCGGACGGCGCCGGACTGTCGCGCGGCATCGTCAACTTCCATTTCGAGAGCAAGGAAAAGCTGCTCGTCGCAACGTTGCAGCATATGTATGACGAGTATTCGGCGCATTGGCGCAACGCCTTGCAGAAGGCCGGCGACGACCCGGCGCGACAGCTGCAGGCCCTGGTGGCGGCCGATTTCGACCGCTCGATCTGCAACAAGCGCAAGCTCGCCGCGTGGTGCGCCTTCTGGGGAGAGGCCAAGTCGCGGCCGACCTACCAGGCGCTGAGCAGTTCGCGCGACGCCTACTACCAGCAGGTCTTCATCGATCTCTGCGCGGCCCTCAAGGAAAGCGGGAGCTATGCCTATGAGCCGCAGGTCATGGCGCTCGCACTGTCGGCCATGCTCGAAGGACTCTGGCTGCGGATGATGATGGGCACCGAAGACACTACGCGCGAGACCGCGCTGCAGGCGGCGAACGCGTTCTTAGTCGCCGCTTTTCCGGAGCATTACCG
>JBFLWR010000213.1:0-23880 GCA_040755925.1 Pseudomonadota bacterium
ATCGGTGTCCGCCCTTGTTCTCGATCACGTCCTTGAGGTAGGCCAGTCGCGCGTGCGCTTCCTCGTAGGTTGATTTGCCGAGATCGTAAAAATTGGTGTGGGCCACCAGAAGCGTCTGCAATGCCTGCAACTGCTCAATAAACATGTACTCGATGGACATTACTTTTTCGGCGCTTACGTCCGCGGCCTCGTCGCCGCGTTGCTCTTTCAGCCGAATATAATAGTCAATGATCTGCGGATACTGACGCATGGTCGCCACCACTGCTTCCGCGCGTTCCTGCTGCGTTGGCTCTTTCGGTTTCTTGCCGGACGCCGGGGGTCGCCGTCGCAATAGCGTGTGGAAATAATTGAACACGGCCGCGCGAAGCTGCGTATCTGGAATAGCCGTCGGTATCTCCTCGAAACCCGTTATCAAGTCTCCCTTATTGATCCAGTTTTCGTCTCGGGTAAGCATATCCTTCGGGGTCAGGATTACATAATCGCCATCCACCCACGGAAGCCTGTACTTGGCACGCATCCATGCCTGTAGTTCATAGCTGAAACGCGCTCGCTCTACCCACACCTCCCTGACAGCTTCTGCCGGCAGGTGGGCGGCCGCGAACGCCTCCGTATATCTGCAGAGGAAGTCCTTGATGAGGTTTGTGGTGAAGTCGCTGATGTTATCGCGACCGACCCCATCCGAGACCAGGCATACCTTTTCAAGATGGCTGCTCTCAGTAATTTTTTCCTCGCCAAAATCTGAAAAAACGACGTGAAGGTTAGAATGAAGTCCTCTCGCGAACTTCATCCCCAGGCCTGCACCGTCGTTGCCCGATACCGAGAACCCAAGCCAATTCTGTTTGACTTCTTTGAAGCAATACCAATTGAGGAGGTCGCCCTCAGAGACGGGACCTGCTTTGGCACGATCGCGCAGAAACACAAGGTAGTTGATGATCTCCTCGTGAAGCGCCACGTACTCCGGCTTCTCACTGTGGAATAGCAGGAACGGATCAATGAATAGCGGCAGGTCGTTGACCACCGATATATTCAAAGCCCCGTATTCTTCGAATACGGCCTCGTCAACACCAAAGTAGCTACTCAGGAAAGTTGCCATGGCCCCTCATATTAGCCCATTGTACCCATGGTGGATTATAGCGCAACGACAATGCGTATAACGTTCCCCAATTTCGATTCAGATATACTTACAATCGCTGCTGCACTCGCACTCATCACGTTGCCGTCGACCACGGGAAGGCAGCAACTGGGAGAATTGGCGGAAGATAAAAGCCGTTAGCAGGCTTCAACATGGATTAGTGGTCGGATACACCGGCCCGTGATGCCAGACCCGTTGAAACATCATTTTCTGCCCATCTTTTACCTCGAGCGCTGGATGCGCTCCGGGGACAAGAAGCTTGTCGAATACAGGAGGGCTTTCGACGGCGAAGTGCGCGTTAAGTCGGTGTACCCGGCGGCGACGGGCTATGTTCACCGCCTCTATGAGATGAAGGGTATGGCGCCGGCGGTGGCGCAGGAGTTTGAGAGCACATTTCTAGCGCCGGTCGACAGCGGTGCGGCCCAGGCCATGCAGTTGATGCTAAATTGCGAGCACGGTGACACGCTTTCCACGCACCATCGTCAAGCCTGGACTCAATTCCTGCTGAGCCTAGAGTTTCGCATGCCGGCTGATATCCGTGCTTTGAAAACCAATGTCCGTGACGACTGGATGCTTGCGATCCCAGACATGGAGGACCGTTATGCGGCGGTCCGCCGCCCTGGTGACCCGGAGTCGCTGAGAGCGTTTCTGGACGCTCAAGATTCCTCGGTTTATGAGGAATCCGCCATGTCGATCGCGAAGCGGATGATCACGCATGAGAATGTCTCGCGCACCATCCGTAAGATGTATTGGTCGGTTGTATCGCTCGAAGCTTCAGACTTCGAATTGCTGACCTCCGACAGGCCGGTGCTCGCCACGGAGCGACTTAACCTCCCAGATTCATATATTCTACAGCCTATCGGCCCCAGGGATCTGTTCGTGGCAGCCTCCAGTCGCCGCCACACGACCTTTTTGCGAAGCCTAACGCAGACACAACTTGCCAGGTGGGTGAATTTGCAAATTACGGAAGGCGCGTCCGAACTCGTATATGGCCGGGACGACCGGCAGAAATCGTTCGTCATCAGCCATCTCGGCATCAACAGACCAAGTCGCATCTGGAGCGACTTCAGATGTTTCGGCGTGACAGGGCAGCGGGGTCGCCGGGCCGTAGCGCAAAGTGATCATACGCCTTACTGCACGTGTCCGCCGCTACGCCCGAGCGTGAGCCGTTCTGTACATTTTCAGAGAAAATCAGGTACTAGAAATCGCCTTCAGGCGTGTTCGAGATTGACCCGTTTGCCCGAGTCAGCTAGCGCAAGTCCAGCAAGGACAAGCCCCACGCCAGCAGCAAACATCAAGCCGAGCTTATCGCCAAAGAGCGCGGCGCTTGCTGTAATGCCGAAGACAGGCTGGATGTATTGGACGCTGGCCGCCACGCGGGCAGGAACGGTTCTCAGCAGATACAACCAGAGGATCAGTCCAAGGACGGTGACCATTACGCCTAGATAGGTAATTGCAGCCATTGCCTCGACGGTGATCTCAATCGGGTGACGGGTCAGTTCCCACCCCGCAAGCGGCGCTACTGCCACAAGGCCGACGAGCATGTTCCAGGCGGCGACGGGCATAAGGCCATATTTTTCCGTCAACTCAGCGCTCCAAATATAGTAGGTGGCGATGCCGACAGCCGAGACCAGCATCCAGCTGACGCCGGCGACCGTGGTTTTCGACACATCGGCCCCTGATCCGCTGCCGATAGCCACGAGCGCAATACCGAAAAAGGCCGCTGCGAGTCCGCTCCATTGCAACGGCGTCACTGCCTGCTTGAATCGAACGGCGGCCAGTATGACCATAAAGATCGGGATGGTGGCCGAGAGGATAGTAGCGACGGAAGCCGACGTGCTCTGGACACCAAACGATTGGGCAACGTTGCCAAGAGTGATACCCATCACGCCAAGGCCGATGATGCTGGGAATGGCTTTTCTCGGCACGCGAAGCTCTCGGCGTGCCAGAAACATAAAGAGCGGGACCGCCACCGAGAAACGCAGGGCCGTGAAAGTCATGGGCGGAATGTTTCCAAGGCCAAGCTTCGTGATGGGGATAGAAAGACCCCAGATCAGCGCCAGCAAGACCATCGCTGCCAAGCTCTTTGTGGAGAGAAAACCGGATGGAGCGAACGGTTGCGACAAAGCGGCTGTTTCAGTGTGTTCCTGTGACATTTTCGAAGCCGTCAGATTGATTGGGGTGTGCGTCCACGCCCTGTGTAAGGCCGGTTTTGCCCACTTAACAAATCATTTGTTTTCACAGGATGCGTGACGTGGAATCATGCATGCGATGGCTGATCTACTTCCTCCGCTCCAAACACTACGCGCGTTCGAGGCGACAGGCAGGCGTCTGAGCATGACGCTCGCGGCACAAGAGCTCCATCTTACCCATGGAGCCGTTAGCCGTCAGATCAAGGCGCTTGAGGACCATCTGGGCGTTCCGCTCTTTGTCCGTTTGACTCGCCGTATCGAATTTACGGAACCGGGCAAAGCCTTCTTTTACACCGTCACCCGGTTGCTTTCCGAACTCTCTCGGGAGGCCGACGACATCCGGCGTAGGAACGACACCAGCCGGTTGATCGTCAGCTGTGGCGTTTCCTTCGCGACTAAATGGCTGACGGCACGTCTCCACCGGCTTATGGGGAACTACCCCGAACTCGATGTGCATCTGGAACTCACTGATGCACCTGTGGACTTTGTGTCCGGCCATGTCGATGTCGCGCTGCGCTACGGCAACGGACAGTATCCGTTCGCCGCGGCCGAGCGGATCATGAACGAGACCGTATCGCCGGTCTGTTCGCCTGAATATCGCGACAGGATGGGAGGACTGCATGAGGTCGGCGACTTGGCGAGGTGCCAGCTTATCCACGAGATCGGCATGAACACCACCTGGGAGCGCTGGTTTGCTATGATGAACCTGCCTTATCCAGGCATGCGCGGGCCGGGATACAGCCATGGTAGCATGTCCATTGAGGCGGCTATACGCGGCTCTGGCGTCGCGCTGGGGCGTAGCGTTCTTGTTGCCGAAGACTTGGCAGCAAGCCGGCTGATAGCGCTCTTCCCCGAAGCCCGGCTTGACGTGGCGTGGGGCTACGATCTCGTCTACCGCGTCGGCAATCAAGACCATCCAAAGGTTGGCACGTTTCGCAATTGGATAACCCACGAAGTTCGTGAGTTCGTGAAAGGCATGAGGTAAGAGCAGCGCCCTCATGCTGGCGTGCGGGCCACGTTTTGAAGCGTTCCCGCCGCCGTAGCAGGCAAAATCTCATACCAATCCATGCACAGCAGACGGAAAAATGCCAAATATCGCTGTGTAAGCATTGAGATATGAAAAGGCTATTCGGTCTGCAAACTGCAGCTCCTCCTCGGCTTTCTTCCTCCGTTTCACGCTATAGAGGTCACCGAAGCCGGACGTCCCGCTCCCCTGAATTATGCAGCCTTCGCCGCGTGGATAGCGTGAAGCGTCTCGGGCTTCAGATGTGTGTAGCGGCGCAGCATCTTCCAGTCTTTGTGCCCGGTAACCAACGCTACCTGCTCGATTGTGAACCCAGCTTCAAAGAGGCGGCTCGTTCCTTCATGCCGCAAGTCGTGAAAATGAAGGTCACGGATGTCCAGGTCGGTGCACCCCCGACGAAATGCGGTGCCGACTGACCGGTGATTGAATGGAAAGATTCGATCATCATCATTGCTTCGCTTGGCCAGTCGGTCCTCGACAACGGCCCATGCGTCATATCCAGTTGCTGCGAATAGGGGTATGCGCTGACTGTTCCCGTTTTTGTTTCGCGGGTCTTTTCGGTCTCGGATCAAGAGCATACGCGTGCGGGCGTCCATGTCAGACCACCGCGCCTTGCAGATTTCCTCCTGACGCATCGCGGTTGCGACGGCGAAACGTATAATCTGGCTAATCGGCGCAATTTGACGCGGATTTGCATCGAAGTGAGCGATGAGCCTGTCGAGTTCATCCTGGGTTGGCCGCCTGTCGCGCTCATTTCCTTTCCCAACTAGGCCAAGCCTCTTCAGAGCGATACGTGCGAGGTCAACCGGTTCGACCCTAGCAGGCAAGCCATGCACCGCAGCAGCATGAGCCAGGATGAGTTTTACAAAGCCGATATCGATACCGAGGGTCATCGGCCCGGCGCCTTGGGAAGCACGCTCCCGACCGAAGCGGATGAGCCGTTCGCGATCCAGAGCAGCGATGTTGCACTTGCCAAGATGCCTTTTGAGCATATCGAGGGCCGCGGCCTTGGAGCGGCGAGGGGACTTGCCTACATCGCACATGTCGTCGATATGAAGGTCAATGAGGTCGCCGAAGGTTTTCAGGCGCGCTATGCGGGACTTGGTCGGCGTCTCGCCGCGATCGACCTGGCGCTCGGTTTCGGTTGCCCAGCGCCGTGCGTCGTCTCGGCGCAGGAAGGTCTCGCTGACGTAGCGACCTTTGCGACGGACTTGGACACGCCAGGAGCCGGACGATAGTTTTGTGTAAGTGGCCATTTTTCGTGTGCGCTCCGTGTGCACGGACAGATCGAAACGTAGCGAAAAGGGTCGTATTCTGGCGTAAAGTAGCGTAGGCGCGATTGCGACTAACGAATTGATGTTAAAGAAAAAATGCTGAAAAATCAAGAGCATAGAGTGGCCGTGGCGCCGATGATGGATTGGACGGACCGGCACTGCCGCTTCTTCCACCGCCAGATGACGCGTCGTGCGCTGCTCTACACCGAGATGGTGGTGGCGGATGCCGTCATTCATGGCGCGCGCGAGCGGCTGCTGGGTTTCGATGTCGCCGAGCATCCGGTCGCCCTGCAGTTGGGCGGCTCGGATCCGCGAAAACTGGCCGAGGCTGCGGCGATCGGCGAGGCTTTCGGCTATGACGAGATCAATCTCAATGTCGGCTGTCCGTCGGACCGCGTCCAGTCGGGCACGTTCGGCGCGTGCCTGATGAAGACGCCGGCGCTCGTCGCCGAATGCGTCGCGGCGATGAAGGCCGCGGTAAAAATTCCCGTCACGGTGAAGTGCCGTATCGGCGTCGACGAACAGGATCCGGAACCTGCCCTCGACACTTTGGCCACCGGCGTTTTCGCGGCCGACGCCGACGCGCTCTGGGTGCATGCCCGCAAGGCGTGGCTGGAGGGGTTGAGCCCCAAGGAGAACCGCGAAATTCCGCCGCTCGACTATGAGCGCGTGTACCGGCTGAAAGCCAGAAAGCCTAACGAATTCATCGGCATCAATGGCGGCATACAGTCGCTAGGTGAGGTGTCTGGGCATCTTGCCCATGTCGACGGCGCCATGCTCGGCCGCGCCGCCTACCATACGCCTGGCGTCCTTGCCGGTGTCGATGCCGCATTCCATGGCGAGGCGCCTGCGGCCTTCGATTACGCGGCGCTGATCGACGCCATGGCGGACTACGCGGCGCGCCATATCGAGAAGGGCGGGCGGCTCGGCCACGTCACCCGTCACATGGTCGGGCTGTTCCATGGGCTCCCGGGCGCGCGCCGCTACCGGCAGATACTCTCGACGGATGCGAACAAGCCCGGCGCCGGACCCGAGGTTTTGAAGGCGGCGTTCGCGGCCATAGATTTCTCGGGCGCCGAGGCCGAAGCGGCCTGAGGTTAATCCCGCAGGATCATGCGGTCGCCGCGCACGTCGAAACCCGACAGCGAGCCGATGAAGTTCATGCCGAGCAGGCTTTGCTCGAGCATGCCGGGCGCCGCTACCATGACGGACATGTTCTTGCGCACGATGCCGCCGATGGCGACCTCATTGGTCTTGACGGTTGCCGCGCGCGCCATGCCGTTGGCGGTCGAGACGTCTACGTTGTAGCTGAGCGCCGCCGGGTTGAAACCGGCGGCCTGGGCGTCCTCGGCCGTCAGCACCGTACTGGTTGCGCCAGTGTCAACCACGGTCCGCACCGGTGTGCCATTGACCAGGATGCGTGCCTCGAAATGGCCGTTGTCGGCCTTGTCGAGTGTTACGGTTGCGTGGCCATTGTCCACGCCGAGCGCCAGCGGACTTCCCGGGACAAACCCCGCCGTGACGCGGCTAGCGACATCCTGCAATTCGTAGCGATATTGGTAGCCGGCGATCAGCGCAAGCGCGATCGCCGCCCAGACGCCGAGACTGCGCGCCATGCCTCCAAGCGGCCGGCCCGAGCGGATAAGGCTGGCGCCGATCACCGTGGCAATGGTGCCAAACCAGAGCATCCGGCTGAAATCGTTGTTCTCGATGCCGAAGGTGCGGCCGGCGGAGTTGTTGATCATCAGCAGGATCAACCCCGCGCCGATAACCACCATCACGATCCAGAACAGCCGGCTCACGCTGGTTCCTTTCAGACGGCGCCGCGCTCGCGCGCCATGCGTGCGCGGCGGGTTTCCCTGCGCGGCCGGCGCTCGACCGTTTCGAGCCGAGCCGGCAACTCGGCCATGACCGCTCGCCGGACGTCCGGCGTCATCGCGATCCAGCCGGCGATTTCGTCGCGCGTGCGGCCGCAGCCGAAACAGAAGCCGGTTTTCATGTCGATCGAACAGACCAGGATGCAGGGAGACTCGATGGTGGTCATGCTATTCTCTTGCCTCGCTTCCACATGGTGCAACCGCAAGGCCAATGCAAGCCCTCGGCAATGCGCCGCGCGTGGGCGCTTTCATGGCATTGCCCGACGGTTGTGCCGGCGGGAGAAGGCGGCTATGCCGCTTGCGACCTTTCCCCAGCCGCGGCGAACGACATGACAAGCACTCCCTTTGACGATTTCCGCAACCTGCTCGCCGCGCTGCCAGCGGCCGACCACACCGCGGAAACCCGCGTCCGCGCGCTTTTCGCCAAGGCCGACAAGCCAAAGGCCTCGCTTGGTCGCATCGAGGAGACTGCTGCGTGGCTCGCCGCCTGGAGCGGTAGCGCGCCGCCGGCCGTCAACCGGCCGCTGGTGGCAATCTTCGCCGGCAATCACGGCGTTGTGCGGCACGCCATCTCGCCCCGGCCTGTGGCGGCGACCGCCAACGCGGTCGAACTCTGCGCCGCCGGCGGCGCCGCGATCAACCAGGTCTGCATCGCCAACGATCTCGGCCTGAAAGTGTTCGACCTGGCGCTCGATATCCCGACCGGAGACATCACGGAGGAAGCCGCGCTGGACGAGCGCGGCTGCGCCGCGACCATGGCCTTCGGCATGGAAGCCGTAGCCGGTGGCGCCGATCTACTGTGCCTCGGCGATCTCGGCGTCGGCAACTCCACCGTTGCGGCCGCCTTGTGCGCGGCGCTGTTCGGAGGGCAGGGCGCCGACTGGGTCGGGCAGGGATCTGGCGCCGACGCGGCGATGATGGCGCGCAAGGCCGACGTGGTCGATCGGGCGCTGGCCTTTCATGGCCAGGACCTCAACGATCCGCTCGAAGCGTTGCGCCGGGTCGGCGGCCGCGAGTTCGCGGCGATCTGCGGCGCCATCCTTGCCGCGCGCATGCAGAAAATTCCGGTTTTGCTCGACGGATTTGTCGCGACCGCCGCAGCCGCCGTCCTGCACGAGGTCAACCCGACCGCGCTCGACCATTGCCTGCTTGGCAGCCTGTCGCCCGAGCCTGGCCACGGCAGGATCGCCGAACGGCTCGGGCTGCAGCCGCTCATCGACCTCGGCGTCAGTCACGGCGAAGGTTTCGGGGCAGGGCTCGCCGCCGGTCTGGTCAAGGCAGCGTCGCTCACCAGTTCCGGCATGGCGGCGGCTGTGCGGCGTTAGGCTGGAGACGGTTGGCTCAACGTCGCCGCGTGGCGACGGCCTTGGTCGGCAGCGCCGGCAATTCCTCCATCACCCGGCCCAGCGGGAAGATGGCGATCGCTTCCGTGCCTTCGCGCAGCTTGGAGTGAAGCTCGAATTCGCCGCCATGCATATCAAGCAAGCCCTGGACGATCGGCAGGCCGAGGCCGGTTCCCTGTTCGGCGCTCTTGATGGCGATCGATCCCTGGCCGAACGCGGAAAGCACGACCGGGATTTCCTCTTGCGGGATGCCGGGGCCATTGTCCTTGACTGAGATGTACTGGCCGCCACCCGCCGTCCAGCCGACGCGCACGCGCACTTCACCTCCCGACGGCGTGAACTTTATGGCATTGGACAGAAGGTTGAGCGCGATCTGCCGGACGGCCCTTTCATCCGCGTACAGCCGCGGCAGGGTCGTTTCGAACTCCTGGATAACGCGAATGTCCTTGTTACGCGCCTTGAGCTCCATCATGTGACAGCAGTCCTCGACGATCGCCACCAGCGTCACGGGCTCCTCATTGAGCTGGTAGCGGCCTGCTTCGATGCGCGACAGGTCGAGGATCTCGTTGATCAGGTCGAGCAGGTGCTGGCCGGATTCGTGGACATCGTGCGCGTAGTCCCGATAGGTCGGGTTGTTCATCGGCCCCAGCACTTCGTTGGCCATCACCTCGGAGAAGCCGAGGATGGCGTTGAGCGGGGTTCTGAGCTCATGGCTCATCGAGGCCAGGAAGCGCGACTTCGCGAGATTGGCGTCCTCGGCGCGTCGCCGGGCTTCGTCGGACATCGACTTCGCGGTCTCGACCTCGGCGATCAGGGCATCCTTCTCCGAGCGGAAGGAAAGCATCATCCAGGAGGATTGGTTGAGGTGGCGCGCGACATAGCCGAAGAAGGGCAGCGCCACGACCAACAGCGCCGCCATGATGCCTTCGATCGGCATCCACAGGCGCACAACAGCATAGACGTAGACCGCGACGGGTATGGCGAAGGTCGCGAACAGGGCGCCGCCAAGCGACGACGCCATCACGGCCGTCGTCGCCATGGCGACCAGAAGCACCATTGCCTTGACGACATGGAACTGGTCGACCTGGCACGCGTCGCAGCCCAGCCATGCAAACCAGGCCCAACCCAGGCCACATAGCGAGTGGCCGATCAGGAAGTCGCGGCGCGCCTGCACCGGTTCAAGCTCGGCTGCCTCCGTGCGTTCGACGCGCCGGGCCATGAAGGCGACGATCGTGTAGCACAGCAGCGTGAGGAGGGACCAGATGATCACCTGGCGGTCCAGCCCGGCAAGGCGACCGACCGCCGCCACGGCGAGCACCAGCAGCGGGATCGCGGCCGCGCTGACCAGCATGGCGCGCGCATGCAGCTTCAGGAGCTCGCGATCGAAATCGAGGCTGCCGGCCTGCTGCGAAAGACGGTCGCGCGTCTTGCGCACCGCGCGCGCCACCTCGCTGTTGCGATGCGGTTTCCTGCGGTCCACAATGAATTTATCCGCTGTGTCCGAGCGTAGCAAAGGCATACGAAGTTCAATTTCCGCGCGCAGCGATTTTCAGTTCGTTAAGCTACGTTCGAATGATTAAGAGACTGTTTGCCATATGAGCCGTTCCTGGTCGCGGGGACCGCGCCGGCGATATGTTCCACGCCCGCCGCCAAGCGGCTGGCGCCGGCTGCTGGATTACGCGCTGGCGGCGGTCCTGCTGGGCTTGCTCCTCCTGGTGGCTGCGAGGCTCGAAAGATTCTCGACGCGCAACGAGCAAGGCATGGCGATCGTCAACGATGGCGATTCGATCACGCTCGCCAGCGAGAGGATCCGTATGCGAGGGATCGATGCTCCAGAATATATGCAGACCTGCCGCAAGGACGGCGCCGACTATCCCTGCGGCAAGCTGGCGCGACAATCGTTGGTGCGCCTGATCGCCGGCAGGCCGGTATCCTGCAGCGGCTGGCAGCGCGACCGCTACGGTCGGCTGCTCAGCGATTGCAAGGCAGGCGACACGGATCTCAACCTGGCCCAGGTCCAATCCGGCTGGGCCGTCGCCTATGGCGATTTCGAAGCCGAGGAAGCTGCCGCCAAGGCGGCCAAAGCCGGCATCTGGGCCGGCACCTTCGACCAGCCCCAGGTCTGGCGCGAGAGTCATCGCGATACGCCCGTCGAGAGAAAGCACGGCGCGCTGGCTTCGATCGGCGACGCGTTGCGCGAGTTTCTTCGCTTCTGGTGATGCGGCCAAGCAGGCCCTATGATCGGGCGAGATGAGGAGGACTGCATGAAGCTCTTCGATGGCGGCCGTGCCCCAAACCCAAGGCGAGTCCGGGTCTTCCTGGCGGAGAAGGGACTGACTGTCCCGCTGGTGCCGGTCGATATGGGGGCGCTCGAGCATCGCCAGGATCAGGTGGCGTCGCGCAATCCGCTGCGGCGGCTGCCGGTGCTCGAGCTCGACGACGGCACCGTGATCACCGAATCCATCGCCATCTGCCGCTATTTCGAGGAATTGCACCCGGAGCCCGCGTTGTTTGGGAGGGGTGCGCTCGGCAAGGCCAAGGTCGAGATGTGGCAAAGGCGCCTGGAGTTCAATCTCATGAGCTGCGTTGCTGCCGCGTTCCGCCACATACATCCGGCGATGAAGGAATGGGAAGTGCCGCAGATTCCCGAATGGGGCGAGGCCAACAAGCCGAAGGCGATCGAATTCCTGCGCCTGCTCGACCGCGAGCTGTCGGACCGGGAGTTTGTCGCCGGCGACGATTATTCGGTCGCCGACATCACCGGCATGATCGCCATTGATTTCATGAAGCCCGCCCGCATCGCCGTGCCGCAAGAGTGCGCGAACGTGCTGCGCTGGTATGGCGCACTCACCAGCCGACCAAGCGCAACCGCCTGAGCGACCATATTGGATGATGCGGCTGAGATCAGCGAGGACCTGAAGAGCCTTACCGCGACGGTGCGGGCCTGTCGCATCTGCGTCGAGCATCCGCTCGGGCGGCCGTTGCCGCACGAACCGCGGCCCGTGCTGTTGCCATCCTCGACCGCGCGCATCCTGCTTGCCAGCCAGGCGCCGGGCACCAAGGTCCACATATCGGGCATGCCGTTCACCGACGCCTCGGGCGACCGCCTCAGGAGCTGGCTCGGCGTCAGCAGCGACGAGTTCTACGACACCCGAAACTTCGCCATCGTTCCGATGGGTTTTTGCTTTCCGGGTCAGGACGCCAAGGGCGGCGACCTGCCGCCGCGCCGCGAATGCGCGCCGGCCTGGCGCGCCGGCTTGATGGCGCTGATGCCCCAGATCGACCTGGTGCTGACGATCGGTATCTATGCGCAATCCTGGCATATGGGCGCCGCGCGGGGCGCTTCATTGACGGAGACTGTCAGGAACTGGCGCGCCATCTGGGGCGCGCCCGGCAGCCCGAAAGTGCTGCCGCTGCCGCATCCGTCCTGGCGAAATACCGGATGGCTGAGGAAGAATCCCTGGTTTGAAATGGATTTGCTGCCGTTGTTGAGGTCGGAAATCCGCAGTCGCCTTGCCTAGGCATTCTGCAAGAAATCACTCGCTTTTGCGGTGTTTGGCAGAATTTCTTTCTTGTGAAAGCCTCCGATAAAAGGGATTATAGCCAAACTATTCCCTTGGAGTATCCCATGGACCGCCTCGACAGAAAAATTCTCCGTCTCCTGCAGGAGGACGCGACGCTCGCGGTTGCCGACGTGGCCAAGAAAGTAGGCCTGTCTACGACACCATGCTGGCGGCGCATCCAGAAGCTCGAGGAGGAGGGCGTCATCAAGCGGCGCGTCGCCATCCTCGACCACGAGAAGGTCAATGTGCGCGTCACGGTCTTCGTGTCGATCCGCACCAATTCGCACAGTCATGAATGGCTGCGCCGCTTCTCCGAGGTCATCCAGGAATTTCCGGAAGTGGTCGAGTTCTACCGCATGAGTGGCGACGTCGATTACTTGCTACGCGTCGTGGTGCCCGACATCGCCGCTTACGACGCCTTCTACAAGCGGCTGATCGCCAAGATCGAGATCCGCGACGTGTCGTCGTCCTTCGCGATGGAGCAGATCAAGTACACAACCGAGATTCCGCTCGACTATATGATCCTCGACAAAGAATCGGGCGCGAACGCGGCTTAATTCATCGACGCTCGCGGCTGCCCGCGCGGAGCCGCGAGCTCAGTTCTTCTTCTTGTTGAGGAAGCTCCAGGGCGAGTTGACCGGCAGCGTGACGGTGTCAGGCACAGTGTCGACATCGACCACGTCCGCCTTGCGTACGGTGTAGCCCGACTGGACGATCGAGACACCGTCCATGATGAAGAGCTGGCTTTTCTCCATGCCGGGCTTCAACACGCCGGTCACGGAGACTGGCTGATAGGCTTCCGACATCTTGTAGGGATGGGCCGGCGTCACCAGCACGATCTGGTTTGGTGGCGGCGTTGGCATGTGGCTGCAGGCGCCGGTCCATGGCACCAGAAGGAACTGGTAGACAAGGTCGCCGTCGCGGTCAACCGGCAATGCATAGCCGGCTAATTGTATAGTCTTGTCCTGCAGATCGAGCGAAAGCGTTTCGCCATGATCGGGCAGTTTTGCCGCGATCATCGGCAGGTTTGCGTCCTCGGCGACGGCCTGCGTCGCGGGGCGCAAATCCTTCCAGAAGATATGAGCGACGTCGGCCGCGGCATTTGCCGTTGGGCCAATCGCGAAGGTTATGGCAAGCGCGGCCGCCGATTTGACAAGTCTGCTCATCCGACAAGTCTCTTCATGGGCCCATCCATCATCGGCGCCTCCACGATCATGATCGAGTCAAACCCTCGTGACCGGCGCCGGGCTCAGCGGTCGAAGCGCATCACGTGCCTGCGCGAGCCGGCCATGCCGATTTCCCGAAATCCGCGGGCGGCGAACATGTCGCGAAAGCCCATGAAGCGATAGCTCGGCGCTGCTTCGTCCACCGGGTAGGCCTCGATTACTCGCGCGCCTCTGGCGAAGGCGTGCTCGATCGCGGCGTTAAGCAGCGCAGAAGCGAGGCCACCGCCGCGCAAGGATCGCGGCACGTAGAAGCAGACGATCGACCAGACGCCGGTCTCGCTGTCGTCCTGCTGCTTCGAGAGCTTTCGGTAGGTTTCGCGCGGTGCGACCGAGCACCAGCCGACCACCTTTTCGCCAAGCTCCGCGACGATGCCGACCGGTGTGCCGGCCTCTATGAGCGCCACCATCATGCGCTTCTTCTCGTCGCTTTGGACATGCTCGCGGCTGGAATGGCGCCAGACCATGCACCAGCAGTATTTCGGCGCGCCTGGCTGTTCGAAGAGGCTCTCGAAACTGCCCCGCGTTTCCGGTGTCACCTCGATGAAGCGCAAGCCGGCGAGATCAGGCTTTGTCTCCGAGACGTTCGAGCTGCTTGGCATCCGTCAGTTCCTTCACCGCATCCTTGCCGATCCAGCGCGCAGTCTTGTCGGATGATGCGGCCAGCTTCTCGGCCAGCGCAAGGGCAGGGGCGTGCAGTGCCATCGAGCGCTTGCCGATTTGCCGCAAGGCCCAGTTCACCGCCTTACGGACGAAATTGCGCGGGTCGCCGGCATGCCTCTCGATCAGCGGCAGATAGGCAAGGAACGTGGCGTCATGTTCCTTCTTCAGATGCACCGCCGCCCAGGCAAGCATGGCAAAGGCCGTGCGGCGGACGAATTCACGCTCGTCGTCGGCGAATTCATCAATCAGTTGGCGCCAGAACGGCGTTGCGGCAAAGATATCCGCAACCGTGTCGACGATCTCCCAGCTGTCGCAATCGGCGGCCCAGCGCCGGCATTGGTCGATGTCAATCTTCTTTGGCTCGCCAGTGAAGGCCGCCATCAGCCGCGCCTCGCGGATGCCGCTGTCCCAGAGCAACAGGGCACGTTCGTGGTTCTTCTTCAGCTTGCGCGCTAGCGGGCGAAGGTCGGCATTGCCGACGCCGAGCGCGGTTGCCGTGTTGATGCCGAACCGCGCCATGCCGGCGCGGTTCTCCTCGGTGCCGATCGAGCGCAGATGGGCGACGATATCGTCGGCGCTCCAGTTCGGATCGGGCGGCGCCAATTTGCTATCTTTCCAGACGAGCCAGCAGCGAGGAGGTGTCCCAGCGCCGGCCGCCCATGTCCTGCACGTCCTTGTAGAACTGGTCGACGAGGGCTGTCACCGGCAGCTTGGCGCCGTTGCGGTTGGCTTCCGCAAGGCAGATGCCGAGATCCTTGCGCATCCAGTCGACGGCGAAGCCGAAATCGTATTTTCCGGCGTTCATCGTCTTGTGGCGGTTCTCCATCTGCCAGGAACCGGCGGCGCCCTTGGAGATGACCTCGACGACCTTCTCGATGTCGAGCCCGGCCTTCTTGCCGAAATGGATGCCCTCGGAGAGGCCCTGGACGAGGCCGGCGATGACGATCTGGTTGATCATCTTGGTGAGTTGGCCGGCGCCCGCCGGTCCCATGTGCCCAACCATGCGGGCGTAGGCATCGATGACCGGCCTGGCCGTGTCGAAAGCGGCCTGCTCGCCGCCGACCATGACGGTCAGAACGCCATTCTCAGCGCCGGCCTGGCCGCCCGACACAGGCGCATCGAGGAAGGAAAAGCCGGCTTTTTCAGCGGCTTCGGCCAGTTCACGGGCGACTTCCGCCGAAGCGGTGGTGTTGTCGATGAACACGGAGCCCTTCTTCATCGACGCGAAAGCGCCATTGGCGCCGGTGGTCACCGAGCGCAGGTCATCGTCATTGCCGACGCAGGAGAAGACGAAATCCTTGCCCTCGGCCGCCTCGGCCGGCGTCAGGGCCAGTCTGCCGCCGTGCTGAGCCACCCATTGCTCGGCCTTGGCCGAGGTGCGGTTGTAGACGGTGACGTCATGGCCGCCCTTGTTCTTGAGGTGCGCCGCCATCGGGTAACCCATGACGCCAAGACCGAGAAATGCCACCGATGCCATGGATAGACCCTTCCAAAAGACAGAGAAATTCAGCTCGCGGAAGCTCTATGCCCCACAGCGGATTCGTCAAGGCGCGCAGCGCCGCATCGACTGGTGCAGGTGGATGCCGGTCAGCCTACCGGTGCAGATGGACGGTGATGCGGCGTTCGATCCATTCGACGCCGTGGCGCAGGATCTCGACCATCACCAGGTAGACGATCGCCACCCAGATATAGGCCTGGATGTCGAAGGACTTGGCAAAGGCGAGCTTGGCGTTGCCCATCAGGTCATAGACGGTGATGATGGCAACGATCGCCGAGGCCTTTATCATCAGGATGAGTTCGTTGCCGTAGGGCCGCAATGCCACGATGATTGCTTGTGGCAGGATCACCTTGCGCAATGTCTGCAGTCGATGCAGGCCAAGAGAAGCGGCACCTTCCCACTGGCCTCTCGGAACGCTCTCGATGGCGCCGCGCAGGATTTCGGCCTGGTAGGCGGCGGTGTTGAGCGAGAAGGCGAAGACGCCGCAATAGAATGCCTCGCGGAAGAACCACCACAACCCGACCGATTCAAGCTCGGGCCGGAAGGAGCCGACGCCGTAGTAAACCAGGTAGGTCTGCACCAACAGCGGCGTGCCGCGAAAGAAGTAGACGTAGCAGTAAGCCAGGCCGGACAGGATCCGGTTCTTGGACATGCGGCCATAGGCGACGGGCAGCGACAGGATAGCGCCGGTGACCATCGAAATGCTGACCAGCGAGAGCGTGGTTCCCAGGCCTTTCAGATAGCCCGGCGCGTATTTGGCGAAGAATTCGGCGTTCCAGGCGAACACCAGATAGGCGACGATGCCGAGGCCGAACAGGATCCAGAAGCCAACCAGCACGTAGCCGAGGACACGGGCACGCGGCCAGCCGCGGGCCACGGGCGGAGGCCTTTCGACAGCGAGGGTCTGGCTGACGCTCATCGGGCCTCTCTCCGCCCGAGCGAGCGAAGGATGAATCCTGTGGCGATCGACGACAGGACAGCGAGCACAAGAAAAATCAGCGCGGCGACGCTGTAGAAGAGGAAGGAGTGCTTGGTGACGCGAGCCGCGACGCCGGCATTGCGCAAGGTCTCCGCGAGATTGACGACCGAGACCAGCGAGGTGTCCTTGAGCAGGCTCAGCCAGCAATTCTCCAGGCCTGGGAACGCGATGCGCAAAAGCTGCGGCAGGACCACCAGGCGCATGGTCTGCCATTTCGAAAGGCCGATGGCGTAGCCGCCCTCATACTGGCCCTTGGGAATAGCGCGGAAGGCAGAGAGGAAAACCTCGCTGGCGTAGGACGAGAAGATCAGCGACAGCACGATCATGCCGGCGATGAAGCTGTTCACGTCGATCGTGGCGTCGGGGTAGAACAGGCGCACCAGGTATTGCAGCAGAAGCGGCATGCCAAAGAAGAACAGGAAAAGCGTCACCAGTTCGGGCAAGCCGCGAAAGACGGTGGTGTAGATGTTGGCCGCAAGCCGCAGCGAGGGTTCTTCATGCTGCTTGGCGAAGGCGACGAAGAAGCCGATCACGAGGCCAAAGGGAAGGGTAGCGAGCGCCAGTGCGATCGTGACCAGCACGCCATAGGCGATACTTTGACTCCAGCCATCCGGCCCCCAGCTGAGAAGTGTCCAAATGCTCTGGGCTGGCATTGACGGGTCGTTTCTCCGCGGCGATCCCGGGATGGGAGAAGGGCGGCGAGGGGTTCCTCACCGCCCTCAGCGCAACTATCAGGATTCGGCGCCGTAGACGTCGAACTTGAAGTACTTGTCGTTGATTTCCTTGTACTTTCCGTTCTTGCGGATGGCGTCGATCGCAGCGTTCAGCTTGTTGACGAGATCGGTCTCGCCCTTGCGCACGGCGATGCCGGCGCCGGGTCCGAATATCTCGACCGGCTGTGGCGAAGGCTGGCCAAGGATCTTGCAGCAGGCGCCGTCTGGCGAATCGAGCCACTGCTGCAACACCACGATGTCGTCCTCGATGGCGTCGAGACGCCCATTGGCGAGGTCGGCCTGCTCCTCGGGGCTGCTCGGATAGCCCTTGATGGTGCTGTCCGTATAGGTCTTCGAGGCATAGTTGAAATGCGTCGTCGTGGTGGCGACACCGATGTTCTTGCCGGCAAGGTCGGCCTTGGTCACGCCCTTCAGAGGCGAATCCTTCGGCACCGCGATGGCCGACGGCGTGTTGTAATATTTGTGCGTGAAGTCGACTTTCTGGGCGCGCTCGGGTGTGATCGACATCGAGGCGACGATGGCGTCGAACTTGCCGGCCTGGAGCGCCGGGATGATGCCATCCCAATCCTGCGCGACGAAGGTGCACTTCACCTTCATTTCGTCGCACAGCGCCTTGGCGATGTCGATGTCGAAGCCGACCAGCTGGCCGTCCGATGTCAGGTTGTTGAAGGGCGGATACGCGCCTTCCGTGCCGATCCTCAGGGTTTTTTCCTGAGCCTGGGCGACGCCAAGTGTCAGCAGCGCGGCCGAAGCGGCGAGCGCGATACGCAGTGCAATACGCATGATGATCCTCTCATAATTATCACGGCCGCTGTCCCATGCGGCTCTTGTGGGCGGAGCTTCTTTGACCGCCCGCTGGCCGGATACTCCCACTCTTTCCGAGAAAAAAGCAACTGCAAATCAACGGCAAACGACAATCATCGTCTGCCGTTGCGTTACTTGTTTGGAGCAACGAGGCCTGTAGTGCGCTCGATAAAGTCGGCTATTGATTTCGTATCGTCGAGGTCGAAAACGGGCAGACTTTCGTCTTCGACCGTAAAGTCGGCGGCGATGGCGATGATGTTCGGATCATTTGGCGAAAGTGGCGTCCGATCCTTGGCTTCCAGGCGTCTTGCCTCGATCTTCTTGTGCGCCTCACGCTTGTAGCCCTCGACCAGCACGATGTCGGAAGGTGCCAGCCGCGCCAGTATATCGTCCAGCGTCGGCTCGTCTTCGTTGCGCAGCTCATGCATCAGGGCCCAGCGCCGTCCGGACACGATCGCGACCTCCGTCGCGCCGGCCTGGCGATGGCGGAAGCTATCCGCGCCCGGCTTGTCGATGTCGAAGTCATGATGGGCGTGCTTCACCGTGGAAACCGCCCAGCCGCGCCGCACAAGTTCGGTGACCAGCTTCTCGGTCAGTGTCGTCTTGCCGGAGTTCTTCCAGCCGGTGATGCCGAATACGCGTCTCATGGTTGGAGGCTTTGCAACAGACGCTCAGCCGCCGCAAGGTCGTCGGGCGTGTTGATGTTGAAGAACGGATCGATTGGCTCGCCGCTTGGCTCAATCATCGGAAATTCCACTGCCACGAAACCGTGCCGCTCGATGAAGGCGGATACCCGCCGATTGTTCTCTACGACGACGAAATGACGCAAGGCTTCGCGTAGACCGAGCGGCCAGAGCGCGAAGGTTGGATGCCATCTGCCGGCGGAGCTGGCGACGGCAATCTTTTCCGGTTGGTCGCGAACCGCCTCGATCAAGCGTTCGACGAGATCGCCGGGAAAGAATGGCGTGTCGCCGGCCGCGCTCACCAGCGACCGGCAATCGGTTTGCGTTGCCGCCCATTCCAGGCCGGTAAGGATGCCGGCCAGCGGCCCCGCATGGTCCGGCACGATATCGGCGAGCACCGGCAGGTTCATGCCGGCAAACCGGGCCGGGTCGCCGTTGGCGTTGATCGCCAGGGTCCCCACCTGTGGCTTCAGGCGCGCGGCGACACGATCGATGAGCCGGCCCTTGCCCAACGGCAGCAGCGGCTTGTCGCCGCCGCCCATCCGCCGCGACAGCCCGCCTGCCAGAATGATCCCCGCAACGCCTTGGTCCATCGGGACTATATGCCGTCCGGCGCCATCTGGGGTCCAGCGCTTTCGGCGGCGGGCTGCCGCCGGCCGACGATGCGCTCGCGGTAGAGCGCGTAGAGGCCGGAGCCGATGATGATCGTGGCGCCGACGGTCATCGGCAGGTCCGGTATGTCGCCGAAGACGACGATGCCGAGCAGGATCGACCACAGCAGTGCGGTGTATCGGAAGGGCGCGATGAAGGAGATGGCGCCCGAGCGCATCGCCATGATGATGAACTGGTAGCCGATGATGACGAGCACCGCCGCCAGCGCCAGGAGCGCGGTTCCGCGGCCGGTCATCGGGGTCCACCCGCCCATTGGCGAAAGCAGCAGTGCGCCCAGTATCGTCATGGCAAGAGCGGTTGCGGTCGAGACGAGCATGCTTGGGATCGCTTGCGGGATGCGCTTCGTTGCAAGGTCGCGCACCGCGCAGCAGGCAACGCTCGCCAAGGCTAGCAGCGAATAGATGCTGAAACCTTCAAAACCCGGTCGCACGATGATCAGCACGCCGGCAAAGCCGATTGCAATGGCCAGCCAGCGCCGCCAGCCGACGCCTTCGCCGAACACCAGCGCCGCGCCCATCGTGACCGCCAACGGCAATGCCTGCAGCACGGCCGAGACATTGGCGATCGGCAAATGCGACAGAGCGATCAGGAATGAGACGGTGCCGCCGGCCTCTCCAGCAACGCGCACCGCCACCATCGGCTGCAGCATGGCGGCTGGTTTGGCCAACGCGCCGCGATGCCAGGCAATCAGGCCGACGAACAGCGACGCGAAGACGCCCCGGACAAGCATGACCTGCGCCATGTTCATCGATTTCGAGGAGAATTTTGTGATCGCGTCGTTGAGGGTGAAGCCAGCCATGGCCACCATCATGAAGAGCGCGCCGCGAAGATTGGGCGAAAGAGGCAAGGGCGTTTCCGGATTCTCTTTGCGCCAAGCCTCTAACAGCCGGCCGCGAGACAGCAACGCCAAAGAAATGGGCCACGGGAACTCCCGTGGCCCACAATATCGGCTCGCGCGCGGCTGAACCTTACTTCGGTGTCAGCACTTCGGTGCCGTTGCCGTCCTTGCCTGCTATCGTCCAAAGCCCGTGCAGCGAGCCGTCCTTCTCGACCTTGTAGACGACGAGGCCTATATCCTTGCCCATCGCGTAGCCCGCCGAAAAAGCATCGTCGTTGCGCATGCAGATACCGTCGGAGGTCGAGCCGCCTGTTTCCCAATGGATGGTGCAGGTGGTGTCGCTGGTCAGCGTGATGGTGGCCTCGCCGCCATATTTCGAGCCGTCGAAATTGGTGCCGGCGACGGTGTAGGTGCCACCGATCGACTGGGCTGCCGCTGGCATGGAAGCAACCCCGAGCATTGCAAGTGAAAGCATGAATGTGCGCATGGCACTCCCCCTAAGCGTGGAACCCCCGAGGCAGACGCTAGGCTGGAACGGGTCGGCGGTAAATCGGGTTCGCAGTTGCTCGAGCAGTTTATTTCCAGTGTGGCTCGGCTGCCTCAAGGCTCGCGAAGGCTTTTGGCTATGGCGCCGACCAGCGGATCGTACTTGGCCTTCAGCGAGGGCGGATATTCGATGAAGACAGTGCGGATGACCTCGTCCTTGCCGAACAGGCGGCGCTCATAAAAAATCTTGCCGCCCCTGGTGCCGGACAACACCGCCCAGTTCTTGCCGGTCTTGCTGTAGGTCACCTCGTAGCCCGGCTCCGTGCTTGCTTTTTCCCCATCGACGAAACTCCGCGGTGTTTCGTTGTCGACATTGTTGATGCCGGAGCAGGTGAGTTCGGCGCCGTCGGCACTGAGCCATTGCTGGCCATCGCCGTTTTCCGGCTCCGGCAGGCGGTCGCTGAAGATCTCGTCGGGAAATATGCACGACTGCCCGAACCGCTCGTTTACATAGGTGAACGGTTTCGCGATCGCCGCTGCCGGGAAGATGGTCGCCAAGGATATGACCGCGGCCAGCGGCGGCAGTCTGCTTCGACAATGATGCAGCATGGTTTCCCCCTTGGCCTGCAACCAAAGGCAATCCTGCAGCAAGTCGGAGAAAAAGTCAGCCGCCGGTGACGCTCATGTGGCGCGAAACAGACGGGCGGCTGGTGCGACGGTCGATGACGAAATCGTGGCCCTTCGGCTTGCGTCCGATGGCTTCGTCGATCGCTTCGGCGACGAGTTCGTTGCCTTCGGAGGCGCGCAGCGGCGCTCTGAGGTCGGCGGCGTCTTCCTGGCCAAGACACATGTAGAGCGTGCCGGTGCAGGTCAGGCGGACGCGGTTGCAGCTCTCGCAGAAATTATGCGTCATCGGCGTGATGAAGCCGAGCCTGCCGCCGGTTTCAGCGACATGGACATAGCGGGCCGGGCCACCGGTCTTGTAGGGGATATCGGCCAGCGTGAACTGGCGTTCCAGCGAAGCGCGCAGCAGCGACAGCGGCAGATACTGGTCGGTGCGGTCGGTTTCGATCTCGCCCATCGGCATGGTTTCGATGACGGTGAGGTCCATGCCGCGGCCATGCGCCCAACGCAGCATCTCGGGGATTTCAGCGTCGTTGAAGTCGCGCAGCGCCACGGCGTTCAGCTTGATCTTCAGCCCCGCCTTTTGCGCGGCATCGATGCCTTCCATCACCTTGTCGAGATTGCCCCAGCGCGTGACCTGTCGGAATTTCGCGGCGTCCAGCGTGTCGAGCGAGACATTGATGCGCTTCACCCCGCAGTCGGCGAGTTCGGAAGCGAAGCGCGACAGCTGCGAGCCATTGGTGGTCAGCGTCAGTTCTTCCAGCGCACCGCTCTCAAGGTGCCGCGACAGCTGGCGCACGAGATGCATGATGTTCTTGCGCACCAGCGGCTCGCCACCGGTAAGCCTGAGCTTCCTGACGCCCTTTTCGATGAACACGGTGCACAGCCGGTCGAGCTCCTCGAGCGACAGCAGATCCTTCTTCGGCAGGAAGGTCATGTCCTCGGCCATGCAATAGGTGCAACGGAAATCGCAGCGGTCCGTGACCGACACGCGCAGGTAGCTGATCGTGCGACCGAATGGGTCGATCCTGTTCATATTCAAGCGTTTCCGTGGCCGTGACAGGCGTCGTTATATACAGCTATGTGATACGATCCAGCCCCGCGTTCAAGATAGTCGGTCTTGATCTTTCGTAACATTCCCCGGCCGACATGGCGTGTCGGCCGCGTCCTACGACCTTTCCGCATCGTGCGAAGCGGCGTAGGGAAGGGCGCAACCCAGGCAGGGAAGAATCATGACAGCACCGAAGGAACTGAGGGTCTCGAAGGATCGCAGGCTGCTTACGGTGACGTTTCCCGGCCATCAGCCTTTCGAGTTGCCGGCCGAATTCCTGCGCGTCGTCTCGCCTTCGGCGGAAGTGCAGGGCCATTCGCCGGATCAGCGGGTGACGGTGCCCGGCAAGCGCGATGTCGCGATCCTGAAGATCGAGCCGGTCGGCAACTACGCGGTTCGCATCACTTTCGACGACTTCCACGACACCGGCATCTTCACCTGGAATTATCTCCACACGCTCGGCCATGAGAAGGACGAGCGATGGAATGCCTACCTCGCCGAACTGGTTCAGAAGGGCCTCAGCCGCGACCGCTGAGCTCACCTGGCCGACGCATTCAAAGGTTTGTCGTCATAACGTCATCGACCTGGCGTAGCGCCGGCAAAGGATCAGGAGGGCAAACATGTCGGTCATCACTTCGGTCGAACAGCTCGAAGCGCTGTATGGGCTTCCCGGCGAGGCTTCGCTGGTCAAGGAGCTTGACCATGTGATTCCCGAATATGCCGCCTTCATCGAAGCTTCGCCCTTCGTGGCGCTGGCGACCAGCGGACCGGAGGGGCTCGATTGCTCGCCGCGCGGCGATCTCGCCGGCTTCGTGCGCATCGTCGATGAGAGGACGCTGATGATGCCGGACAGGCGCGGCAACAACCGCGCCGATTCGCTGAAGAACATCATCCGCGACCCGCGCGTCGGCCTGCTTTTCCTGGTGCCGGGCTCGGGTACGACTTTGCGCATCAACGGTCGCGCCCACATCACGACCGACGCGGAGCTATGCGCGTCCTTCATGGTCGACGGCAAGCCGGCCCGCTCGGTCACCGTCATCGCCGTCGACACGGTCTATTTCCAGTGCGCCCGCGCGATCGTTCGTTCGGAACTGTGGAATCCGGCCAGGCATGTCGACCCGAAATCGCTGCCGACGCCCGGTCGGATCCTAGAAGTCACCAGCCGCAAGAACATCGACGGCGTGGCTTACGACAAGGAATGGCCCGAGCGGGCGAAGAAG
>JBFLWR010000214.1:0-7762 GCA_040755925.1 Pseudomonadota bacterium
TCGCCCATGATGTCGAAGACGTAGCTTTCGGTCTCCATCGGCAGGAAGCCGCCGGAAGCGAGCCAACGCGACACCCGGTTCTCGCCGGCATTGTAGGCGGCGGCCGCCAGGCCAAGATTGCCATAGCCAACCTTCATTTCGGCAAGATATTGCGCCGAGGCGGGGATGGCCTGCGCGATGTCGAATGGATCGGCGAGCCCGCGCATCTTCGCCGTGCCCGGCATGAACTGGGCGATGCCTTCGGCACCGACCGGGCTGACCGCGTTGGGGTCGAAGCGGCTTTCCTTCCAGATCAGCCTTGCGAAGAAATCCTTGGGCAGGCCGTTCTTGTCGGCCTCGGACTCGATCAGGTCGCAGACGCGGCTGATGAGACGCTTCGCAGCCGATTGCGACTGCGGCGGATCGGCGAACGCCTGGGCGCCTGGGATCAGTGCGAAAAGCACAAGCAGCGCCGCGCCGGACAAGCGCTGCATTGGCCTACTCGGCCGCGGCTTTGCCGTGCCCGTACCGCTGCTCGATATAGTCGGCGACCATCTTTTCGAAGTCCTGCGCGATCGAGGGACCGCGCAGCGTCGCCGCCTTCTTGCCGTCGATGAAGACCGGAGCCGTCGGCGTCTCGCCGGTGCCTGGCAGCGAAATGCCTATATCGGCATGCTTGGACTCGCCAGGCCCGTTGACGATGCAGCCCATCACCGCGACCTTGAGGTTCTCGACGCCGGGATACTTCTCGCGCCACACCGGCATGTTCTTGCGGATGTCGGCCTGGATGCTCTGCGCAAGTTCCTGGAACACGGTGGAGGTCGTACGGCCGCAGCCGGGGCAGGCGGCGACGATCGGCACGAATTGGCGGAAGCCCATCGTCTGCAGCAATTCCTGCGACACCTGCACCTCGCGCGTGCGGTCGCCATTCGGCTCCGGCGTCAGCGAGATGCGGATCGTGTCGCCGATGCCCTGCTGCAGGAGGATGCCCATCGCCGCGGAGGAAGCGACGATGCCCTTGGTGCCCATGCCGGCTTCGGTGAGGCCGAGATGCAGCGCGTGATTGGAGCGCGTGGCAAGCTCGGTGTAGACGGCAATCAGGTCCTGCACGCCGCTGACCTTGGCCGACAGGATGATCTTGTCACGGCCAAGCCCGATCTCTTCCGCCATTTCGGCCGACAGGATCGCCGACTGCACGATCGCCTCGCGGGTGACTTCCTGCGCGGTGAGCGGCGAGCCCCGGCTCTGGTTCTCGTCCATCAGGCGGGTCAAAAGCTCCTGGTCGAGCGAGCCCCAGTTGACGCCGATGCGCACCGGCTTGTCGTGCTTGATCGCCATTTCGACGATCGCCGCGAACTGCCGGTCCTTCTTGTCCTTGAAGCCGACATTGCCGGGATTGATGCGGTATTTCGCCAACGCCTCGGCGCAGGCCGGATGGTCGGCGAGCAGCTTGTGGCCAATATAGTGGAAGTCGCCGACCAGCGGCACGTCGATACCGAGCCGCAACAGCCTTTCATGGATGCGCGGCACGGCGGCGGCGCTCTCGTCGCGGTCGACGGTGATGCGCACGACCTCGGAGCCGGCGCGGTGGAGCGCGGCAACCTGAGCGACAGTCTGGTCGACGTCGGCCGTGTCGGTGTTGGTCATCGACTGCACGACCACCGGCGCGCCGCCGCCGACCACGACACCGCCGACCGAAACGCCGACCGAGGTCCTGCGCGGGAAAGGAGAGGAAAAATATCCGGTCATGCCGGTCGCCTTCATCTGAGGTTCCGGGCATGAGGTGGCGGACCAAAGATGGCTTGTCAATGGCAAGTGACGGCCGTCGCCCGCAATTCGGCGGTTTGGCACCGGCGGCCGGACCTAGGCCATCTTGCCGGATACGCGTCCGAACGGTTCGGTGAATTCAGCGTAAAACACCATGCCGGTGGCACTTTTGCCACCGGAGGGTTGCACCGCGGCGGGTGCGGTGATGTGATCTAGAAAAGCTTCAGTGTGCTGTCGGTGTTCCCTTCAGCTTTTCAATCTCGTCCTTGATTGCCAACTTGCGCCGCTTCAGATTCACGATCTCGAGATCGTCCACCGAAGGATGGTTCATCGCGTCGGTGATTTCGCGCTCGATGTCGCCGTGCTTCCGTTGCAGCTCATCAAGATGGGACGCAAGAGACATGATTGGTTCTCCCTTTCATGGTTTCCTCGATTGCAGCCGCCGCAGGCGCGTCCACCGCAGGCTCACGACTGTGACGGCACCATGACAGTTTGCCACCATCCGATCTTGATGTCGAATGCCCCGTGGTAGCATTCCACGGCAAAGTGAAATGTGATAAGGGCTGCGCGCCGGTGACAATTCAGCCGGCCCCGCCCATCGGCCCATCCTCGGGCGACGCATACGCAGACGGTAGATAATGTCCGAACAGGAACAGGCTGAGATACGCCTAGAATATTCCCGGCTCAAACAGGAACACGCCGATTTCGACGCCGCCATCAATGCGATGATCGCCACCGGCTGTGACCCGCTTCAGATCCAGCGCATGAAGAAGAAGAAGCTTCTCCTCAAGGACAGGCTGATGGCGCTGGAAGACCGCATCATTCCCGACATCATCGCCTGACCTGTCCGACCCGGGCCGCGTTCAGGAAGTCGAAAGCCTGGCAGCGCGTTCG
Source organism: Pseudomonadota bacterium (assembly GCA_040755925.1). Classification (GTDB taxonomy): domain Bacteria; phylum Pseudomonadota; class Alphaproteobacteria; order Rhizobiales; family Rhizobiaceae; genus Mesorhizobium. Next base: position 2,641 of record JBFLWR010000214.1, read on the forward strand.
CGCAGCAGCGCGAGCAACTCCCCGGTCCGCTCCTCGGATGTGTCGATCGGGACCACCAGGCACATCGTCGCCTCGACATTGCCGGGCGCCGAAAAGACGGGCGCGGCCAGGCACTTGGTGTAGGCATCCACAAGGCCCGAAGTCACGCAATAGCCGGTGATGCGGGCACGCGCGATATCGTCGATGAAATCGCCGAGTTTGAGCTTGCGACCGTCCGGCAGCACGAGGTCGTCCTGTGAGATCATGGCCTCGATCCGGGCCCGCTCGAAGCCGGCGAGCAGCAATCGGCCGGAAGCCGTCCAGGGCAGAGGTATCTGCAGGCCGGTCGCCGAGCTGATGCGAAACGGCCTCGTGCCCGGGCTGGAATGGACAATGGTGTAGCGCCCGCTCTGCAGCATGCAGAGTTCCGACGTCTCGCCCGTCTCCCGCGACAGCGTGTCGACCTCCTGCCGCCCGCGCCGCAAGAGGTCGTTGCCGCGCATGTAGGCCATTCCATAGAGGTAGAGCTTCTTGCCGAAATAGACGCGGTTGCCGTCGCCAGCCATCTCTAGCAGCCCGGCTTCGACCAGCTCGCGCACCAGCGTGTAGGTCGTCGAACGCGGTGCGTTCACCCCCTTCGCCAGCTCGCCGACCCCCACCGCGCGCTGCGTGGAATGCAGAAACTCCAGGATGTGAAGAACCCGGTTGAGGCCCTTTTCACGAGAGTTCGCCGGCCTCTCCTCGTCCGCGCGCCCCGGCCACGCGGCCAACACTTCACCATCTTGCATTGTCTATTCCTGATGTTAGTATGTCTTGTACAGGATACATGCGTCTCTTGTAAGAGACAATAGATTACCGATCATTGACGCGTGTTTCGCTGCACCAAGGGGAACAACCGCGAAAGGAGGTCGCTGTGAACGACACATCCGGAAGACGTGATTTTCTGAAAATGGGAATGGCGGGGCTCGCCACTGCCGGCGCGCTGGCCGCGGTGAGCTCCGAGAAGGCAGCCGCGCAGGCCGCGTCCGACAGCGTGCTGCGCACCGTGCTCGATCGCGGCAAGCTGATCGTCGGAACCGGCAGCACGAATGCGCCGTGGCACTTCGAGAACGATGCCGGCGAGCTGGTCGGCATGGACATCACCATGGGGCGCATCCTCGCAAAAGGTCTTTTCGACGACCCGACCAAGGTCGAATTCGTCATGCAGGATCCGGCCCAGCGCATCCCTAACGTGACCACCAACAAGGTCGACATCACCATCCAGTTCATGACCATGAGCGCGCAGCGCTCGCAGCTGATCCACTTCTCCAGGCCTTACTATGTCGAGGGCGTCGCTTTGCTGACGCTGCCGACGGCCGAGAACAAGACCTTCGACAAGCTCCTGGCCGGCGGCTCTGCCACCCGCGTCTCGATCCTGCAGAATGTCGACGCCGAAAGCTCGGTCCACTACGCGCTGCCGCAGTCTCAGGTCATGCAGATCGACACCCAGGCCAACGTGCTGCAGGCGCTGGAATCCAAGCGCGTCGACGCCGCCGCCGTCGATCTTTCCACCGTGCGCTGGCTCGCCTCGCGCAACCCGGACAAGTATTTCGACGCCGGCAAGAGCTGGTATTCGATGCTCTATGGCGCGGCGGTTCGCCAGGGCGATCTCGACTGGCTGACTTTCGTCGACCAGACCTTCACCATCGCCATGTTCGGCCATGAGACGGCGCTCTACGACGCCGCCTTCAAGGAGTATTTCGGCCAGGAGCCGCCGGCTCGCCACCCGGGCTTCCCGATCATCTGACAAAGCCGGCGGAAGGGTGCCGGCAACGCCCTTCCGCCGTTCTCAATTGAGACGGACGCATGGGCTATACGCTCAATTTCAACCTGATCTGGCGGCATTTCGACAAGCTCTCGGGCGGGCTTCTGCTCAGCTTGGAGCTTGCCGTGATCTCGATCGCCATCGGCATCGTCATCGGGCTGGTGCTGGCAGTCTGGTACGTCTCGGCCGGACGCGTCGTGCGCTCCATCATCGCGGCTTACGTCGAGTTCATCCGCAACGTGCCGCTGATCCTGCTCGTCTATCTGGTTTTCTACGGCTTGCCGACAGTCGTCGACTTCGCCTACAGCGCGCAGACCTCGTTCGTGGCGACGCTTGCGCTTTATAGCGGCGCCTATCTGGTCGAGGTGTTCCGCTCCGGCCTGGAGGCCGTCCCGCGCGGCCAGATCGACGCCGGCAAGGCGATCGGCCTGACGCCCTGGCAGCGGCTGTTGCATGTGCGCCTGCCGACGATGATGCGCATCACGCTGCCGGCGCTCTCCAACACCTTCATCTCGCTGTTCAAGGACACCTCCGTCGCCTCCGTCATCTCCGTGCCCGAGCTGACCTATGGCGCGCAGTGGATCAACTTCAACACGTTCCGCATCGTCGAGGTCTATCTGGTGGTGACGGCGATGTATCTGGTGACGGGCTACGCCCTTCTCTTCGCGCTGCGGCTGGTCGAGCGCTGGTACAGGACGGCGCGCTGATGCTGAGCCAGATCGCCTATGCCTTGCCCTTCCTCGCCAAAGGCTTCGCGCTGACGCTCTGGGTGTCGTTCCTCGTCGTCGCGCTGTCACTGGTTGCCGGCGTCATCCTCGGCGTCGGGCTCGTCTACGGACCGGCGCCGCTGCGCTGGGCCGTGCGCATCTTCAGCGACACCATCCGCGGCATTCCGATCCTGGTGCTGATCTTCTTCGTCTACTATGGCCTGCCGGCGGTTGGGCTACACCTGCCTTCCTTCTGGGCCGCTGTGCTTGCGCTCACCCTCTTCAAGACGGCGCAGGTCGTCGAATATCTGAGGGGCGCGGTCGCCTCGATACCGAAGGGTCAGTCGGAGGCCGCGATGGCGATCGGCCTGACCTTCCGCCAGCGGCTTGCCTACGTCATCTTCCCGCAGGCCTTCCGCCGCTTCCTGCCACCCTGGATCAACGGCGTCACCGACGCGGTGAAGGGCAGCGCGCTTGTCTCGCTGCTCGGCATCACCGACCTGATGCAGGCGATCAACCAGGTCATCGGCCGCACCTATGAGGCGATGCCGCTTTATATCCTCGGCGCCCTGATCTACTTCGCCGTCAACTACGCGCTCTCCTACGCCAGCCGGCGTCTGGAACGGCGCTTCGCCTTCATCCGGGACTGACGTCATGGCCACAGGTTCCAGCAACAGCCCAGCGCTTCTCGATATCGCCGAGGTTTCGAAATCCTTCGGCGCGGTCGAGGTGCTGCGCTCGGTCAGTCTCACGGTCTCAAAAGGCGAGGTGGTAACCGTCATCGGGCCGTCGGGCAGCGGCAAGACCACGCTGCTGCGCTGCGTCAACTTCCTCGAAAGCTATGACAGCGGCTCGATCCGCATCGATGGCAAGGAGGTTGGTTTTCGCCCCGGTCCTGCTCGCGACTCCGGCGAGCGCCAGAAGCGCAGCGAGCGCGACCTCGCCGCGATGCGCGCCGAGACCGGCATGGTGTTCCAGAGCTTCAACCTGTTTCCTCATCTGACGGCGGCCGGCAACATCATGCTCGGCCTCACCAAGGTGCGCGGCAAGAGCAAGGCGGAAGCGCGCTCGATCGCCGAGCATTGGCTCGGCCGCGTCGGCCTCGCCCACAAGGCCGACAGCCTGCCGGCGGAACTCTCCGGCGGCCAGCAGCAGCGCGTCGGCATTGCCCGCGCGGTCGCCATGGAGCCGAAAATCCTGCTGCTCGACGAGATCACCTCGGCGCTCGACCCGGAACTCGTCGGCGAGGTGCTGGCCGTGGTGCGCAGCCTCGCCGAGGACGGCATGACCATGGTGATGGTGACGCACGAGATGGCCTTCGCCCGCGATGCCTCCAGCCGCATCGTCTTCATGGCCGATGGCGGCGTGAGCGCCGTCGGGCCGCCGGAGGACGTACTCGCCGCGGAGACGACCAACGAGCGCCTTCGCACCTTCCTGGCGCGCTTCCGCGCCTCGCATTTCTGACATCGGGCGGCGAAAGCCCCCAAGGAGCATTCCCCCATGACGCCTTACACCCGGCTCGCCGAACTCGGCCTGACGCTGCCCGAGCCGCCGACACCGATCGCCAATTTCGTTACCCATGCCGAGAGCGGCCGGCTGATCTTCCTCTCCGGCCAGGGGCCGCTGCGCGCCGACGGCACGCTCTGCACCGGCAAGGTCGGCGAGGACGTGACCGTCGCGCAGGCCTATGAGCATGCCCGCCTCACCGGCCTCAACCTGCTCGCCGTCATGCATGCGGCGGCGGGCGACCTCGGCCGCATCGTGCGCGTGGTGAAGCTGCTCGGCTTCGTCAACGCGACGCCGACCTTCGGCGACCACCCAAAGGTGGTCAATGGCTGCTCCGACCTATTCGCCGATGTCTTCGACAAGATCGGCGGCCACGCGCGCTCGGCCATCGGCGTCGGCTCGCTGCCTGGAAACATCACTGTCGAAATCGAAGCGGTCGTCGAGATCGCGGCCTGACATCAACGGAATCTGATCGCCATGAAAACCTATTCCGACACCGGCTCCAACTCCACGATCCGCGAGAGGCTGGGGCTTCGCCCCATCATCAACGTCTCCGGCACGATGACGACGCTGGGCGCCTCGATCATCGTTCCAGAAGCGATCAGCGCCATGGCCGAGATCGCCTCGCAATGGGTCGAGATGGACGACCTTCAGCGCGCCGCGAGCGCGGTGGTTTCGCGCCTGACCGGCGGCGAGGCGGGTTTCATCACCGCCTGCTGCGCCTCAGGCATCACCATGGCGGTGGCCGGCGCCATGACCGGCACCAACTTGCTTGCGATCGAACGCCTGCCCGACGACACCGAAGGGCTGAAGTCGGAAGTCGTCATCCAGCTCGGCCACATCGTCAATTACGGCGCGCCGATCGACCAGTCGATCCGTGTCGCCGGCGCCAGGGTCATTCCGGCCGGCACCGTCAGCGTCACCCAGGATTATCACGTGCGCGAGGCGATCAACGAACGCACGGCGGCGGCGCTCTATGTCGTCGCGCACCATACGGTGCAATACGGCATGCTTTCGCTGGAGGAGTTCTGCGAGATCTGCCACGCCAAGGGCGTGCCGGTGATCGTCGATGCCGCGTCCGAATACGATCTCCGCAGCTTCCTCGCCCGCGGCGCCGACATCGTCG
>JBFLWR010000215.1:0-16219 GCA_040755925.1 Pseudomonadota bacterium
GAGCGTATAGGTGACCGCGACCGCGTTGCCGTCCTTGTCGATGATCGAGTAATGCGTCGTCTCCTTCGACTCGCCGAAACCCTTAGGCATCAGATCCCGAGACACGCCAGCCCGGAACGGGTCGATCTTTTCGCGGATATCCTTGGCGTAGCCCTTGTCGAGCAGCTTCGAGACAGGGTTGTCGACGAAGTCGGGGTCCCCCAGCGCCGAGTTGCGGTCGACATAGGCATGGCGCATGGCTTCCACCATGACATGGACCGTCTCGGCCGAGCCGGCGCCGAGATAGGAGAGCGGGTAGCCCTCAAGCACGTTGAGGATCTCGCAGATGATGACGCCGCCCGAGCTCGGCGGCGGCGAGGAAATGATCTCATAACCGCGATAGGAGCAGGTGACAGGCTTCAGTTCACGCACCGCATACTGCTCGAAATCAGCCTTGGCGAGGATGCCGCCTTTGGCGCCGCTGGCCTTGACGATGGCATCGGCGATACCACCCTTGTAGAAGGCGTCAGGCCCCTTGTCGGAGATCGCCGCGAGCGAAGCCGCAAGGTCCGGCTGGATGAGCCGCTCGCCGGCGTCGTAAGGCTTGCCGCCGGGCTTGAGGAAGATGGCGGCGGCCGGCGGATCCTTCGCCAACCGGTCGGCGTTTTTGGCGAACAGGCCGGCGTCGCCCTGGTTGAGGATGAAGCCGTCCCTGGCGTGGGCAATCGCCGGCGCCATCAGATCCTGGCGCGGCAACGTCCCATATTTTTCCCGCGCCATCTCGAAGCCGGCTACGGAACCAGGCACGCCGACGGCAAGGTAGCCGTCGAGGCTTGCGCCCTTGATCGGATTGCCATCCTTGTCGAGATACATGGTCTTGGTGGCGGCCAACGGCGCGCGTTCGCGGAAATCGATGAAGGTCGAGCGGCCGTCCTTCAAGCGAATGGTCATGAAGCCGCCGCCGCCGATGTTGCCGGCATCGGGGTAGACGACGGCCAGCGCATAGCCGACGGCGACCGCCGCATCGATGGCGTTGCCGCCCTTCTTCAGAACATCGACGCCGACCTCGGTGGCGAGATGCTGGGCGGTCACCACCATGCCATGCTCGCCCTTGGCGGGGGCGGGCGATGCGGCGAAGGCAACCGCCGACGGCGTGAAAGCAAACGTAAGGGAGAGGCTGACGGCGATCAGCGTCCGGCGGATGAGATGCATGGCAGGGCTCCGGGCGTTGGGGACGCCAAGGAAACCCCCTTCGAGCGCGTTAGTCCAATAACAATTGAATAAGCGAACAACGCCGTCTCAAACTATACCGCCACCGCCCCCGACGACAGCCGGCCGTTCCGCCGCGACCTTCGCCCGGTAGCCGGCATCGCGATAGGCAGTTATCGGGTCAACGGCCCCGCCCGTCCGAAGCCGCGCCATGGCGAGGATCGGCTCGACGTCGGTCCGGTACGCGCTTTTGAGCGTCTGCGTCGCCATCAGCGCGTCATTGGCGTCCTGAAAGCCCTCCAGCGCCTTGCGGTCGACCAGCAGTGCCTGCGCGTAGGCGCGCTGCACCTCGACCGCCGACAGCATCAGGCTTTCGATCGGGTCGGTGACGTTGTGGCTCTGGTCGAGCATGTGGGCGGGATTGAAACCCCTGGCGCCCGACAGCTCGGCATCGACCAGTTCGTTGAAGACCAGGAAGAGCCGGTAGGGATCGATCGAGCCGGCGTCGAGGTCGTCGTCACCATATTTGGAATCGTTGAAGTGGAAGCCGCCGAGCTTGCCGAACTGGATCAGCCGCGACACGATCATCTCGATGTTGACGTTGGGCGCGTGGTGACCGAGGTCGACCAGGCAGAAGGCTTTGTCGCCGAGCTCCCTGGCGATGATGTAGTTGGTGCCCCAGTCCTGCACGACGGTCGAATAAAAGGCCGGCTCGTACATCTTGTGTTCGGTGAACAGCCGCCAGTCCTCAGGCAGGCCGGCATAGATTTGGCGCATGGCGTCGAGATAGCGCTCGAAGGCTTTGGCGAAATTCACCTGGCCGGGGAAGTTCGAGCCGTCGCCGATCCACACCGTCAGCGCCTTCGAGCCGAGCGTCTTGCCGATCTCGATGCATTCGAGATTGTGCTCGACCGCCTGCCGCCGCGTGCCGGCGTCCGCGTGCGAGAGGGAACCGAATTTGTAGGAGAGCTTCTGGTCCCTGGCGTCGGAAAAGGTGTTGGAGTTCATGGCGTCAAAGCCGAGGCCGAAGCGCGAGGCCGCCTGCTTGAGCCTGTTCGGGTCCGCCTTGTCCCAGGGAATATGCAACGAGACGGTCGGGGTAGCCCGCGTCAGTTGGCTGATGACGGCGCAATCCTCGATCTTGTCGAAGATATCACGCGGCTCGCCGGCGCCGGGGAAGCGCGCAAAGCGCGTGCCGCCGGTGCCGACACCCCAGGACGGGATCGCCACGCCGAATTTCTCGACCTTGTCGCGGATGGCGTCGATGGCGATGCCGCGCCGGTCGAGGCGCTCGCCGAGCGAAGCGTAGTCGCGCTCGAGGTCGGTCTTGCGAGCGGCGTTGTGCTTCGCGACGTGGTCGGCGGAGATAATGGCTTCGGACAACTGCTGTTCCTCCCAGGACTATGTTCGGCCGGCGCTGCCCCTCATCCGCCTGCCGGCACCCTCTCCCCGTGAAACGGGGAGAAGGAAGGCTATCGCGTAAAGCTTTGCGCGTTGCCGGCGTCGACATTGACGATGTTGCCGGTCGACTTGGCCGACATGTCGGAGGCGAAGAAATAGATCGCTTCCGCAATATCCTCCGGGAACACCGAACGCTTCAGCATGGAGCGCGAGCGGTAATGCTCCTCAAGGTCGTCGGTCGACATCTTGTAGGCGGCGGCGCGCTGTTCCTTCCATTCGCCGGTCCAGATCTTGGAGCCGCGCAGCACCGCATCCGGATTGACGACATTGACCCTGATCTGCGCTTCCGCGCCTTCCAGCGCCAGGCAGCGCGCAAGGTGGATTTCGGCGGCCTTGGCGGTGCAATAGGCGGCGGCATTGGGCGAGGCGGCGAGCCCGTTCTTGGAGGCGACGAAGACCACGTTGCCGCCGATCTTCTGCGCGCGAAACAGCCGGAAGGCTTCGCGCGAGACGAGGAAATAGCCGGTCGACAGGATGTCCATGTTCCTGTTCCAGAGCGCCAGCGTCGTCTCCTCGATCGGCGCCGAAGAGGCAAGGCCGGCGTTGGAAACCAGAATGTCGATGCCGCCGAACTCGACCGCAGTCTCGGCGAAACCGGCGGTCACCTGGTCCTCGGAAGTCACGTCGATCCGAACCGGCCGGACGAAATCCTTGCCATAGGCCTTGGCAAGCTCCTCGTTGGCGGCGGCGAGCGCGGCCTCGTCGATATCGGCCAGCACCACGCAGGCGCCTTCGCGCAACAGCCGGTTGGCTGTCGCGCGGCCGATGCCGCCGGCGCCACCGGTGACCAGCGCGATCTGGCCGGCGAGCGCCTTCGGCTTCGGCAGCCGCTGGAGCTTCGCCTCCTCAAGCAGCCAGTACTCGATGTCGAAAGCCTCCTGCGCCCGCAGGCCGACATAGGACGAGACCGTCGAGGCGCCGCGCATGACATTGATGGCGTTGACATAGAACTCGCCGGAGATGCGGGCGGTGGCCTTGTCGCCGGCGAAGGTGAACATGCCGACACCCGGCATCAGATAGACCACGGCATTGGGATCGCGGATGGCCGGCGAATCCGGGTGCTTGCAGCTGTCGTAGTAGGCCTGGTAGCCGACGCGATAGGCGGCGATGTCGTCGGCCAACCGCGCGATGACGGCGTCGACGTCCGGGTTCTTCGGATCGAACTCGATCACCAGCGGCCGGATCTTGGTGCGCAGGAAATGATCCGGACAGGACGTGCCCAGCGCCGCGAGCGGCCGGAGGTCCCTGGAGTTGACGAACTCCAGCACCGCCGGCTGATCGTCGAAATGGCCGAGCTTGTGGCTCTTCTCGGAGATCAGCCCGCGAATCCTCGGCATCAGCTTCGCGGCGATGGCGCGGCGCGCCGCCGCGTCGAGCGCCTGCACCACTTCACCGCCGAAGATCGCCTTGCCTTCCGACTTTCGCTCGAACCAGTCGATCGCCTGGTTGATCACCGCAATCGTCGTCTCGTAGCATTCCTTCGGCGTGTCGCCCCAGGTGAAGAGGCCGTGGCTCTCGAGCACGACGCCCTTGGCCTCGGGATTCTCCAGGCAGAATTTCTCCAGCCACATGCCAAGCTCGAACCCCGGCCGCTTCCACGGCAGCCAGCCGATGGTGTCGCCGAATATCTCCTTGGTGATCGCCCTGGAATCCTTGGCCGCGGCGACCGCGATGATGGCGTCAGGATGCATGTGATCCACGCAGGCCTTCGGCACGAAGGCATGCAGCGGCGTGTCGATCGAGGCCGCGCGCGGATTGAGGTTGAACGTGCAGTGGGGGAGATAGCCCACCATCTCGTCCTCGTGCTCGACGCCGCGATAAAGAGCTTTGATGGCGCGCAGCTTGTCCATGTAGAGAGTGGCGAAGCCGTCGAGCTTGATCGAGGCGCTGTCGCCGCCCGAACCCTTGACCCAAAGCACCTCGACATCCTCGCCGGTCAGCGGGTCTTTCTGCCAGACCTTGGACGAGGTGTTGCCGCCGCCGTAGTTCGTCACGCGCTTGTCGGAGCCCAGCGTGTTCGAGCGGTAAACCAGAAGCTCGGGACCGCTCATCCCTTCGGCCTTGGCGTCGTCCCACAGATTGGCGAGGCGCGAGCCGGAGCGCTTGTCGAGCATGGAAATCCTCCCTTGGAGCGCGAACGCCGCGCCCCTCATTTGTCGCCGGGAATGTCTACTCAACCGGCGACCTTGTCAATCATAAACGATCAAGATCGATCATATTGCACTGCACAATGAAATAATGTGATCGGAAATGATTGACACTGCGCGCTTTGTGGTGCCTGATGGCCAGGCAGGGAGGAACCATGCACGAAAAAGAGCGCCACAGGATCATTCTGTCCGCCGTCCAGGAAAAACCTGTGGTGACGGTGCAGGAGATGGTCGACCTGACGGACTCCTCGGAGGCGACGATCCGGCGCGATATCGCTGCGCTGCATGTGCAAAAGCGCCTGCGCCGGGTGCGCGGCGGCGCCGAGGCGATCTCGCCGCCGCAGTTCATCGGCCTTGCCGGCCGCCCCTTCTCGGTCAACGAGACGCTGAATGCCGCGAAGAAACGGGTGATCGCCCGCGAAGCCGTGAACCTGTGCACGGACGGCGAACCGATCATCATCAATGGCGGCACCACCACTTTCCAGATGGTGCATTTCCTGACCGGGCGCCGCATGCCGATCTTCACCAATTCCTTCCCGATCGCCGAGCATCTGCTCAAGCATTCGAAGAACACGGTGATGCTATCGGGCGGCACGATCTATCGCGAGCAAAACATCATCCTGTCGCCCTTCGACAATGACGTGACGCGCAATTTCTATGCGCGTCGCATGTTCATGGGTGCTCAGGGGCTGGGGCCGCTCGGATTGATGGAGGGCGATCCGCTGCTGATCCAGGCCGAGCAGAAACTGATCGACCAGGCCGACGAGCTGGTGGTGCTGGTCGACTCGTCCAAGTTCCGGATGCGCTCCAGCCTGATCCTGTGCGGGCTTTCGCGCATTGCCACCGTGATCACCGATGACGGCATCGAGGACCGCGAGGCCAAGATGCTCGAAACAGCCGGGGTGACGCTGATCGTCGCCAGCAAACAGTCAAGCGACAAGGAAGAATCTTCACTGCAGGCCTGAAGACAACTCGCGCCCGCAGCGGCGATGGAATGCAACGCTCAAGGGAGGATATTCGATGAGCTTTTTGAAGAAACTGCTGGTCACGGCGGCCTTTTCCGCCGCCATGTTCGTGAACGCCGCCTACGCCGAGAACGTCAAGATCGCGCTGGTGGTGAAGTCGCTGGGCAACGGCTTCTTCGACGCCGCCAACAAGGGCGCCGAGGAAGCGGCCAAGGAACTGGGCGACGTCGACGTCATCTACACCGGCCCGACCAAGGCGACCGCCGAGGCGCAGATCGAGGTCATCAACTCGCTGATCGCGCAGAAGGTCAACGCCATCGCCGTTTCGGCCAATGACGCCGACGCTCTGGTTCCGGTGCTGAAGAAGGCGATGGAACGCGGCATCACCGTTATCTCGTGGGACTCCGGCGTCGCCAAGGAAGGCCGCCAGCTCCACCTCAACCCGTCCGACACCGGGCTGATCGGCGAGACCATCATCAAGCTCGCCGCCGACTACCTGCCGGAAGGCGGCGACGTCGCCATCCTGTCGGCGTCCTCGACGGCGACCAACCAGAACGCCTGGATCGAGGCGGCGAAGAAGGTGCTGCCGGAGAAATTCCCGAAGATCAAGCTGGTCGCCACCGTCTATGGCGATGACGACTCGGCCAAGAGCACCGACCAGGCCAAGGGCCTTTTGAAGTCCTATCCGAACCTCAAGGCGATCATCGCGCCGACCACCGTCGGCGTCGTCGCCGCCGCCCAGGTCGTCACCGACGAGAACCTGATCGGCAAGGTCAACGTCACCGGCCTCGCCCTGCCTTCGGAGTTCAAGAAGTTCATCGACAATGGCGCATCCCAAGCGGTCGCGCTGTGGAACCCGATCGACCTCGGCTATTCGGCGATCTACCTCGCCCATGACCTCGCCGTGAAGAAGGAAGAGGCCAAGCCAGGCGCAACGCTGTCGATCGGCCGCGTCGGCAAGGTGACGCTCGACGACACCAACTCGGCCGCGATGGCTCCGCCCTTCCAGTTCGACAAGACCAACATCGAGAAGTTCTCCAAGATCTATTGATCCTGGCGTCTTCAAGCGTGCGGCGGGGCACTCGTCCCGCCGCATTTTCAAACGGACCTTCTCTCAGGGCCTGATACGGATATGGACACGACAGCCCAACACAAGGCGGCGACGGATGGGCCCAGGCCTTCCGATCCGGCGCAAGGCGCAAGCCCTCGCCTGATGCTCTCCGGCATCTCCAAGAGTTTCCCGGGCGTGCGCGCCCTGCACAATGTCAGCCTGTCGCTCTATCCAGGCCAGGTGACGGCGCTGATCGGCGAGAACGGCGCCGGCAAGTCGACGCTGGTCAAGATCATGACCGGCATCTACCAGCCCGATGCAGGCGAAATCAGCATCGATGGCCAGGCCACGACGCTGCCCAGCGCGCATGCCGCCTTCGGCCACGGCATCACCGCCATCCACCAGGAGACCGTCCTGTTCGATGATCTGTCGGTCGCCGAAAACATCTTCCTCGGCCACGCACCGCGCACCCGCTTCGGCACCATCGACTGGGGCACCATGCGCAAAAATGCGCGCGAGGTACTGGAGACGATGCGGGCCGGCCATATCGACGCCGATGCCCGGCTCAAGGACCTCGGCATCGCCAACAAGCATCTGGTGGCCGTGGCCCGCGCGATGTCGATCGATGCGCGCATCGTGATCATGGACGAGCCGACGGCGGCGCTCTCGATGAAGGAGATCGAGGAGCTTTTCCTCTTGATCGAATTCCTGAAGAGCGAAGGCAAGGCGGTGCTCTTCATCAGCCACAAGTTCGACGAGATCTATCGCATCGCCGACCGCTACACCGTCTTCCGCGACGGCGAGATGGTGGGCGAGGGCCTGCTCAAGGACGCCGGCCAGAACGAGATCGTGCGCATGATGGTCGGCCGCAACGTCGACCACATCTTCCCGCACCGCGAGCCGAAGATCGGCGCCGCGGTGCTGTCGGTTTCAGGCCTGTCGCATCCGACCGAGTTCGACGACATCGGCTTCGAATTGCACAAAGGCGAGATCCTCGGCTTTTACGGGCTGGTCGGCGCCGGGCGCAGCGAGGTGATGCAGGCGATCGCAGGCATCACCCGCACCAGCAGAGGCACCATCTCGCTGGATGGCAACTCCCTTGCGCCGAGATCGGCCGCGGATTCGATCGAGGCGGGCATCGTCTATGTGCCGGAAGAGCGCGGCAAGCAGGGCGTGGTGATCGGCCTGCCGATCTTCCAGAACGTCTCTCTTCCCTCGCTCGGCCGCACCTCAAAGTCCGGCATGCTCCGCCTGGCGGAAGAGTTCGCGCTCGCGCGCTCCTACACCGAACGGCTCGACCTGCGCGCCTCCTCGCTCAGCCAGGATGTCGGCACGCTTTCCGGCGGCAACCAGCAGAAGGTGGTCATCGCCAAATGGCTGGCCACGACGCCCAAGGTCATCGTCCTCGACGAGCCCACCAAGGGCATCGACATCGGTTCCAAGGCCGCCGTGCACGGCTTCATGGCGGAACTCGTCGCGCAAGGTCTTTCGGTGATCATGGTCTCGTCCGAGTTGCCCGAAATCCTCGGCATGTCGGACCGGGTCGTCGTCATGCGCGAGGGCCGCATCGCGGCCACCTACGACAACAAGGGGCTCGACGCCGAGACGCTGGTTCGAACGGCAGCGGGGATCGCGGCATGAAGAGCTTCCTCAAATATCGCGAGATCTGGCTGCTGGCCGGCATCGTCGTGCTGATCGGGTTGATTTCAACGCGCTTTCCGGGCTTTGCCGATCCGGCAAATCTGCGCCAGGTGTTCAACGACACCGCGATCCTGATGATCCTGGCGCTCGGCCAGATGGTGGTGATCCTGACCCGCTCGATCGATCTTTCGATGGCGTCCAACCTTTGCTTCACCGGCATGGTGGTGGCGATGCTGAATGCCGCGCACCCGGCGATCCCTATTCCGGTGCTGATCGTCATTGCCCTGGTCGTGGGGCTGGTGCTCGGCGCCATCAACGGCTTCCTGGTGTGGCGGCTGAACATCCCGTCGATCGTGGTCACGCTCGGCACGCTCACCATCTATCGCGGCGCGACCTTCGTCGTCTCCGGCGGCGCCTGGGTCAATGCAGACCAGATGAGCCCGGCCTTCATCAATTTCCAGCGCGCCGCGCTGCTCGGTATTCCGGTGCTGTCCTGGATCGCGATCGCGGTGATCGCGCTGTTCTTCCTGGTCATGACGCGCACGGCTGTCGGTCGCTCGATCTACGCCATCGGCGTGAACCCGACCGCCTCGGTCTATGCCGGCATCGACGTCGGCCGCACCAAGTTCATCGTGTTCTGCATTTCCGGCATGATCGGCGGACTCGCCGGCTATCTTTGGATCTCGCGCTACGTGATCGCCTCGGTCGAGGTCGCCAACGGCTATGAGCTCAACATCATCGCCGCCTGCGTCATCGGCGGCATCTCGATCGCCGGCGGCATCGGCTCGGTCGGCGGCGCCGTGCTCGGCGCGCTGTTCCTCGGCATCATCTCCAATGCGTTGCCGGTCATCAACATCTCGCCCTTCTGGCAGATGGCGATCTCGGGCTGCGCCATCATCCTGGCAGTCGTGCTCAATGCGCGCGGCGAACGCCGGCAGGGCCGCATCATCCTCAGAAAGGCGGAAGCGGCATGACCGACACCCCTGCCCCGCGCCACATTCCCGATCGGCTCGACAAGCCGCTATCCTCCGCGATCTTCTCGTGGGAGGCGCTGCTGGTGGTCATCGCGATCGCCATCTTCATCGTCAACAGCTTCGCCTCGCCCTACTTCCTCGATCCGTGGTCGCTGTCGGACCTGACCTTCAACTTCACCGAAAAGGGCCTGATCGCGCTGGCCATGGCGCTGCTGATCATCTCCGGCGAGATCGACCTGTCGGTCGCGGCGATCGTGGCGCTTGCCTCGACGCTGATGGGCATGGCCGTGCAGGGGGGAGCCGGCACGCCTTCGCTGGTGCTGATCGGCATCCTTGTCGGGCTCGGCTGCGGCGCCTTCAACGGCCTGCTGGTTACCCGGCTCGGCCTGCCCTCCATCGTCGTCACCATCGGCACGATGAGCCTGTTCCGCGGCATCGCCTTCATCATCCTCGGCGACCAAGCTTATAAGGGCTACCCCGAGAGCTTCGCCTTTTTCGGCCAGGGCTATGTCTGGTGGGTCTTCTCGTTCGAGCTCGCGCTGTTCCTTGTCGCGGCTTTAATCTACTGGTTCGTGCTGCACCGCACGAGCTTCGGCCGCCGCGTCTTCGCCATCGGCAACAATCCAGTCGCCTGCCAGTTCTCCGGGGTACGCGTCGACCGCACAAAATTCATCCTGTTCTGCCTGACCGGGCTGATGTCGGGCATCGCCTCGGTGCTGATCACCTCGCGTCTCGGCTCGACCCGGCCGTCGATCGCGCAAGGCTATGAGCTGGAGGCGATCACCATGGTGGTGCTGGGCGGCGTCTCTATCCTCGGCGGCGCCGGCAGCATCCTGGGCGTCGTGCTTGCCGCCTTCATAATGGGGCTGGTGACGTTCGGCCTCGGCCTGCTCAACGTGCCGGGCATCGTCATGTCGATCTTCATCGGCCTCTTGCTGATCATCGTCATTGCGCTGCCCATCGTCTGGCGGCGGCTTCGCGAAGGACGATTCGCCTGATGGAAAAATACGCCTTCAAGATGAAGCTCAACCCCGGGATGAAGGCAGAGTACAAGCGCCGCCATGACGAGATTTGGCCCGAGTTGGTCGTGCTTTTGAAGCAGGCCGGCGTTTCCGACTATTCGATCCATCTCGACGAAGAGACCGGCATCCTGTTCGGAGTGCTGTGGCGCGGCAGCGATCACAGCATGGCCGATCTGCCGAAGCATCCGCTGATGCAGCGCTGGTGGGCGCATATGGCCGACGTCATGGAAACCAAGCTCGACAACGAGCCGGTGGCGATGCCGCTGGAAACCATGTTCCATATGGCATGATCCGCCACGTCACCGTCATCGATATCGGCAAGACCAATGCCAAGGTGGCGCTGGTCGACCTGGCGACGCTCAACGAGGTGGCGCTGCGCCGCGTGGCGAATTCCGTCGCCACGGATGGCGCCTACCCGCATCACGATGTCGAGCGCCTCTGGGCTTTCATCCTGGACAGCCTCGAGGACATCAACCGTGAGCAGCCCATCGATGCGATCTCCATCACCACGCATGGTGCTACGGGCGTGCTGGTGGATACCGAGGGTGATCTTGCACTGCCGGTGATCGACTACGAGTTCAGCGGGATCGACGAACTGGCACGGGACTATGATGCCATTCGCCCACCCTTTGTCGAAACTGGCACGCCGCGCCTGCCGGCAGGGCTCAACATCGGCGCGCAGCTGTTCTTCCAGCAGAAGCGCCTTCAGGGCGAATTCGCCAAGGCGGCGGCGATCCTCATGTACGCCCAATATTGGGCGCTGCGGCTAACTGGCATCGCCGCGAACGAGGTAACGTCCCTCGGCTGCCATACCGACCTCTGGAACCCTTGGAAGGCGGATTACTCCTCGCTCGTAGACCAGATGGGCTGGCGGCGGCTGATGGCGCCGGTGCGGCCGGCAAAGGACAAGCTGGGATCGATCCTGCCGGCGATTGCGCGACGGACAGGCCTCGACCCGGCAACGCCCGTGTTCTGCGGCCTGCACGATTCCAACGCCTCGCTGCTGCCACACCTGCTGTCCGACACGCCGCCCTTCTCCGTCGTCTCGACCGGCACCTGGGTGGTCTCGATGGCGGTGGGTGGCCGAAAGGTCGAGCTCGACCCGGCGCGCGACACGCTGGTCAACGTCAACGCGCTCGGCGAGCCCGTGCCGTCGGCGCGCTTCATGGGCGGGCGCGAATTCTCGTTGCTCACTGACGGTCAGCCCGGCAACTGGGGCGAGGACGACGTCGCAGCCGTGCTTGAGCGACAGACCCTGCTGCTGCCTTCCACCCAGCAAGGTTCTGGCCCGTTCCCGCACCGGTCAGCGCAGTGGCGCAATGCCGGGGATTTGAGCCCCAGCCAGCGTTTCGTGGCCGTGTCGTTCTATCTGGCGCTGATGACCGCGACCTGCCTCGAGCTGATCGGCGGCGACGGGCCGACGACGGTGGAAGGGCCATTCGCGCAGAACCGGCTGTTCATCCGCATGCTTGCGGCGGCGACAGGCAGGCCAGTGATCGCATCTGAGACGTCGACTGGAACCAGCATCGGCGCTGCACTTCTGGCATTGGACGGCGCCACGGTCATGAGCAAAGGCGAACGGACCGAACCACCAACCGATACAGCCTGGGGCGACTATGTTAGAGTATGGCGCATCGTGATCGATCCCTGCGATCGAGAGTCGTCCGGCGCCGCAATCGATAGGCAATAAGCCGTGGCAGCTTCAAAGCCGGAAACAAGAGCCATCGTATGTGGGCACGTCTTTCGCGCGGAGAGGCCGATAGAATTGGTCATTCGCCATTTCGATGGCGGGTGGCAGCTAACGTGCGGGCGGTATGATCATCCCGCCAACTGTTCTGACTTCGAGGTCATTGGCTTTGAACATCTTGCCGCCAGGCAAGACAATCTAGCGCAGGTTGCCGAACTTGAACCCGGGCGGCTCGCTGATTGGATAGCGGGCGGGTGGGTCCAAAGCCAACATGACGACTGATCAATTGCCGTAGAGGAGCCCTTGCGGATCGATCTCCGGCTTGCGGCCAGCGACGAGGTCGGACAGGAATTTTCCCGAACCGCAGGCCATGGTCCAGCCGAGATGGCCGTGGCCGGTGTCGAGATAGAGGTTGCGGTATTTCGCCTGGCCGAAGACTGGCACCGAGTTCGGCATCATCGGCCTCAGGCCGGCCCAAAACAGCGCCTTCTTCTCATCGAAGGCGCCCGGGAACAGGTCCCTGCCGGTGTTCAGGATCGAGTTGAAATCGCGCGGCTTGAAGCTGCGGTCGAAGCCGGTGAACTCGGCGGTGGACGACATGCGCAGCCGGTTGCCGAGCCTGGAATAGCCGATCAGCCTGTCTTCGTCGGCGCCGCCCATTGTCGGCCCCTTGCTCTCGTCCTCCAGCGGGACGGTCACGGTATAGCCCTTCACCGGATAGACCGGCAGGTCGATGCCGTAGCGGCGGCCGAGCAGGCCGCTTTCCGGCCCCATGGAAATGACCACGGCGTCACCCGTGATCGGTCCGGCGGAGGTCATGACGGCGCGCACCCGGTCGCCTTCGATGTCGAGGCCCTGAACCGTAGTGCCGAACAGGAACTTCACCCCGAGCTTTTCGGCCGCGTAGGCCGCGAGCTTGTCAGCGAGCTGTTTGGAATCGCCGGTCTGGTCGATCGGCGAATAGACGCCGCCGGCGATCTTTTCCTTCACGCCGGCGAGCCCCGGCTCCAGTTCGACCAGCCGGTCGCGGCCGACGATCTCGATCGGCAGCCCGTGCTCGCCGAGATAGCGGTAATTGTCGGTGCCGGTGTCCAGGCTTTTCTGCGTGCGGAAGAAATAGAGGATGCCGCGCTTCCGCTCGTCGTAGTGGATGCCAGTCGTCTCTGAAAGGGCATTGATGCAGTCGCGCGAGTAAAGCGCAAGCCTGAGCTTGACCTGCGTGTTGGCGCGCATGCGCGCCACGGTGCATTCGCGCAGGAAGCGCAGGCTCCAGGCATAGAAATAGGGATCGAGACTCGGCCTGACCTTGATGCCGAGCTCATGGTTCCAAAGCCCTCGAAGGAAGGTCTTCAGGGCCGATGGCGAGGCCCAGGCGGTGGCGTCGCCCGGCGACACCAGGCCGGCATTGGACTGGCTGGTGCCGCGCGCCGCCGCCTCATGGCGCTCGATGACCGTCACCTCATGACCATCTTTAGCCAGATAGTAAGCGGCCGCCGTGCCGACGACACCGGCTCCAAGCACCAAAACCTTCATATGGGCCCTCAAGGATCATACCTGCGCGCCTTGCGCGCCACGCTGGACGAGCCTCAATACCGCGTATCAACGCGCCCTGCGAGCCCTTGGCCCAACAGGTCAGTTCCTGACGGAATTCTTGGTCGTCAGGATGCGCTCCCAGGCCAAAGCGTCCTTGACGATCAGGTCGAGATCGTCGCGCTGCGGCGTCCAGCCGAGCTCCTTGCGGGCGAGGTCGGAATTGGCGACAACCGCGGCGGCATCGCCCGGGCGGCGGTCGCCCATCCGCACCTCGAAATCCTTGCCGAAGGCGCGGCGCACGCTCTCGATGACTTCGAGCACCGAATAGCCGTGGCTGTAGCCGCAATTGGCGACGAGGCTGGCGCCCCCTTCGCGCAGCCGCTGCAGCGCCAGACGATGCGCCGCCGCCAGGTCGCTGACATGGATGTAGTCACGCATGCAGGTGCCGTCCGGCGTCGGGTAGTCGTTGCCGAAGACCTGCATGAAGGGCCGCTTGCCGAGCGCGGTCTCGCAGGCCACCTTGATCAGGTGTGTGGCGCCCGGCGTCGACTGGCCGGTGCGGCCCCGAGGATCGGCGCCGGCGACGTTGAAATAGCGCAGCGCGGTGTAGCGGATGTCGTGCGCGAGGCTCGCGTCGCGCAGCATCCATTCGCTCATCAGCTTGGAGAGGCCATAGGGCGACTCCGGCGCCAGCCGCGCATCCTCGCGCACTGGCTCCAGGCCCGCGCCGCCATAGACGGCCGCAGTGGATGAGAAGATGAAATGCGGCACGCCCTCGCGCACGGCGGTCTCGATCAGCGTGCGGGTCTTGCAGGTGTTGTTCTCATAGTAGCCGAGCGGGTCGGAAACCGATTCCGGCACCACGATCGAGCCCGCGAAGTGGATGATGGCGTCGACCTTGTTCTCGCGGATGATCTTGCCGACCAGATCGCGGTCGGCCACATCGCCGACGACGAGCTTTGCCTCAGGCGCAACCGCCCATTCGAAGCCGGTAGACAACCGATCCAGGACGACGACGCTCTCGCCGGCGTCCAGTAGCTCCCAGACCATGTGGCTGCCGATATAACCGGCACCGCCCGTCACCAAAACCGTCATCATCATCCTCGCTGATCAAGATTTATCGGAAACTGTCTCAACAGCCGCCGTGCTGGAAACCCCGCCGCAAGCCCATTAAAACCCTGAATGTTAACTTCGTAACAGTTCCTCTCGCACGAGGCATCGTACCGAAACAAAATCGGTTCACACCCCGGGAATAGGCCACGTTCGGCCATCGTTAGGAACAGGCCCGGGGCGTGGCATTTTGACCGGTAAGGCGCGGTGGACGCGCATCTGGCCAATGACTATGATCCGGCCGCAAAATTGGGAAGTCGACATGAACTATCAGCGGTTCTTCGAAGACGCGATCGACCAGCTCCACGCCGAGCGTCGCTACCGTGTTTTCGCCGACCTCGAGCGCATCGTGGGCAAGTTCCCGCGCGCCATCTGGCGCTCCAACGGCCGCGCCGAGGAGATCACCGTCTGGTGCTCCAACGACTATCTCGGCATGGGCCAGAACGCCGATGTCATCGCCGCCTTCCAGACCGCGGCCGGCCGCATGGGCTCCGGCGCCGGCGGCACCCGCAACATCTCAGGCACCTCCAACCCGCTGGTCGAGCTCGAGCATGAGCTGGCCGACCTGCACGACAAGGAAGCGGCGCTCGTCTTCACCTCGGGCTTCGTCTCCAACGAAGCCTCGATCTCGACCATCGCCAGGCTGCTGCCCAACTGCCTGATCATCTCGGACGAGCTGAACCACGCCTCGATGATCGAGGGCGTGCGCCGCTCCGGCGCCGAAAAGAAGATCTTCCGCCACAACGACGTGGCGCATCTTGAGAGCCTGCTGCAGGCGGCCGGGCGCGAGCGCGCCAAGCTGATCGTGTTCGAAAGCGTCTATTCGATGGATGGCGACATCGCCCCGATCAGGCAGATCGTCGAGCTCGCCGAACGCTACAACGCCATGACCTATATCGACGAGGTCCATGCGGTGGGCATGTACGGCCCGCGCGGCGGCGGCATCACCGAGCGCGAGGGCCTGGCCGACCGCATCGACGTCATCGAGGGCACGCTGGCGAAGGCCTTCGGCACGCTGGGCGGTTATATCACCGGGACCAGCGCCGTCATCGACGCGGTGCGCTCCTATGCGCCGGGCTTCATCTTCACCACTGCATTGCCGCCGGCAATCGCCGCCGCGGCCACCACCTCGATCCGGCATCTGAAGCGCTCGCAGGCCGAGCGCGACGCGCAGCAGCGCCAGGCGGCGCGAACCAAGGAAGTGCTTGCAGCTGCCGGGCTGCCGGTGATGGAATCCTCCACCCATATCGTGCCTGTGCTGGTCGGCGACCCCGAGCTTTGCAAGATGGCGAGCGACCGCCTGCTCGGCGTCCACGGCATCTACATCCAGCCGATCAACTATCCGACGGTGCCGCGCGGCACAGAGCGGCTGCGCATCACGCCGACGCCGTTCCATTCGGACGCGCTCATCGCCGAGTTGCAGGACGCGCTGGTCGAGAC
>JBFLWR010000216.1:0-12937 GCA_040755925.1 Pseudomonadota bacterium
CCGCAACCGCCCGAGGCTTCCCCGGCCGCATTCGATCTTGTGCGACGGGCGCAGATCTCGCGGATAGGATTCCGACGCAATCCTGAAATATCGGCGCCGCCGCTCGGCGGGCAGGCACCCGGACCCCTTTGCTTCCCTTGGGTAAACATCGTTGACTAATATGGAATTCGGGCATATCGTAATACCGTTAGGCGGACCTGATGCACTAATAGAAACCGCCAATGTTGGGAGGATGAAAAAATGGATTTGCTTATGGATCGCAGAGGCCTGCTGAAGGCGGCCTCGGGCCTAATCGCCAGCTCAGCCTTCGGGCTGCCGGCTTTCGCCGCCGACGCGACGCCAAAAAAGGGCGGCACGTTCCGTCTGGGCATCAGCGGCGGCTCATCGGGGGACACGCTCGACCCGGCCAAGATCGCCACCGAGTTTCTGTCGAGCGTGCAGTTCACGATCCGCAATTGCCTGATCGAGCTCGATGACAAGAGCAACCTCGTGCCGGAACTTGCCGAGAGTTGGGAGCCTTCGAAGGACTTCAAGACCTGGACCTTCAAGCTGCGCAAGGGCGTCCAGTTCCACAACGGCAAGGATTTCGGCGCCGATGACGTGATCTTCACGATGAACCGCCATCGAGGCCCCAATTCGCAATCCAACTTCGCCGGCGTCGCCAACCAGATTGCCGACCTCAAGAAGACAAACGATCACGAGGTCGTCTTCATCCTCGAAGACGGCAATGCGGATTTTCCCTACATCCTGACCGACATGATGGCGGCCATCTGCCCCAGCAATGAGGCGGGCGTCTTGTCCGGCATGGGCACCGGCCCCTACAAGCTCACCAATTTCCAGCCAGGCGTCACGCTCGAGACGGAGCGCAACCCGAACTACTGGAAGCAGGGACGCGCCCATTTCGACAAGGTCATCCTGCTGCCGATCAACGACACCAACGCGCGCGTCTCGGCCCTGCTGGCAGGCAGCGTTGATGCCATCGATCGTCTCGATGCCCGCTTCACCGAACAGCTGAGCAAGAAGAGCTCGGTCGTTGTGTCGAACATCGTCGGGACGCGCTTTGCTTCCTTCCCGATGCTTTGCAATGCGGCGCCGTTCGACAACAACGATTTCCGCATGGCGGTGAAATACGCCATGAACCGCAAGGACATCATTGAGCGCGTCTTCCACGGCTACGCGTCGCTCGGCAACGACCACCCGGTCTCCAGCATTCAAAAATACTACGCGAAAGACTTGCCGCAGCGTGACTACGATCCAGACAAGGCCAAGTTCCACCTCAAGAAATCAGGCTATTCGGGCGGCGCGATCGACTTGAAGGTTTGCGACGCGCCGTTCAACGGCGCGGTCGGCACGGCGGCCGTCTTCAAGGAGACTGCCGCGGCCTGCGGCCTGGACATCAATATCGTCCAAGTGCCTCAGGACGGCTTCTGGACGAATGTCTGGATGAAGGCGCCTTTCACCGTCTCGTACTGGAGCGGCAGGCCGACGGCCGACTGGATTCTCACGCTCTGCTACAATTCGACTTCGACGTGGAACGAATCCGCCTGGAAGAGCGACTCGTTCGACAAATTGCTCAAGCAGGCGCGCGTCGAACAGGATCAGCCCAAGCGGACCGAGATGTACGCCGCGCTGCAGAAACAGGCCGCCGACGAGAGCGGCGACCTGATCCCATTTTTCATGAACAACCTCTATGCGCGCCAGAAAAACGTGATGGCCAACACCGAGGCCGGCAACTTCCAGCTCGACGGGCTGCGCATGGCAGAACGCTGGTGGTTCGCCTGAGACGAGCGCTGGCGGTCCAAACCCGTTAACCTGCCGCGGCGCACGGCGCGGCAGGTTTTCCATGAAATCGCCGGAGACATACGCATATGCCACGGGAGGCGGCCAAGTTTTGGCCAGGAGAAGAAATCCGAAGCGGAGCCGGGCATTCCACGCTTTCGCGTTTTCGTCTCGGCCAACTGGACAAGCCGCTTATCGTCTTCGTCCCCGGCATGTTGTGCACCGGGCGGATCGCTTACGGGCATCCGGGCTGCAACGAAGAGGATTTCATGGCCTACTGGGTCGAGCGGGAGGGTTACAGCTTCCTGGCTCTGTCTTATCCGATAGAGACCCGCGACAATCTCATTCCCGATGTCGATCCGAACTTCGGCGTCCGCGACTGGGGCAAGCTGATCGCGGATATCGCCGGGCAATACATTCGCGAGCATGGACTGAGCAGGTCATTCATATTGTCGGGCTGGAGCATGGCCGGGAAGGTTGTGCGGTCGGCCCAGGTGGCGGCGCGCGAACGCGGACTTTCCATCGCGTTGTTCGTATCGCTGGCCGCCACGCCGCCAGTGCCGGAACTGGCGTGGGGCGACTGGTCCCGGCTCAAACCAGGCCATGGCGGCATTCCAGATCAGAGCGATCTTTTCCCTGAATGGTGCGTGGCGCTCGACGAAGCGGAGCGCCTCAATGGCCGCCGACCCGTGGACGATGCGCGCTTTCTGTCCGAATATGTCGGCATGACGCCGCTCAACATCGTGGGGTATCCGCTGCGTCACAAGAACGGCTCGTTCGAGATTGACCAGGCCGAGGCCATCGAAGACAGCCAGCCGTTCGATTTCGCCAATTATCCGCTGGTCGCAGTCATGCAGCCGGACTTTGCGACCGACTCCACGCACGCCATGGCCGACACATTCATGTGGGGCTTTTTCACAACACAGAAGATCATCCTCGACTGGTTGCGCGGCGTCGATTTCCCGGCGCTGCCTCCCCTGGCATGGACGAGGCTGCGCGCGCTGGTCAGAACGGCCCCGGCGCGCCTTACCTTTCCCGTGCATGGCGGCCATGGCTTTTTCATCGGCCAGCGCGGCGCGCAACAGGCCGTCGCGGCATATTCGAGATTGCGCCTTGAGGCCGACGCGCTGAAGGCAGAGCTTGGCGCGGTCGTCGGCCGAACAATCAACTAGGCGCCACGGCGCGCCGACGGCAGCAAGGATCAAGATGCGTCAACTCGGGAAATCGGACCTGTCGCTTTCGGAAGTCGGCATCGGCTGCAACAATTTCGGCGGCCGCCTCGGCCTCGAGGAAAGCCGCGCCGTGGTCCATAAGGCCCTCGACCTGGGCATCAATTTCTTCGACACGGCCGACTACTATGGAAACCGGGGCGGGTCCGAGGAGTACCTCGGCAAGATCCTCGGACCGCGCCGCAACGACGTCGTTGTCGCCACGAAATTCGGCCTTGAGATGTATCCGGGCGCAGAAGGCGCTTCGCGCGCCTACATCATGTCGGCGGTCGAGCAGAGCCTGCGAAGGCTCAAGACCGACTACATCGACCTCTATCAACTGCATTGGCCCGACCCTAAGACGCCCATGTCGGAGACCCTGGAGGCGCTTGGCGATCTCGTTCGCTCCGGCAAGGTCCGTTACATCGGATGCTCGAACCTGATGGCCTGGCAGGTGATCGACGCGTTGTGGATCTCGAGGACGGCTGGTTTTCCAGCCTACGTCTCGTGCCAGGAAGAGTACAACATCGCCTCGCGCGGCATTGAGCGGGAGATGCTTCCGGCGATGAAGGCGTTCGGTCTTGGCCTTGTCCCCTATTCGCCTCTGGCGAGCGGCGTTCTTTCGGGCAAATACCGCCGGGGCCAGGAGAAGCCGCCAGGCAGCAGGCTCGCCAACTCGGGCCAGCTCGCGGCCGAGCATCTGAGCGATCACAACCTCGACGTGGTGGCGTTTCTCGAACCGATCTGCGCCGCGACCGGCCTTACCATGATCGAGGTCGCAATCTCATGGCTGTTGGCGCGGCCGGTCGTGGCCAGTGTGATTGCTGGCGCGTCCACCCCCGCCCAGGTCGAGCAGAACATGCGGGCTTCGCGGGCGAAACTGCCGGCCGAATACCTGGCGCAGATCGACGAACGCTTTGCGCCGAAGGCAAGGTGAGACGAAGCCAATGGCGACCTACAAGCGCTACCGCACAATGAACATCGAAATCCGCGAGCAAATCGCCACGATCCGCTTCATTCCCTATGAGAAAAGTCTCGCCGGCCCGGGCGACGACACGCATTGGGATGTCGGAGACGTTCTCAACGCAATACGCGCCGATCACTCGGTTCGCATCGTGGTGATGACGGGCGACGAGGCCAATTTTCTGGTCGCTCCAGGCAACGCGTGGTTTCGCTCCGACGATGGCGTCCGCTATATGGCCGATCCAGACAATGCCTGGCTGACATTCACGGGCGTCGTGCGCACGCATATGACGCTGGCGGAAATGGAAAAGCCCGTGATCGCTAAGGTCAATGGCGATGCCATCGGTTTCGGCGCCAGCCTGGCGCTCGGCTCCGATCTGATCGTCGCCAACCGCGACGCGCGTATCTGCCATATGCACATGGCCATGGCCGAACACGAGGTTGGCCCGGACTACGGGCTGGTGCCCGGCGACGGCGGAGGCGCGCTGATTCCGCTCTTGATGTCGCCCGCGAAAGCCAAGGAGTGGCTGATGCTGGGCCCGATGATGACGGCGGCGGAACTCGCGGACCACAGGATCATCAACGATGCCGTCGCTAGGGAAGAGCTCGACGCTAAGGTCGACGCGCTGTGCGATAGATTGCTCAAGCGCAGCGCCTACGCCTTGGCCTGGACCAAGCGGATCGCAAACCGGCATGTCGTCCAGCAGCTCAACATGACGCTTGACGCCGGCGTCGGATACGAAATGGTATGCGGGTTGCAATATGAGCGAGCGGGACGGAAGAACAAGTTTTCCCTTCAGACGCCGGCGGAATGAGCCTCCGTTCGCGACATTTCCCGCGCCGGTCCCGGTAACCTGAGCTGACCGGCGACTTTTGAAAAGGTCCGACGATGTATTTGCGCAGCGCTGAAGCTGGAAGATCGAGATGACGCATGTCGCAACCATCCCGCCAGCAGAATTTTGGCGGTCACTTTCCGGCCGCGCCGTCGGCGCCGCGGTCGTGACGACGATGGATGGCGGCTCGCCGGCAGGTTTCCTGGCATTGTCGGTC
Source organism: Pseudomonadota bacterium (assembly GCA_040755925.1). Classification (GTDB taxonomy): domain Bacteria; phylum Pseudomonadota; class Alphaproteobacteria; order Rhizobiales; family Rhizobiaceae; genus Mesorhizobium. The sequence continues at coordinate 5,001 of JBFLWR010000216.1, forward strand.
ACCCATCTGTCGGTGGATCCGCCGACGCTGATGATGAGCGTCGGCCTTCAGACAACCGCCCTGTCCGGGATCAGGCGTTCCGGCGCATTCGCCGTGAACTACCTGGAACGCGGCCAGCAGGAACTGGCCAGCATCTTCGCGGGGCAGCGAGGGATCAATGGCGCGGCTCGCTTCGAAAGCGAGACCTGGGGCGCCTTGACCACAGGATCGCCAATCCTCAAGACAGCCATCGGAGCGATCGACTGCGTCGTCCAGGAGGAGATCGAACGCTTTGGTTCGGCGATCGTAATCGGCGGCGTGGCGGCCTATGAAAATCGGGGCGGAGCTCCGCTGTTGCATTTCAAGGGATCGTTCCATCCCGGCCATGAAATCTGAAGCTGGCAGCGCTAGTCCGACCCGGCCTGCGGATTATGAAACCAGATGTCGTTTGCCTTTCCGGGCGCGGCGATCCCTATAAAAGCATCGACGTCAATGAATCCGGATCGCGGCTCGAAGTATGAGAATTCGATCGGCGTCTCGTAGAACGGTTCGAACTCGCGCGCGAAATCGGACGCGTCGACGCGCGCCTCCTGGGCGCGCATGATCGCCTCGCTCTCCCACACCGTGAGGCTGCGCAGCTCGCGCGTGGCGGGATCGACCATCATCAGTTGAAGGATCAGCCCTTTCTTGGCGAATTTCTCCACCATTCTTGGCCATTTGGCGGCGGCCGCGTCGACGGCGCCCGCCGCCAGGGTCGTTCTCGACATCCTACAGTACATCTGCGAGCTCTTTCATAAGGAGCGCGGAGTCCGCCGGGCTTCCTTGAACACTCGTCGCGTCGGCAAAGCCCTGGTTTCCAGCCGGAGCGAAAGGATGCGAGAGTCTCAAGCTATTTCTCCAAAAGACGATCGAGCGGCACCAGGAAGCGCCCTTCCCGAATACGCTCGACGCCGTCGACAAAGAGCGTGGGATGCAGGATGACGCCGTCCATATGGATGTTGGACAGGATGCTGCCGCCGACATCGATATTGGTGCCAATGCCGAAATGCATGGTGCCCAGGATATTCTTGTCCTCACGCTGAACGCCCCGCGCTATCGCCTTCGCGTTGACGCCGATCGACGCTTCCGCCGGACAGAAATAGGCGTTCTGGTCTCCATAGGTTTCCAGGTACTGGCGCAACGTATGCGCTTCGACACCGCCACAGATGCCGACGATCTTGCTGTCTTCGATGTCGAGCGCGATCGGCTCGTGGATGCGGCCGATCTGGTGAATGCACAGGTCGAAAACGAGACGGCCATTCGCGGTGCCCTCCACCGGCGCGATGTTCAATTCGCCCGCCGGCAGCAGCATGAACAACAGCGGCATCTTTCCTTCGCGCCCATCGATCTTTCGCATGTCGATGATCTTGTAGGGATCGCTTGAAAGGTCGGGCAACCGCGGCGCCCAGATACGCTTCTCGACGCTGTAGGTAAAATCGGTCCCGTGCTTCGACGTCACGCGGCATTGTTTCGGGTCAGAGCCAAAGGCGTTGACGGCGAGATAGTGCTTGCGCGCGGTCATCGCGTGCATGTCCTCGGTGATGCCCCCCGACTGCAACATCTCGAGCGTCATGCCGCCATCGAGGCAGATGGTGGGGACGCCCGCGGCCATCGCTTTCATGTTGGCCGGCGAGTGCAGCATGCCCGTCGAGGCAAGCAAGACATTGACGTCGCTGTGCCTCATTGCCTCGGCGATCACCGCCGGCGGATCGTAGTAGTCGGCCGGCCGCGGTTCGAACATCGCCAGGCTGGCGTCCGCGCCAAGCTCGGCAAGGATCGTCATCACCGCCTGCCACACGCGCGGATCATGACGCGTGTCGGTGAGCACCAGGACGCGGTCGCCGGTCTTTATGTTGGAGGCGAAGGGCCTGCGCAGAAACTCCAGGCTGCCCGTGAGGAATGCTTGCTGCAAGTCGAACTCCAAATCCGTTTCTGTCGAGCGCGAAAGCCGCCTTCACTCCGTTTCGGCGCGCTGCTTCAACACATTGGAGATGGCTCGATGGCACATGCTGCCGACAGGAACGCCGCAATAGACGCCGATCATGACGAGCAGGGCCTCGATCTCGTCCATCGACAGCCCGTTGCGCAGGGCGTTGGTCACATGGCCCTCGAACTCCTCGGGGCGTCCCAAGGCCGCGTTGATGCCAAGCATCAGAATACTGCGGTCGCGCGGCGAAAGCGTTGGATCCGTCCAGCACTCGCCCCAGGAGTACTCGGCGACGAAATCCTGCCATCGGCGGTTCACCTTGGATGGGTCCTTCATCAGACCGGCATAACGCTCTTCTCCCAGAGCCTCCCTCCGCGCCTTCCAGCCGCGCTCGAGACGTTCATTCAGGCCTGTCATTTCTCACCTTGAAACATGGATGCCATCGCAGCGGAGCGCCGCGTTCCGCACCGATCCTTACCGCTGGTCATGGTCGGCACAACGGGCGAGTTCACTATGCGGACTGGCGGCCGCGCGGGTGGCGCCACGTACGCAAGAAGCGTCGAGCACGGCATCGAGCCGGCCGAGCTTTCGCTCGCCATGTCCACCTGACGGACTGTGAGATTTGACTGCGCGCCCTCTCCCCTTAGCGTGGTTGTCGCCAAAGCGCAGGAACGGTCGAACCAGGGGCGCCTCGTCCTGCCTCGTTAAAAACCAGCGACCGAGACCGGCGCCAAGCCGGCGGTCGCTTATCGCAAACAAAACCACGGGGAGTAAGAAACATGCCGAAATCCGCATCTTCAAATGGGACCAGATGGAGCAGGCGCAGCCTGCTCAAGGCGGGAGCGGTGGTGTTCGCGGCGCCGGCGCTGCCGCGGGCCCTCATGGCGCAGACGCAAACGCCGAAGCGCGGAGGCCATCTCATTATGGCGCTGGAGGGGGCATCGGCGTCGGATTCGATCAATCCGCTGAAGTCGATCAGCACATTTCAGAACACCATCAATCTGCAATGGGGCAATTGCCTTGTCGAGTTAGGCTCGGACGGCAAGGCCAAGCCGGAACTGGCGGAAAGCTGGGAGCCAAACAAGACCGCAACCTCGTGGACCTTCAAACTGAGGAAGGGCGTGCAGTTCCAGAACGGCAAGGAAATGGACGCCGCCGACGTCGTCTATTCGCTTGGCTTTCATCATGGCAAGGGCTCGACCTCGCCGGTCGCGGCATTCCTGACGACCCTCAAGGAGATCAGGGCATCCGGAACGCATGAGATCACGGTGGAGTTCAATGAACCGAATGCCGACGCGCCATTCATCTTCACCGACCACAAGACGCTGATCATTCCCCAGGGCGCCAGCATGGATCGACCTGTCGGCACCGGCCCCTACATCATCGATTCCTACCAGCCCGGCGTAAAGGTTCTCGCCAAACGCAACCCGAATTATTGGAAGGAAGGGGCAGCCTTCGCCGACAGCATCGAGACAATCGGCATCAACGATGCCACGGCCCGTCTCGGCGCATTGCAGTCCGGAGCTGCGCATTTCATCAATCGCGTCGATCCGAAACTGGTCCCGGCAATCAGGTCCGGCGGCGCTTTGGACGTGATCGAAATGCCCAGCTCAGCCTTCTATTACTATCCGATCCAGGTCGACAAGGCGCCGTACGACAACAAGGATTTTCGCCTGGCCTTGAAATACGCCCTCGACCGGGAAAAGATGATCAAGCTGGTGCTGGGCGGTTTCGGCCAGGTCGGCAACGACCAGCCGGTCAGTCCCCTGGATCCATTCTTTTCCAAGGATGTACCCCAGCGCCCGCATGACCCCGAAAAGGCGGCATTCCACCTGAAGCAGTCGGGCGTTACGAGACCGATCGAAGTGGCCGTCGCCGAGGCGTCGTTCCCGAACGCCGAGGCCGCGGTCGCGCTGTTCCAGGAGGATTGCCGGGCGGCCGGGCTCGACCTGCAGATCAAGCGCGTCCCCAGCGACGGTTATTGGTCCGATGTATGGGGCAAGGTGCCGTTCTGCGGTTCCTATTCCACAGGGCGGCCCTGCGCCGACATGACGCTCAGCATGGGCTTCCTCTCATCCGCCGCCTGGAACGACAGCAACTGGAAACGCCCTGACTTCGACAAGGTGGTCAACGCCGCCCGGGCGGAGCTCGACGAAGCGAAGCGCAAGCAACTTTATCACGAGGCGCAGCTGATGATCCACGACGACTGCGGCATGATCCTGCCGGTCTTCAACTCGCTGCTGTTCGGTTCGGCGACGAACGTGAAGGGTATGGTTCCGACACCGGTCTACGGCGGCTACCGCATCAGCGAACAACTCTATTTTGCCTGACCTCGCGAAGCCGCTTCGACCGGGTCTCGGCAGCGAACGGGCCGCATCGTAAAATGATGGGGTCCCGTTCGCCATCCAGTCCGGCGCGCAGTATCGGACGTCCAACTAACGGACTCATCTTCTTGCCTGGCTCCTTGTGGAGCTACACGTTTCGAGCGGTGGGCTCGACTGTGGGGGTTGCTTGAACATGGGCGATCGGGCCCGCGATGGCAGTCGGGCCGAAAGAGCCGTCCAGCGCGCAGATGACGCTCCGAGGGCCGAAAGACCCGAATTGCCGCGCGAACGCATTCAACAATGGGGAGTGAGGAAATGTCCGACAATCAAAAATCGTCGCTGGCGCTGTGGAACCGCCGCAGCGTGCTGAAGGCGACCATCGCCGCCGCGACGGCGCCGGCGTTTCCAGGGGCGCTACTGGCGCAGGACGCACCCAAGCGAGGCGGCCATCTCATTCTTGGTTTGGAAGGCTCGTCGACGTCGGACAGTCTGAACCCCCTCAAGACGCTCGGCACCTTTCAGAACACGCTCAACAATCAATGGGGCAATTGCCTTGTGGAGCTTGGGGCCGACGGAAAGCTGATGCCGGAGCTCGCCGAGAGCTGGGAGCCGAACGACGAGGCCAACAAATGGACCTTCAAGTTGCGCAAGGGCGTGCAGTTCCACAATGGCAAGGAAATGACATCGAAGGATGTCCTCTATTCGCTGCGCTTCCATTACGGCAAGGACACCAAGTCGCCGGTCAGGGCTTTCCTGACCACCTTGAAGGAAATCACCGCCCCTTCCGCCTATGAGGTCGTCGTCGAATTTCAGCAGCCTAATGCAGACGCGCCATACATCTTCTCCGACCACCATGTGATCATAATTCCGGAGGGCGCCGATATCGGATCTGGCATCGGCACCGGCGGTTATGTGATCGACACGTTTCAGGCGGGGGTGAGAGTGCTGGCCAAGCGCAACCCGAACTACTGGAAGGAAAATGCTGGATTCGTTGACAGCATCGAAACCATAGGCATCAACGACGCGACGGCCCGCCTCGGCGCCTTGCAGTCCGGCGCCGTGCATTTCATCAACCGTATCGATCCCAAGCTGGTGCCCATGCTGAGGGTCAGTGGGTTGATTGACGTGATCGAACTGCCGAGCTCGGGATTCTACTATTATCCCATGCAGGTCACCAAGGCGCCCTTCGACAACAAAGATTTTCGCCTGGCCCTCAAATACGCGCTCGACCGCGAGAAGATGATCAAGCTCGTGATGAGCGGCTTCGGGCAACTCGGCAATGACCAGCCAATCAGTCCGCTCGACCCATATTATGCCGCTGACATCCCGCAGCGTCCGCATGATCCTGAAAAAGCGGCATTTCATCTCAAGAGGTCAGGAATAGCGGCTCCCATTGAACTCGCCGTCTCGGAAGCCTCCTTTCCCAACGCGGAATCGGCGGCATCGCTGTTCCAGGAGGATTGCTCGACTGCCGGCATAAACATGCAAGTCAAGCGCGTGCCAAGCGACGGCTACTGGTCGAGCGTGTGGATGAAGACGCCATTTTGCGGTTCATTCGGCACCGGGCGGCCATCGGCTGACATGACCCTGAGCATGGGTTTCATGACCGGCGCGAACTGGAACGACCAATTCTGGAGTTCCGAGCGGTTCGACAAAGTCGTCAACGAGGCCCGCGCCGAACTGGACGTCACCAAACGCAAGGCGCTCTACCATGAGGCCCAGTCGCTGATCCAGGAAGACGCCGGCATGATCCTGCCGGTGTTCAACACACTGCTGTTCGGTTCAGCCAAGAACGTCAAGGGACTGCGACCGACGCCGGTCTTCGGCGGCTACCGCATCAGCGAACAGCTTTATTTCGTCTGACGGGTTTTTCAAAGGCCGGATGCCGGCCGGAATCCGGCCCGCTTCATCTCCAAGAGCAGGCGATATTGGTTAACTTTCAATCCAGATACGCATACGCCAACGGTGTGCGGACCCATTACGTTGAAGCTGGAGCCGGTCCTCCAGTCGTCCTGATACATGGGGCGTCCCTTGCGATCGACGCAATGGCGACCTGGCGCGACACGATCGCGGCCCTGGCGCCGTATGCGCGGGTCATAGCACCGGACAATGTGGGGTTCGGCAATTCCGATGGGCTTCCAGACGGCGGCTATGTCGACCGCACCCGGCGCGGCGCGTATATCAAGGCCTTGCTGAACGAGCTCGGCGTCGAGCGCGCCACCTTGGTCGGGCATTCCGAGGGCGGTTTCGTCGCGCTTCGCATGGCGATCGAGTATCCCGAACTGTCGCAAAATCTGATCATCGTATCGAGCGGTTCGGCGGCGCCGGTGTTGGGCGGAGCGCTCGATGACGGGTGGCGCGCGGCGGGACGTTCGATCTACGATTACAGCGCCGGGGCCGAGACAGTAGAGGGCTTCTTGGAGATGAATGCGCCGCTGGTCCACAATTCGACGCCAGCGATCAAAGCGATGCTCAGCCGGAACTACCATTTGGCGGTCGAGCGCGGTCAACTCGACATGTTTCGCAGATCGGCGGCCGAAGAAAGCGACTTTGCGGCTTACATGGCGAAGCAAACCGAATTGATCGATCCCTTCCTTGCGGGAATCGATGCGCGAACCTGGCTGATCTGGGGAGCGCAAGACCCGACAGCTCCAACCGAGCGAGCGATCAAGCTGGCTCGTCTCATACCCGGCGCTGACCTCTGCGTTCTTTCAAAGGCCTCTCACATGGTAATGTGGGACAGAACTGAGGCCTTCAATGCGGTACTTCGATGTTGCGTCACCTCATAGTGAAGAGCCGCGAAAACCGCGTGGCTTCAAAAGTCCCGCCAGTGCGCCTCGGCGACTTGGGACGCCTGGCTCAAACCCGCCGCCATGAGCTTATCCGGAGCGCTAGTAGCCGATGACCGCCGATGAAAGCGACAGGAATGGCAGCCTGGTCACCCAAAAGACGTGCTCGATAATCCGCGAGGTCAGCAGGCACGGAAGCCTCGGCGTCAGACTTCAAGACATTGCCATCAGCACCAATATAGCGCGCCCCACCGTGCACCGGATATTATCGACGCTGGTCAAGGAGCGGTTCATCAAACAGAACCAGGCCAAGCGCTATGTTCTTGGGGCAGAATTGTTCGAGATCGGGACCATCGCACCCAGCCCGATACAGAATATCGCGCCGCTGCGCCGTCTCATCCAGGACCTGGCCGATCAGACCGGCGATACCACCTACCTGGCTATTCGCAGGGCCGAGCGCGCTTTCTACATATTGCGCTGCGAGGGCGAGTTTCCGATCCGCACCCATTACGTCGAAGCGGGCCACAGCGTGCCTCTCGTCGGCAGTCATTGCGGCCACGCGCTGTTGTCCGCGATGCCCGTCAAAAAGGCGGAGGAGATCATACGCCGCTCCGAACTGACGCCGGGAATGTTCGGCGCCGGCAACGCGGAATCGCTCAGAAACGAACTCGCGGAGTTTCGCGCGCATGGCTTTTGCTGGGCGACTAACGTGACCTTCAAGGGCGTCGCCGGCATCGCGGCTCCCATCCTGGATCGCGCCGGACAGGGACATCTGGCTATCTCGATCTCCACCATTTCGGCAAGGCTCGATCGCCGGCGAGCCGCCCAGATCGCCAAGCCCTTGCTGGCGACGGCCGAGAAGATCCGGGCGATCGTTTA
>JBFLWR010000217.1:0-11170 GCA_040755925.1 Pseudomonadota bacterium
CGAGCGGGCTCCCGAAGCTGCCAATCTCCCCCCTTGAGGGGGAGATGCCCGGCAGGGCAGAGGGGGGTGCTGCCCCGCCAACATTTGACGGCTTGCGCCCCTTTCACCTCGCATCCAGCTTCGGTCCCAAAATCTCCACCAGCCAATCCACGAACACCCTCACCCTGGGCGAAAGCTGCCTGCTTGGCGGATAGAGCACCGAGATCGGCGTCGGCGTCGGCGGATGGTCCGCGAGCACCTCGACCAGGCGGCCGGCCTCGATGTCGGCGGCGAAGCGGCGGCGCGGCGCCTGGTAGAGACCGAACCCCTGGCGCACCAGCGTGGCGGCGGTGTCGGAATTGGAGACCGTGACCCGCGACGGCAGGACGATCTCGCGCAGCTTGCCGTCGACGGTGAATTCCAGCGGCATCACCTGCCCTGTGCGTGACGAGACGAAGCCGATCATCATGTGCCCGGCAAGCTCGTCCAGCGAGCGCGGCAGGCCGTGGCGCTCGACATAGGCGGCGCTGGCCAAAGTCGCCTCGCGCGCCATGCCGATGCGGCGCGCGATCATGTCGCTGTCCGGCAGCGTGCCGGCGCGGACGACGCAGTCGACGCCCTCACGCACGAGATCGACCAAGCGGTCGCCCTCCCCGATATGCACCGAGAGTTCGGGATAGCGGGCAAGTAGCGCCGGCAATTCCGGGATGACCAGGGTGCGGGCCAAATGGCCGTTGATGTCGATGCTCAGCCGTCCACGCACCTCATGCGCGCCGAAGCCGCCTTCCGCATCCTCGATGTCGGCCAGGATGGCGATGCAGCGCTGGTAATAGGCTTCGCCGTCGAGCGTCGTGGTGACATGGCGGGTGGTGCGCCTCAGCAGTTGCACGCCGAGCCGCTCCTCCAACTGCTTGATCGACGCGGTCGCGCTGGAACGCGGCAGACCCAGATCGGCGGCGGCCGCGGTGAAGCTGCGTCGTTCCACGACGCGGGTGAAAAGCCGCATGCTGTCGAACCTGTCCATCCGCGATTGTTCGCACGGCCTGAATAGTGTTGGCAATCCGTGGCCGATTATATCGCCCCGTCAGGCAAGTATATGGGGCTCCATCCACCACGAAGGAGATTTCGCCATGACCACCCGCCCCATCGCCCTCATCACCGGCGGCAGCCGCGGCCTCGGCCGCAACACCGCGCTTAGCCTCGCCCGCAAGGGCGTCGATGTCATCGTCACCTATCGCTCGCGCGCCGACGAGGCGAAGGCCGCCATCGCCGAGATCGAGGCCGCCGGCGGCCGCGCCGCGGCGCTCGAGCTCGACACCGGCGCCGTCGCCACCTTCCCCGCTTTCGTCGAGGCGTTGAAGAAGACGCTGAAGGAGACCTGGCAGCGCGACCGCTTCGACTACCTCGTCAACAATGCCGGCACCGGATTGCGCAAGATGATCGCCGAGACGACCGAGCAGGAATTCGACACGCTGATGAACACGCATCTGAAGGGCGTCTACTTCCTCACCCAGGCGCTGCTGCCGTTGATCAACGACGGCGGCCGCATCATCAACATCTCGAGCGGGTTGGCGCGCTTCGCCGCTCCCGGATCGTCGGCCTATGCGATGATGAAGGGCGGCATCGAGGTGTTCACGCGCTATCTCGCCAAGGAACTCGGCCCGCGCGGCATCACCGCCAACACCGTGGCGCCCGGCGCGATCGCCACCGACTTCAATGGCGGCCATGTGCGCGACAATGCCGAGATCAACCGCATGGTCGCGGGAGTCACCGCGCTCGGCCGGGCGGGCGTGGCCGACGACATCGGCCCGATGATCGCCTCGCTGCTCTCCGACGACAATCGCTGGGTCAACGCCCAGCGCATCGAAGTCTCGGGCGGGATGAATATCTAGCTTTTTGTTGAAGCATGATCTTTTCCGAAAACCGGTTCCCGCTTTTTGCTACGCTGACCTTCGGTTCAGGATCATGCTTTAGGTCACGTTGCGGATCAGTCCCTCGAAGCCGTCGGCAAGATTGGCGTTGCCGGCGGCAAGGAAGCTCGACAGGTTGCCGGCGCCGCCCGGCGTCTTGTTGGCATCGAGCAGAACCGCCCGTCCCTCGTGAACGACGAAATCGAACTTGCCGTAATCGAAGCCAAGCTCGCGCCTTAGCGCGCGTAGTTCATTCGGTACGGCAACCGGTTCACGTCGGATGGTATCGTTGCCCTTGACGAGGCTTTGCGGGGACACATGGCGGGTGCAGCGTTCGCGCTCGCCGCAGAAGGTCCAGAAACGGGCGCCAAAGCCATCCGGCTCCGGCTCGGGAATGAATTTCTCCACGACCAGGTCGTCGCTCTCGAAGACCTCCGCCGGAACATCGGCTAGCGAGGCATGGACCCGGTAACCGCCTGAAGTTTGGACACCGGGGAACGGCTCCGGCTTGCCGGCACGCCGCGACCGCCGGTTGAGCGTCCGCTCCCGTGTTCCCAGGTTGTTGAGATTGCTCTTGACGATGACAGGCCCTCGCCAGTCGTCGTCCTTGCCGATCACTGCACCGCTGATGCGGCGCTTGGAGATGTCGGCGGCCCCTATGTTGAGGCAGAAGGGAAAGGCGCGCGCATAGTCGATATATTCGGCCGGCGTCACGGTCGCGTCGACATGCAGCACCGCGATATCGGCATGCGGCTTCGCCGACGTGCCGTTGAGGATGCGGGCGGAATGGCCGCGCCGCTTCAGTTCCGACAACAGGTCGAACAGCATGTAGGGGCTGTCGCGGCGCAGCAACAAACCGCGCCGGCGCTGGAATCGATCGAACTCGTGCGTGATCACCGCGATATGCGCCACATGTCCCCCTTGGTTTCCGCGCGGCGGTCAAGTAATCGACACGTCATGCGTGAACCGGGGGGTTTTTTGCATGACGCAGCATTGGAATGCAATTCGCAAGCATTGGCAGTTGCTTGGGCCGCCGTTGCGGCCACCGGCGGAAGCGGTCGAGACCTACAACCGGGAGCTCGACCTTTCTGGGGCGCATGTCGTTCTGCTCGGCGTGACGCCGGAACTCGCCGGGCTCGGGGCGACGATGATGGCCGTCGACGAATCCGCCGACATGATCGCCGGCATCTGGCCGGGTGACACGGCTTCGCGACAGGCCGTCAACGGCGACTGGCTCGACTTGCCTGTTCCCGGCGCAAGCGTCGACGCGGTGATCGGCGACGGCTGCCTGTCGGTGCTCGGCCTTTCGACCGCGCGGCGGGCGCTGTTCGCGGCAGTCGCGCGCGCGTTGCGTACCGGAGGGCGAGCGGGCCTTCGCCTCTTTGCCGGCCCCGAAACACCGAACGACCCGCAAGCGGTGCGGGCGCTCGCGCTTTCCGGCGGCGTCTCGACCTTCCACGAGCTCAAATGGCGCGTCGCCATGACCGCGACGGGCGAGGCGCCCGACCACGCCATCCCCGTGAAGCGGATCGTTGAAGCCTTCGATGCGCTGTTTCCCGATCGCGAGGAGCTTTCAACCAGCACCGGATGGGAGTTGCCGGTCATCGGTACCATCGATGTCTACCGAAACTCGACGATCATCTACAGTTTCGCGCCGGCCGCGACCTTGATCCGCGAGGCGCAAGCCTTCTTCGGCGACGTCCGCATAGTCTCGACCGGCGGCTACGGCCTCGCCGAGCGATGCCCGCTGCTGGTGATGCGGGAGCCGAGGGGCTGAGACCTACCGAGAAAAATTCCTTTGCGACGCAAACGGCGATGGCCATATTCCCTCGCGCGAATGCAGGCCGGGAAAATTTCGCTCGATTGCCGCTTCCCGCGCGCCTTGACTCTCGAAACCCGCCAGCCTATTTCAGCGCCACGTTAGCACTCGTCATTGGTGAGTGCTAACCAAGTCCGGTTTCGCCGGACGGAGGAACAGTTCTCACCGTTCTCATTCGAGGAAGAAAAAATGGCAAAGTCGAAGTTCCGCCCGCTTCATGACCGCGTGGTCGTTCGCCGGGTTGAATCCGAATCCAAGACCGCCGGCGGGATCATCATCCCGGATACGGCTAAGGAAAAGCCGCAGGAAGGCGAGATCATCGCCGTCGGCTCGGGCGCCCGCGACGAAAACGGCAAGCTCGTCCCGCTGGACGTCAAGGCCGGCGACCGCATCCTGTTCGGCAAGTGGTCGGGCACCGAAGTCAAGCTCAATGGCGAAGACCTTCTGATCATGAAGGAATCCGACATCATGGGCATCATCGGCTGATTATCGGCCTCACCTTCAACTTGAATTTTCGGGCTTGATTCCAAGCCCCTGCCAGGAGCTAAAACATGGCTGCCAAAGACGTAAAATTCTCCCGTGACGCCCGCGAGCGCATGCTGCGCGGTGTCAACATCCTCGCCGACGCGGTGAAGGTCACCCTCGGCCCCAAGGGCCGCAACGTCGTCATCGACAAGTCGTTCGGCGCGCCGCGCATCACCAAGGACGGCGTCACCGTCGCCAAGGAAATCGAGCTTGAGGACAAGTTCGAGAACATGGGCGCCCAGATGGTCCGCGAAGTCGCGTCGAAGACCAACGACATCGCCGGCGACGGCACCACGACCGCGACCGTTCTCGCCCAGGCGATCGTCCAGGAAGGCAACAAGGCCGTTGCCGCCGGCATGAACCCGATGGACCTGAAGCGCGGCATCGACCTCGCCGTCGCTGAAGTCGTCGTCGCGCTCGGCAAGGCCGCCAAGAAGATCAAGACTTCCGAAGAAGTCGCCCAGGTCGGCACGATCTCGGCCAATGGCGACGAGTCGGTCGGCAAGATGATCGCTGAAGCGATGCAGAAGGTCGGCAACGAAGGCGTTATCACCGTCGAGGAAGCCAAGACCGCCGAGACCGAGCTCGAAGTCGTCGAAGGCATGCAGTTCGACCGCGGCTACCTGTCGCCCTACTTCGTCACCAACGCCGACAAGATGGTCGCCGATCTGGAAGACGCCTACATCCTGCTGCACGAGAAGAAGCTCTCCAACCTGCAGGCCATGCTGCCGGTCCTCGAAGCCGTCGTTCAGACCTCGAAGCCGCTGCTCATCATCTCGGAAGACGTCGAAGGCGAGGCCCTGGCCACGCTGGTCGTCAACAAGCTGCGCGGTGGCCTGAAGATCGCCGCCGTCAAGGCTCCGGGCTTCGGTGACCGCCGCAAGGCCATGCTGGAAGACATCGCCATCCTCACCGGTGGCCAGGTCATCTCGGAAGACCTCGGCATCAAGCTGGAGAACGTCGGCCTCAACATGCTCGGCCGCGCCAAGAAGGTGTCGATCTCCAAGGAGAACACCACCATCGTCGACGGCGCCGGCAAGAAGGCCGAGATCCAGGGCCGCGTCGCCCAGATCAAGCAGCAGATCGAAGAGACGACCTCGGACTACGACAAGGAGAAGCTGCAGGAACGTCTGGCGAAGCTCGCCGGCGGCGTCGCGGTGATCCGCGTCGGCGGCGCGACGGAAGTCGAGGTCAAGGAAAAGAAGGACCGCGTTGACGACGCTCTGAACGCGACCCGCGCGGCCGTGGAAGAAGGCATCGTCGCCGGCGGCGGCGTCGCCCTGCTGCGTGCTTCGGCCAACGTCAAGGCAACCGGCGTCAACTCCGACCAGGCTGCCGGCATCAACATCGTGCGCCGCGCGCTGCAGGCTCCGGCCCGCCAGATCGCGTCGAACGCCGGTGCCGAAGCTTCGATCGTCGCTGGCAAGATCCTCGAGAACAAGGGCGCGACCTTCGGCTACAACGCCCAGACCGGCGAGTATGGCGACATGATCGCCATGGGCATCGTCGACCCGGTCAAGGTCGTTCGCACCGCTCTCCAGGACGCGGCCTCGGTCGCCGGCCTGCTCGTCACCACCGAAGCCATGATCGCCGAGGCTCCGAAGAAGGAGTCGGCTGGCGGCATGCCGGGCGGCATGCCCGGCGGCGGCATGGGCGGCATGGGCGGCATGGACTTCTAAGAAGTCCATAAAGCACGCCCATCAACTAACAATGCTCAAGCCCGCAAGCGGGCTTGAGTGGCGGCATGGACTTCTAATCCACGCTACCAAGCTGATACGGAAAGGGCGCCGAAAGGCGCCCTTTTTCGTATCCCTCGCAGCTTCGTCATCCTCGAATCTGCGCGTCGCTGCGCTCCTTGCTCCGCCCTGGAATGACGGCATGAGAATTGTTCCGGCCAGTCTCCACCGCCGGAGCACAATCTCTCCCGCGCTAGCGACCGAAGCGGAATTGCATCGCGGCGAAGACGAGCTGCCGCAGCATCTTCCAGTAGACCTTGAGCTTCCCGTCAGCTCTCATCGCCCGATCCTTCGAGCATCGCTTTCACGCCCACCAACCTGGCGTCGGCGAATGAAGCGATAGTCTCATCGGTCAGTGGCCGCGCCGCGATCAGGCGATCGGCGAGATCGTCCGAAACACCCTGCTCCGCCAGCACCTGCCGCGCCTGCCCTGGCGGCAGCGCGTTGAACCAGCGGTAGCCGGCCGCGCGGCGCGCCGCGCGGTCTACCTTGCCCCACAGCCTGACACGCGAGATGCCGCCATCGGGATAGGCGTCGAGCCGGACGTATGAGACCGGCGCGCCATGATCCGGCAGTCGGAAAACGTGGCGCGTGTCCGGCTGCAGTGGCCGGCGCGGCAGCAGCGGTGTCCAGCCCTCGTCTGCGGCAAGCACTTCGCTCGCGCCAGAAAGCGCCACCTCGGCGGAAGCATTGTATTTGAAATGCGCGGTGTCGATCTCGACCAGCCGCACATGGCCCGGCAGCGCGAGCCGAATGATGGCATGGTCGTTGCCGTCGTCGCGGCGGCGGCGCGTTTCCCAGCCCTCGCCCATATGCCGCGCCTTGTCGGGGCGATTGAGCATCGCGGCCGAGGCGTAGAAGCCATCGCTGCTGGTGATCACCTGACCGCCATGGTCCAGGCCGGCGAGGTCGATGGTCAGCCCGTCGAACAGGCGCGGGTCCGGCACGACATGCCCGAAGACGCGCAGCCTCGCGATGCCGCCGTCCGGGAAGGCCGACAGGCGCACATGGGTGAATCGGCGACGGTCGGAAACCTCGAAGCGGTTGTGCGCGTCGCCCTTGAGCGGCGAACGCGGAACGATCTCCACCCATTCGGTCTCAGCCGCCATCAGCGCCTTCGGACCTGGGTAGCCCTCGACGCCGCACGCCTCGATACGGCAGGTGGTCGGGAAATTGCCGGTGAAGCAGGAGGTGTCGACATCGATGCCGGTGATGATGCCGGCCGCTCCCAGCCGGACCAGCGCCCAGTCGTGACCGGGTTCGCGCCGGCGCTTGGTTTCCCATCCGTCGACGATCTCGCCGCGCGGTCCGTAGTTGCCGGGCACGAAGGTCGACGGCGTCGGCGTGAGCAGGCTTTCCTTCTCGCCGAAGGACTCGTCGCTCGCGGCCAGCACGCTGCCGCCCAGCCAGCGCGAGGCGAGATCGACCTCGGCGGCGAAATCCTCCTTGAGCTCGGGCATGGCATAGGCGTCCTGTCCCGGGCTCTTCTCGATCATGTTCATCGCCGGCCTCCCGCGCGCAGCGCCAGGCCGACCGGGCGGGGCCTGAGCCCCAGCGCCTCCGACAGCGGCCAGCCCCCGATGCGCTTCTCGTCCGGACGGGCGTAGGTCGAGACCTTGCTGGTCTTCAGCCCAAGGCCGACGACGGCTTCGGCGAGCCGTACCGCGGCGGCGACGCCATCGATGACCGGCACGCCAAGCTCGGTGGTGATCGCCTCCTCCAGCCCGGCCATGCCGGCGCAGCCGAGGCAGATCACTTCGGCATGGTCCTGCTCGACCGCCTTGCGCGCTTCCTCGACGATGGAACGCATCGCGGCCGCCGGGTCCTGGTCGACCTCGAGCGTGCTCATGCCGTTGGCTCGCACGGAGGCGCAACGGTCGGCGAGGCCCGAAAGCCGCAGCCTGTCCTCGATCGGCGGGACCGAGCGCTGCAGCGTGGTGACGACCGAATAGCTGCGGCCGATCATCATCGCCATATGGGCGGAGGCCTCGCAGATCTCGATCACCGGCTGCTCGATCAGCTCCTGCAACCCGTCGCGGCCGTGCTCGCCGAAGCCCGCCATCACCACCGCGTCGAACGGCTCGTCATAGGCGAGCACGCGGTCCATCACGGCGACGGCCGAGATGTAGCTCTCGAAATTGCAGTCCACCGCCTCCGGCCCGAAGAAGGGCGTCAGCGTGACGATGTCGGTGCCGGCGGATGCCGCGGCCTTGGCGGCCGCGTCGATGACGTCGGACATCGACTGGCTGGTATTGACGTTGACGACCAGGATCTTCATTTCAGGCGCTCCTTCTCAATTCCTGTATTTCGGCCGGCGTCTGCCTGGCGATCAGCTCGCCGCGCGGACGGCCGAAGAGGTCGATGCGTTTGCCGCGCAGGTAGGTCTCCCGCACCGCGCCGCTCAGCCTTCTGCCGGCATAGGGCGTGACCGGATGGCGATGGTGGAGGATTGCCGCATCGACGATGAATTCCGCATCGGGCGAAAACACAGCGAAATCGGCGTCGCAGCCGGTCGCGATGCGGCCCTTGTGCGCAAGGCCGGCAAGCGCGGCCGGCCGCTCGGCCATCCAGCGCACGACATCGCCCAGCGAATGACCACGCTTCCTCGCCTCGCTCCACGTCACGGGCAGGCCGAGCTGCAGCGAGGAGATGCCGCCCCAGGCAACGCCGAAATCGCCGGAGACCGGTTCCTTCATCGCGGGCGTGCAGGGCGAGTGGTCTGAGACGACCATGCTGACGATGCCCTCGCCGACACCAGCCCAGAGCTTTTCGCGGTTCGCTGCCTCGCGCACCGGCGGGCCAACCTTGGCAGCGGTCTCACCCTCGCCGATCTCCTCGGCCGAGAGCGCGAGATAATGCGGGCACGTCTCGACGCTGAGGCGCACGCCGTCGGCAATCGCCGAGGCGATCATCGGCAGCGCGTCGGCGCTGGAAAGATGCAGGATATGGGCGCGGGCGCCGCTGGCGCGGGCCGCCTCGATCACCTCGGCGATCGCCAGGTTCTCGATGCCTTTCGGGCGGGACGCGAGATAGTCGGCGTAGCGACGGGTGTGGACTTCCGGCAGCGCGGCCATGGCGCTCGCGCTCTCGGCATGGACGATGAAGAGCGAGCCGAGGCAGGCCACCACGTCCATGACCTTGCGCATATGCTGCGGCGTGATGCCCGGGAAATCGTCGGTTCCGGTATCGCAGAGGAAAGACTTGAAGCCGAGCACGCCTGCCTCATGCAGCCTGGGCAGGTCGGCAAGGTTCGACGGGATGGCGCCGCCCCAGAAGCCGACATCGACATGGCACTGGCCGTCCGCAGCCTCACGCTTGGCGGCGAGCGCATCAAGCGTGACCGTGGTCGGCACGCTGTCCAGCGGCATGTCGACCAGCGTGGTGATGCCGCCGGCTGCAGCGGCGCGGGTCGCGGTCAGGAACCCTTCCCACTCGGTATTGCCGGGTTCGCAAATATGGACATGGCTGTCGACGAGGCCGGGCAGAAGCACGGTATCGGTGTTGAGCGTGACGGTCTCGCGGGCGTTGGCGGGAGCGTCGAGCGCGGCGATACGCACGATCCTGCCGCTTGCAATGCCTATGGACACGGCGCGCTCGCCTTCGGGCAGGATGGCGCGCGGCGCGCGGATGATCAGGTCGAGGGATGTCATGGCGATTCCTCCGCGCTGCATGCGCGACGAACATTGAAAAGGAGCCTGGGATCATTGTCCGGAGGCGGCGGCCGCCTCCGGACCAGCCTGCCCTTTAGATGCGGGCGAAGCCGAGCAGCGCCTTCACGTCGGCCCGCTTGTGGACCAGCGTCACACCTATCAGGTAGACGACCGCGCCGGTCAGCCAGGATTGCAGCGCCGGGAAGCCGATATAGGCGCTGTTGATCGCCGGGATCAGGCCGGCCGTGTAGACGCCGACAGCCGTACCGGCGGCCAGTGCAATGACGCCCGGCCAGTTGGCGATGCCGAGCTCGCTCCAGTTGGCGACGCGGTACATCGGCCGCTTGATGCCGAACAGCCAGGGCAGCAGGAACAGGTCGATCGCCATGATCGTGCTTGCCACCGGCACGGTGGTCGAACCGATGCTGGTCACCAGGTTGAAGGTGTCCTGCAGGTTCGGCAGGTAGAAGGTGAGCACGGCGGCAATCAGGCCGAGGCCGACCACCGTGTACTGACGCTTCCAGCCGCGGATGCCGGAGAGCACGTTCTGCGCGCCGTTGACGGCGATGTAGAGGTTGCCGTCCTGCACCGCCCACTGGTTGATGACGATGACGGCGATGCCGAGCAGCGCGCTGCCGAACATGGTGAAGTTGACGAAGTAGCTGATGCTCGGGCCGAAGTCGGGCTGGTTGGAGAGCGCGGCGATCATGTAGCCCATGACCGGGAAGAGCAGCGCGCCGACCAGGTAGGAAATGACGATGGTCGGGATGTTCCACCACGAGGCTCGCCCGGCCTTGGCATAGCGGAAGAAGTCCGGCTCGTTGCCCCAGGTGGAGAGGCCGACCATCGAGCCGATGACCATGATCATGGCGGTCTTGGAGTCGACATGCGGCACGGCCGCCAGCACATCGTGCGAGACGGTGGTGAAGGCGAGGATTGTGGCGAAGATGCCCCAGACCAGGATCACCGGCACGGCGACGAACTGGGCGAAACGCTGCACCCCCTCGAAACCGAAATAGGTGTTGACGATCATCACTATCGCCAGCAGCGCGGTGATGGCGCCGACCGCGGGCACCGTCATCAGCCCGCCGGCTATGTCGATGATGAACTTCACCGTGAACAGGTAGAAGGCCATGCCGTTGACGACGAGCAGCAGCGAGACGAGGCCGCTGCCGATGGTGCCGAAGATGCTGCGCGCCATGACCGAATGGGTCTGGCCGGTGGCGGCGCCGGCATTGGCGGAGCCGATGCAGTAGAGGCTCATGACGGCTGCGGCGATCAGCATCGCCACCGTCAGCTCGGACAGCGTCAGCCCCTGAAAGCGGGCGCCGTAGCCGACCAGCACGGTGCCGAACACCGCCTGCATGGACAGGAACTGCGCCAGCATGCGGAAGTTCGAGCGCCGCTTCTCCTGCGGCACGACGGATTCAGTGTAGTCGGCAATGTCCGCCTCGGTGACGGACAGGATGGTCTCGACGCCGTCGGCGATGGCCGGCTGCGCTTCGGCAGGCAGCGACTGCCCGGGCGATGTCGGTGTTTGCAAGGTCATCT
>JBFLWR010000218.1:0-3388 GCA_040755925.1 Pseudomonadota bacterium
CCTGCGGCCGGCGGCCTTGATCGTGCCCATGGCGCCATCGAGCGCGCCTTCCTTCAGTTCCAGCGCAAGCAGCCGGTGCCGCTCGTAAGGACCAGGCATGGCGAGCGAGCCGGTGCGGTCGGCCGCGAAGCCGAACCGCCCGTAATAGGGCGCGTCGCCGACGAGCACGATCGCGCCGTGGCCGAGCCGGACGGCTTCGGCAACCGCATGATGCATCAGCGCCGAGCCGATCCCGCCGCTCTTCAGTCCCGGCTCGACTGCGAGCGGGCCGAGCAGAAGCGCGGCCGGACCGCCCTCCCCCAACCTCACGTCCCACAGGCGGACCGTGCCGACGATCGCGCCTGACGGATCGCGCGCGACGAAGGCCAGGCCTTCCGATGGCCGCCGGCCGCGCCGCAGCTTCTCGGACGACTTCTTTCTGCGCTTCGGCCCCATGGCGCAATCGAGCAGCGCTTCACGCGCCTCGACGTCGCCTGCGCCTTCGCCAACAATAGCAAAGGCAGGCGCCTGCGCGGCCCCCTCGTCCGACGCGCCGCGCGAGCCAGCCTGTGCCCGATGGGCAAGGGAGGGCGCCAGCACGACCGTCGAGCCGTTCTCCCTCGCGGAGAAAAGCTCATCCGACGGTCCGGACGAGGGGGCAATCTCGGTGGCCGCGACGGCCGATTTGATCAGGTATTCCATTTCCGCGATCCTTCACGAGCGGAGATCTGTTCCACAAGCGAGCCCGGGCGGGCGACATGCGCCCGCCTGGGATGATCTGAGGGCTTCCGCCCTCAGATCACGTAGGATCGGAGCGGCTCGAAGCCGTTGAAGGCGACCGCCGAGTAGGTGGTCGTGTAGGCGCCGGTGCCTTCGATAAGCACCTCGTCGCCGATGGTCAGCGACAGCGGCAGCGGGTACGGCGTCTTCTCGTACATCACGTCGGCCGAATCGCAGGTCGGGCCGGCGAGCACGCAGGGCGCCGTCTCGTCGCCGTCATGGGCGGTGACGATCGGGTAGCGGATCGCCTCGTCCATCGTCTCGGCGAGACCGCCGAACTTGCCGATGTCGAGGAACACCCAGCGCACGTTGTCGTTGTCGGCCTTCTTGGAGATCAGCACGACTTCCGACTTGATGACGCCGGCATTGCCGACCATGCCGCGGCCCGGCTCGATGATGGTCTCGGGCAGCGCGTTGCCGAAATGCTTGCGCAGCGCCGAGAAGATCGCCTGGCCGTATGCCTGCGCCACCGGCACGTCCTTCAGGTAACGGGTCGGGAAGCCCCCACCCATGTTGACCATCTTCAGCACGATGCCTTCCTCCGCGAGCGTCCCGAACACCTTCTTGGCGTCGCCCAGCGCGCGGTCCCAGGCCGAGAGATCGGTCTGCTGCGAGCCGACATGGAACGATACGCCATAGGCATCGAGGCCGAGACCCTTGGCATGACGCAGCACGTCGACGGCCATCGCCGGCACGCAGCCGAACTTGCGCGACAGCGGCCATTCGGCGCCTTCGCCGTCGGTCAGCACACGGCAGAAAACACGCGCGCCGGGAGCGACGCGGGCGATCTTCTCGACCTCCTCGACGCAGTCCACCGCGAACAGGCGGATGCCGAGCTGATAGGCGCGTGCGATGTCACGCTCCTTCTTGATGGTGTTGCCGAAGGAGATGCGGTCGGCCGGCGCACCGGCGTCCATCGCCATCTCGACTTCGGCAACGGAAGCGGTGTCGAAGGACGAACCCATCGCAGCAAGGAGGCGCAGGATTTCCGGCGCCGGGTTTGCTTTCACCGCATAGTAGATCTTGGAATCGGGCAACGCCTTCTCGAAGGCGCGGAAATTGTCACGCACGACATCGAGGTCGACGACCAGGCAGGGGCCGTTCGGGCGTCGGGTGGCGAGGAAGTCGAGGATGCGCTGGGTGGCCATCGGGTTTCTCCATCACGCCTTTCGGCGCGCACAAGGGTGCGGACGCGGGCGGTCGGCCTCGCGAACACGCGGTCAAACAAAGGCGGGACGAAAACTCCATGGAACCAGCCGGTGGAGACCCCGGAACCATGAAACGCCGTCTCGCGGCGATGAACCTAGCCTTGCCCGGCTTCGGTTCGCTTTGTCTGCCTTGGCTTGGATTGGGAGAACCCCGTTCCGCACTGCCGGCAATGAAGGTGTGCCTCTTCAGTAACCCCGGTCTTTGGACAACCGGCAGAGAACCAGAAAGGCCCGCACCGTCGTTGCTTCAAGGTGTCCTCGATCTTGTGGTTGGCCACTAGACCGACTGGAGTGGTTGGCTCCAGTTACCTGACCGATTTCCCTCACCATTCGAGGATCGGCGGACACCCACAGGCACGTGCGACTTTGGGCAAGCGCGATATAGGAGCGAAGGGTTTCACAATCAATAAAAATCGTAAGGCCGGTTGTAAAATTTCTGGCATCGAACAATCTTTGTGAAACCGTATCCGGAAATCGAACGATGCCAGCGACCCAGGGTCCATTCAATGCCTTCCTCGATCTGCGCCAAATGCCTGTGGCGCATGCGGAATTAGGCCCGCTTGCCGGCCTGCGGCTGGCCGTGAAGGACATCTATGATGTCGCCGGCTATCGCACCGGTTGCGGCAACCCGCGCAAGTTCGAGGAAGGGCATGCCGCCTCGCGGACGGCCGAGGCGGTGCAGATGATTCTCGGTGCAGGCGCACGGTTCGTCGGCAAAACACAGACCGACGAGCTCGCCTTCTCGCTGTTCGGCCAGAATTCGCATTTCCCGTTTCCGGTGAACCCGGCCGCCACGGATCGCGTCACCGGCGGCTCGTCCTCCGGGTCGGCGGCCGCGGTCGCGGGCGGGCTCGCAGACATCGCCACCGGCTCGGACACCGGCGGCTCGATCCGCGCGCCGGCAAGCTTCTGCGGCCTGATCGGGCTGCGCACCACGCACGGCCGCATCTCGCTCGACGGTGCCATGAAGCTCGCGCCGAGCTTCGACACGTTCGGATGGTTCGCGGACGACATCGAGACCTATGAGACGGTCGGCAAAATCCTGCTCGGCCGCGATCCGCACCAGCACCCGCTCAACCGCCCGCTATCGATCCGCTGGCTCGACGCCTTCGTCACCGGTCCGGCCGAGGCCGCCGAATATGCGCGGATGCAGACGCTGGCCGCGGGCGTCACAGGCGAGCCGACTGTCACCGAATACGCCTTCGCGTCGTTTCCGGACGAACTCTACTGGTGCTTCCGCCGCTTGCAGGCATTCGAGGCCTGGCGCGAGCATGGCGGCTGGATTGCGGCAGGCAACCATGGCCTTGGCCCGGGTGTCGACGAGCGTTTCGGCTTCGGCCGCACTATCGATGCCGGGATGGCCGCGACCGAGGCTGCGCGCCGCCTCGCTTTCCGCGCCGAGCTGGGCGCCCTGCTCGGCA
>JBFLWR010000219.1:0-3479 GCA_040755925.1 Pseudomonadota bacterium
TCGCGCATGAGATTTCCCGGGAACGGAAGTCATGCGCCAGGGAGCGGATCCTGATGGCCTCGACGATTTTGGAGATGCGCGACATCACCAAGACGTTCCCCGGCGTGAAGGCGCTGTCGAACGTCAACCTCAGTGTCGAGGAAGGCGAGATCCACGCCATTGTCGGCGAGAATGGCGCCGGCAAGTCGACCCTGATGAAGGTGCTGTCGGGCGTCTATCCGTCCGGCACCTATGACGGCCAGATCGTCTTTCGCGGCCAGGAATGCCACTTCAAGGGCATCCACGACAGCGAGCATATCGGCATCGTCATCATCCACCAGGAGCTTGCCCTGGTGCCGATGCTGTCGATCGCGGAAAACATCTTCCTCGGCAACGAGCACGCGACCTACGGCGTCATCGACTGGGACGCCAACGAGCAGCGCACCAGCGCTTTGCTCGAGAAAGTCGGCCTCAGGGAAGACCCCAAGACGTTGATCACCAATATCGGCGTCGGCAAGCAGCAGCTGGTCGAGATCGCCAAGGCGCTCAGCAAGGAAGTCAAGCTACTCATCCTCGACGAACCGACCGCGTCGCTCAGTGAGAAGGACAGCCAGGCACTGCTCGACCTTCTGCTCGAGTTCAAGCGACAAGGCATGACCTCGATCCTGATCTCGCACAAGCTCAACGAGGTGAACCGGGTCGCCGACAAGGTGACCGTGATCCGCGACGGGCGCACCATCGAAACGCTTCCCAGGAAGGACATCAGCGAGGACCGCATCATCACCTCGATGGTCGGCCGCTCGCTCGACGACCGTTATCCGCCGCGCGAGCCGAAGATCGGCGACGTCATCTTCGAAGTGAAGAACTGGTCGGTCTACCATCCGATCCATGCCGAACGGCAGGTGATCAAGAACATCAGCCTCAATGTGCGCAAGGGCGAGGTCGTCGGCATCGCCGGTTTGATGGGCGCCGGGCGCACCGAATTCGCCATGAGCCTGTTCGGCCGTTCCTATGGCCGGCGCATCACCGGCGAGGTCCTGCTGAGGGGCAAGCCGCTCGATCTTTCGACGGTGAGCAAGGCGGTGCAGAACCGCATCGCCTACGTCACCGAGGATCGCAAGACCTACGGGCTCAACCTTATCGACCACATCAAGCACAATGTGACCTTGGCCAATTTGGGAGGCGTTTCCAGCGGCGGTGTCATCGACGACATGCGCGAGATGAGCGTCGCCAACGACTATCGGAAGAAAACCAATATCCGGGCGTCCAGCGTCTACCAGCTGACGGGCAACCTGTCCGGCGGCAACCAGCAGAAGGTGGTGCTGTCGAAATGGCTGTTCGCCGATCCGGAAGTGCTGATCCTCGACGAACCGACGCGCGGCATCGACGTCGGCGCCAAGTACGAAATCTATACCATCATCGCCCGTCTCGCCGCCGAGGGTAAGGCGATCATCGTCATCTCGTCGGAAATGCCGGAATTGCTTGGCATCTCCGATCGCATCTACGTGATGAACGAAGGGCGTATCGTCGGCGAGATGGCGGCAAGCGACGCAAGCCAGGAAAAAATCATGCGCGCCATCGTACGGGGAGAAGGAAAAGCATCATGAGCACAGAGAGCGCTCCCGCGCCGCAGAGCGGCGTCGCCGAGGACGTCAAGCAGCAGGGTCCGCGCATCGCCGTCTCGGCGCTGACGACGAATTTGCGCGAGTACGGCCTGATCATCGCGCTGATCGTCATCATGCTGTTCTTCCAGTACACGACGTCGGGAACGCTGTTCAAACCGGTCAACCTCTCGAACCTGGTGCAGCAGAACTCGTTCATCATCGTGATGGCGCTGGGCATGCTGCTGGTGATCGTTTCCGGCTATATCGACCTCAGCGTGGGTTCGGTCGCCGGCTTCATCGGCGCGCTGGCGGCGATGATGATGGTCATCTGGCCGCTCGGGATATTCAGCAATCCGCTGGTGGTCTCGATCGTCTGCCTGATCGTCGGCGCCCTGATCGGCGGGGCGCAAGGCTACTGGATCGCCTATCACAAGATACCGAGCTTCATCGTGACGCTCGCCGGCATGCTGATCTTTCGCGGCATCTGCCAGGCGCTGCTTGGCGGCGGCTCGTCGGTCGGCCCGCTGCCGGACAGCTTCAAGGCGCTGAGCTCCGGCTTCATCCCGGACGTCATCGGACCACTGACCTTGATACCGCCGACCGTGAACGCCGCCGGCAAGACCATTGTCGGCAGCGGCTTGACGCTGCACATGACGACGATCGTGCTCGGCGTGATCGCGGTGCTCGCCTACGCCTATTTCGGCTTCCGGGCGCGGCGTAAGCGCGAGCGCCACGGCTATGAGGCGGAGCCCTTTCCGCTGTTCGTCATCAAGACGCTGGTGGGCGGCGCGCTGGCGCTGTTCCTGGTCTTCCAGTTCGCCAGCTACAGGGGCTTCCCGGTCGTGCTCCTGGTGATGGGCGTGCTGATCTCGCTGTTCGTCTTCGTCACCAAGCGCATGACCATCGGCCGCCGCATCTATGCGATGGGCGGCAACGCCAAGGCGGCGCAGTTGTCGGGCATCAACACCGAGCGGCTGACGCTGATGGTGTTCATCAACATGGGCGTGCTGTCGGCGCTGGGCGGCCTGATCATCGCGGCGCGTCTCGGCCAGGCCGTGCCGGCGGCGGGCCTGGGCAGCGAGCTCGACGTCATCGCGGCCGTCTTCATCGGCGGCGCCTCGGCGATGGGCGGCGTCGGCCAGGTCATCGGCGCCGTGGTCGGCGGCTTCATCATGGGCGTGATGAACAACGGCATGTCGATCATGGGCGTCAATGTCGACTGGCAACAGGTGGTCAAGGGCCTGGTGCTGCTCGGAGCCGTCATCTTCGACGTCTACAACAAGAACAAGGCTTAGCGCATGTCCCCAAAAGCGCCTGGCGGTTTTGGGGACAACGACACGCATCAAGGTAAAGGCTGAGGCCTGAGGCGAAGATTTAAGGAGGCATACGGGTTCCAGTTCGCGAAGCCGCCGGCAACCCGTCGGCGTCAAGAAGTCCCGGGAAGGACCAGGCTCGCGAGCGCAATCCGGACGACCAGTTTCAACCGTGGCGCGGATCTTTTCCGGGCCGCGCCGGGCAGGGTTTGCCGATCGGCAACCGGCCAAACGAGAGAGGATCTATCATGCTGATCTCCCAGATACTCGACGACGCCGAGACGATCCGCGTCGTTGCCCGCAGCGGCGGCAAGACCAGGGCCATCAACGGGGCGCGCAGCGTCTATTCGCTGGCGATGGAGGCCGCGCGGACAGGCACTGGCCTGGAGGCGCTGATCGAACGCAAGGGCTATGGCGAAACCATCGACCTCGAGGCCGCCTACAAGAAAGGGCGGCTGGTGTCGCCGATCAACCATCCGGATCCCGCGCATCTGCACCTCACCGGCACCGGCCTCACGCATCTGGGATCGGCGGCAACGCGCGACTCCATGCACAAGAAGCTCAGCGACGGCGAGGAACAGCT
>JBFLWR010000022.1:0-11758 GCA_040755925.1 Pseudomonadota bacterium
CGATCAGGTTCCACTGCGAGCTGTAGGCCTTGAAGAACTCGCCGACGCCGAAGCCGAAATGATAGGTCCATTTGAAGGGCGAGGGCGCGCCGGGCTTGGCGCCGCGGCCGAAATACCAGGCTTCCCAAGGCATGACTGTCGAGAGGCAGGGTACGCCGGCCGCCTCGCAGGCGTCGGCGACCGGATTGATGACCTCCGGCGTCGAGACGGCGAGCATCAGGTCGATCGCCTTGTTGTTGATCAAATCCTTGGCGAGCTGGCCGGCGCGGGACGGGTCCGACTGGGTATCCTGGTCGAGGATCTCGACGCTGTATTTCTTGCCGCCGAGCTCGATGCCGCTGGCCAGGGCCTTGCGGGCGAGGTCGAGCACGTACCCATCGGTCTCGCCGAAGCCGGCGAGCGGGCCAGTGCGCGGGCTGACGAAGCCGACCTTGAGCGTGTCGGCGGCTTGCGCAAAGGCCTTGCCGCGGCTGAATGCAAGGGCTGCGCCGCCGGCCACCGAAGTGGCGATGAACTGGCGCCGTGAAATACCCGAAATGCCGGGTTTACTGCCGATATTGCGAGACATCTGCTCCTCCCTCTGTGGCCGTTCGAAACGACGACAAACGGGTCTCCCGTTTGCCGCCGGACGGCACGGCTTTCGATCCTCCGCAGCCAGATTGCACTAGCGGTTTGGTTCGGTAAAATGATATTTTACGGTGTTTTATTAACCCCTGGGTTAGTAGAATTTCGAAACTGATTGCCCGATCGTCAAGCGTGATGCCGCGCCGCCTCGCGGATCGTCTGCAAGAGGATGGTGAAGGCAGGCGAGGGGGCGGTATCGGTCCGCATGGTCAGGCCCACGGGCCCCTTGGTTTCCTCGGTGTCGACGGGCAGGGCGACGAAGGCGCCGCTGGCGATCTCGTTGGCGACGACGCCGGCCGAGATGATCCACACAGCGTTGCTCTGGCGCATGAAGGAGCGGCCGAAGGAGTCCGAGACCGTCTCGATCTCGGTGGCCGGCGCGGTCATGCCATTGGTGATGAAGAGGCGGTCGACGAATGGGCGGATCACGGATTCGCGGGTCGGCATCAGGACCGGGAATTCGTCGAGGCGCGCGAAGATGTCGGCGTCCGGTTCCGACAGCGGATGCCCGGCCCGCACGACGAACAGCACCTGCTCCGAATAAAGATGCTCGAAGAAGAAGCCGGTCATGTGTTCGGGCGCGGCAAGGCGACCGACCACCAGGTCGAGCGCGCCGACACGCAATTGTTCGAGCAGCACGGCATTCTCGCCGGTGACGATCTTGAGCGCGGCGCCGGTGTTCTCCTCGAGGAACAGGCTCATGGCCCGCGGCATGACTTTTGCCGACACAGTGGGCAGGGCGCCAATGCGGATCGGATCGCGATTGACCGCGCCATCCTGGCGGACTGAATCAACGCCGCGCTTGAGCGCCGAGATCGCCGAACCGGCATGGCCGAGGAAGATCTCGCCCAGCCTGGTGACGCGAATGCCGCGGCCGTCGCGCTCGACCACCGCGACGCCTAGCGCCTCTTCCAATTCACGCAAGGTCTTGGTCACCGCCGGGGCGCTGACATGCAGGAAGTCGGCCGCGCGCGCCACGCTTCCCTGTCTCGCCACCTCCAGGAATGCCTGCAAGTGGCGGAAACGGATCCGGCTCTCGGCCATGGTTCGATAACCTCTAAGTTAATGAAACGCCGCAAAATATCATTTTACCGAACCAAACCGGTCGTGCAATGTGGCTTTGGAGGATCGAAATCGTGCCATTCGTCAGCATAGCCGGCGTCGCCCTGCACCACCGCCATATCGAGGCGACCAGCACGTCGCACCCGATCATCTTCATCAATTCGCTCGGCACCGACTTCCGGATCTGGGACGAAGTCGTCGCGCGACTTACCGGTGAAATGCCGATGCTGGTCTACGACAAGCGTGGCCACGGGCTCTCCGACATCGGCGATGGCGTGCGCTCGATCGACGATCATGTCGACGATCTCAGCGCGCTGATCGACCACTTCGGTTTCGACAAGGTGGTGCTCTATGGCCTCTCGGTTGGCGGCATGGTCGCGCAGGGGCTGTATGCACGGCGGCCCGGGCTCGTCGAGGCGCTGATACTCGGCGATACCGCGCACAAGATAGGCACGTCGGAGAGTTGGAATACCCGTATCGCAACCGTCGCGCGCGACGGGATCGGGGCGATCGCCGACGGCATCATGAAAGTGTGGTTCACGCCGAAATTCCATGCAGCGCGCGCGGCCGATCTCGCCGGTTGCCGCAACATGCTGACAAGGCAGGCGCTGCGCGGCTATATCGGCACCTGCATGGCGGTCCGAGACGCCGATTTCAGCGAAAGCGCCCGGCACATAGCCGTGCCAACGCTCTGCGTCGTCGGCGACCAGGACGGCTCGACCCCGCCCGATCTTGTCCGCTCGCTCGCCGAACTGATCCCCGGCGCGCGCTTCGAGGTGATCCGCGATGCTGCCCATATCCCCTGCATCGAGCAGCCCGGCGCGCTGACTGCCCTGATCCGCGACTTCGTCGCTTCGCTTCCCAAGGGAAAGCATGACCATGGATGACGTCACCAAGAATGAAAGCCGATACCGGACCGGGCTCGAAGTCCGCCGTTCCGTGCTCGGCGGTCCGCATGTCGACCGCGCCGAGGACGCGGCGACCGATTTCGACCGCCCATTCCAGCAGCTGATTACCGAGGCCGCTTGGGGCACGGTGTGGGCGCGGCCCGGCTGGTCGAAGCGCGAGCGCTCGATCGTGACGCTGGCGCTGCTTGCAGCGCTCGGCCATGACGAGGAGGTGGCCATGCATGTGCGCGCAACAGCCAACACGGGCGCCTCGCGCGACGACATCTGCGAAGCCTTCCTGCACGTTGCGATCTATGCCGGCGTGCCGGCCGCCAACCGCGCCTTCAAGATCGCCAAGGAAGTGTTCGCGCAGATGGACGGAGCCAAGAAGACCCATGGCTGAGCCCGGCTCGAACCGGACGCCGGAAACCGGCGCCTTCTTCCAGCGGGACCGCCAGTGGCATCCGCCGGCATTCACACCGAACTACAAGAGCTCGGTGCTGCGCTCGCCGCAGAAGGCGTTGCTGTCATTCGACAACACGCTGTCGGAACTCACAGGCCCGGTGTTCGGTCACGCGATGCTCGGCGAGCTCGACAACGACCTCATCCACAATTTCGCCAAACCCGGC
The DNA here is from genome assembly GCA_040755925.1 of Pseudomonadota bacterium. Classification (GTDB taxonomy): domain Bacteria; phylum Pseudomonadota; class Alphaproteobacteria; order Rhizobiales; family Rhizobiaceae; genus Mesorhizobium. The sequence continues at coordinate 3,203 of JBFLWR010000022.1, forward strand.
GAGAGCGCCATCGGCGAACGCATCATCGTCCACGGTCGGGTGCTCGACGAGCGTGGCAAAGGCGTGCCGGGCGTGCTGCTCGAATTCTGGCAGGCCAATGCCGGCGGCCGCTACCGCCACAAGAAGGACGGCTATCTGGCGCCGCTCGATCCGAATTTCGGCGGCTGCGGCCGCACCATCACCGGCGAGGACGGCAGCTATGCTTTTCGCACGGTCAGGCCGGGACCCTATCCGTGGCCGAACGGCCCGAACGATTGGCGCCCGGCGCATATCCATTTTTCCGTGTTCGGCCATGGCTTCGCGCAACGCCTGATCACGCAGATGTATTTCGAAGGCGATCCGCTGATCTGGCGTTGCCCGATCGTCGGCGGCATTCGCGACAAGGCGGCCGTGGAAGCGCTGATCGCCGCTCTCGACATGCAGTCGACGATCCCGATGGATGCGCTGGCCTACAAGTTCGACATCGTGCTGCGCGGGCGCCGCTCGACGCTGTTCGAGAACCGGCCGGAGGGCAATTGATGGCGCAGTCGCTCGACCGGCTGAAGGAAAGCCCCTCGCAGACCGCCGGACCCTATGTCCATATCGGGCTGACGCCCAATTTCTGCGGCATAGGCGGCGTTTACAAAAACGATCTTGGCTCCGTGATGGTCAACGAGCAGGCCAAGGGCGAGCGGATCGAGTTGCGCATCCGCGTGCTCGACGGCACCGGCACTCCGCTCAAGGACGCGCTGGTCGAGATCTGGCAGGCCGATGCCAGCGGGCTCTACAATTCACCGACGGAGCTGCGCGGCGCGGCCGATCCCAACTTCCAGGGATGGGGGCGCCAGCCAACCGACATGGAAACCGGCGTCTGCGTGTTCAAGACGATCAAGCCCGGCCGCGTGCCGTTCCGCGACGGCCGGCTAATGGCGCCCCACATCACGCTCTGGATCGTGGCGCGCGGCATCAATGTCGGGCTGCACACGCGACTCTACTTTTCCGATGAGGAAAAGGCCAATGCCGAAGATCCGATCCTCGCGCGTGTCGAGCACCGTGTGCGCGTGCCGACGCTGATCGCCGGACGCCAGGGCGACACTTACGTCTTCGATGTCCATCTGCAGGGTGAGAAGGAGACGGTCTTCTTCGACAGCTGACCGTGGCCGACATGACCGTATCGCCCTTCGATCATCCTCTGCTTTCCGGCCTGCTCGGCGACGAGGAGGCGGCGAGGCATTTCTCCGTGGAAGCCGACATTGCCGCGATGCTCACCTTCGAGCGGGCGCTGGCTGAAGCCGAGGCGGAAGAGGGCGTGATTTCACGCGACGCCGGCGCCGCGATTGTCAAAGCGTTGGCAGCGTTCCGGCCGGATACAGCCAGGCTGCGCGACGGCGTCGCCAAGGATGGGGTCGTGGTGCCGGAGCTGGCGCGCCAGATCAAGGTGGCGGTCGGCGCGCCGCATGGCGCATTCGTTCATTTCGGCGCGACCAGCCAGGATGTCGTCGACACGTCGCTGGCCCTGCGGCTGCGCCAGGCGGTCGAGCACATTGGCCTGCTGCTCAGCGAGAACGGCGTTCGTCTCGCCGGCCTCGAGGAAGAATTTGGAGGCAGGGCGCTGATGGCAATGACGCGAATGCAGCCGGCAATTCCGATGACGGTCGGCGATCGGATCGCTTCGTGGCGGTCGCCGCTCGAACGTCACCAGCAACGTCTTGAAGAACAGTCTGGCCGGCTGTTCGTGGTACAGTTCGGCGGCGCTGCCGGCACGCTCGAAAAACTGGCCGACAAGGCGCCGGCTGTGCGCGCTACGCTCGCCGCCAAGCTCGGCCTTGGCGATGCGCCGCAATGGCATAGCCAGCGCGATGCGTTAGCGGAGTTCGCCGGCTGGCTTTCGCTGGTGACTGGCAGCCTGGGCAAGTTCGGCCAGGATGTTGCGCTGCTGGCGTATGGCGGCACTGAAATCAGGCTCTCGGGCGGCGGTGGTTCATCGGCCATGCCGCACAAGCACAACCCGGTGAAGGCGGAGGCCCTGGTGGCGCTTGCCCGCTTCAACGCCACGCAGCTTGCCGGCATGCACCAGGCGCTGGTGCATGAGCAGGAGCGCTCGGGTGCGGCCTGGACACTGGAGTGGCTGATCCTGCCGCAGATGGTGGTGGCGACGGCGGCCGCGTTGAGACTTGCGGCCGGACTCGCTGCGCAGATCGAAAGCCTCGGCCGCTGATGCGCACGCAGGTCCTCATTATAGGGTCGGGACCGTCCGGCCTGCTGCTCGGACAGTTGCTCGCCACCATCGGCGTCGAGACGATCGTCCTCGAGCGATCGAGCCGGGAGCATGTGCTTGGCCGCGTGCGCGCCGGGGTGCTCGAACAGGGTACCGTCGACCTGCTCGCAGAGGCGGGCGCTGCCGAGAGGCTCCGTGCCGAAGGCATGCCGCATGCTGGCATCTCGCTTGCTTTCGACGGACGCTTGCACCGCATCGACATGGCGGCGCTCACCGTCGGCAAGCATGTCACCGTCTACGGACAAACCGAGGTGACACATGACCTGATGGACAAGCGCGAGGCGGCGGGCCTTGTCACTGTCTACGAGGCGTTGAATGTCGCTCCGCATGATTTTGGCGGTGCCTCGCCCTTCGTCACTTACGAAAAAGATGGCGTCACCCATCGCATCGATTGCGACTTCATCGCCGGCTGCGACGGCTATCATGGGGTCAGCCGTCGGTCGATGCCGGAAGGCGCGCTGAAGACTTTCGAGCGGCAGTATCCGTTCGGCTGGCTGGGCGTGCTGGCGGAGGTGCCGCCGGCCGACCATGAGCTGATCTACGCCAACCACGAGCGTGGCTTTGCGCTGTGCTCGATGCGCTCGCCGCACCGCAGCCGCTACTATGTGCAAGTTCCGGCAGACGAGCGTGTCGAAGCATGGTCTGACGATCGCTTCTGGGACGAGTTGCGCCGACGGCTGCCGCCGCGGAGCGCTGCGGCCGTCACAACCGGGCCATCCTTCGAGAAGTCGATCGCGCCGCTCCGCTCCTTCGTCGCCGAGCCGATGCGTTTCGGCCGGTTGTTCCTCGTCGGCGACGCCGCCCATATCGTGCCGCCGACCGGCGCCAAGGGCCTCAACCTCGCCGCCAGCGACGTGCGCTATCTGTTTGCCGGGCTTCGCGAATTCTATGGCGAGAAATCGACAGCCGGGCTCGACGCTTATTCAGGCAGGGCGCTGGCGCGTGTGTGGAAAGCGGTGCGCTTCTCCTGGTGGATGACGACGATCCTGCATCGCTTCCCCGAGACGGGTGAGTTCGGGCAACGCATCCAGGAAGCCGAACTCGATTACCTCGTGCATTCAAAAGCCGCGTCCACGGCGCTCGCCGAAAACTACGTTGGCTTACCTTACTGATCGGCTGGAGCGATCAGACCCGCTCCAGCGCAATCGCAATGCCCTGACCGACACCGATGCACATGGTGGCTAGAGCCAGCTTACCGCCGCGTTCGTGCAGCTCCAGCGCCGCCGTGCCGGTGATGCGCGCGCCCGACATGCCGAGCGGATGGCCAAGGGCGATCGCTCCGCCGTTCGGGTTGACGTGCCCGGTGTCCTCGGCAATGCCGAGCTGGCGCAGCACGGCGATGCCCTGCGAAGCGAAGGCCTCGTTGAGCTCGACCACGTCGAACCGGTCCGGCGTCAGGCCGAGGCGAGCGCAGAGCTTCTTCGTGGCCGGCGCCGGGCCGATGCCCATGATGCGCGGAGCGACGCCCGCCGTGGCGCCGCCGAGAATGCGGGCGATCGGCGTCAGGCCATATTTCCTGGCGGCGGCTTCCGAAGCGACGATGAGCGCCGCGGCGCCGTCATTGACGCCGGACGCGTTGCCGGCGGTCACCGTGCCCCCTTGCCGGAACGGTGTCGGCAGCTTGGCCAGCGCCTCGACGGTGGTGCCAGCGCGGGGATGCTCATCCTTCGCCACGACAACAGGATCGCCCTTTCGCTGCGGGATGGTCACCGGCGCGATCTCCTTCGCCAGCCGGCCATTGGCCTGAGCGGCCACCGCCTTGTCCTGGCTGCGCACGGCAAATGCATCCTGGTCGGCGCGAGAAACGGAAAAGTCCTCGGCGACGTTCTCACCCGTTTCCGGCATCGAATCGACGCCATACTGCTTCTTCATCAAGGGGTTGACGAAGCGCCAGCCGATGGTGGTGTCGTAGATCTCGGCATTGCGCGAGAAGGCGGTGTCGGCCTTCGGCATGACGAAGGGCGCGCGGCTCATCGATTCCACGCCGCCGGCGATCATCAGCTCGGCCTCGCCGGCCTTGATGGCGCGCGCGGCGATGGTGACGGCATCCATGCCTGAGCCACAAAGCCGGTTAACGGTCGAGCCCGGGATGTCCTGCGGCAAGCCGGCAAGCAGGAGCGCCATGCGCGCGACGTTGCGGTTGTCTTCGCCCGCCTGGTTGGCGCAGCCATAGACGACATCGTCGACGGCTGCCCAATCGACGCCCTGATTGCGCTCGACCAGCGCGCGCAGCGGGACCGCACCGAGATCGTCGGCACGCACCGAGGACAGTGCGCCGCCGAAGCGGCCGACCGGCGTGCGGATATAGTCGCAGATATAGGCTTCGGCCATTATGCAGCTTTCCCTTTGGCGGTTTTCTCATGCGCGGCCTTGGTGCGGGCCTGCAGGTCGCGCAATGTCTTCAGTTCGAGTTCCGTCGGCGCCGGCGTTTCGTCAAGCGCCTCCGCGAACTTCACGGTCCAGCCACAGGTCGCCTGAACCTGTTCGCGTGTGACACCGGGATGGAGCGACACGACCGTGAACTCCTTGGTCACGGGATCGGGCTTCCAGATGGCGAGGTCGGTAATCAAGAGCGTCGGCCCGGCCGTGCCGATGCCGAGGCGCTTGCGGTGGTCGCCGCCCTCGCCATGGCCGAAAGAGGTGAAGAAGTCGATCGTCTCGACCATGCCGCGCTTCGACTGCGCCATGGTGATGTAGATCTCCCTCGACGATGTGGCGATCTCGGGCGCGCCGCCGCCGCCGGGCAGGCGCGTCTTGGGATGCGGGTAGTCGCCAATGACGGTGGTGTTGATGTTGCCGAACTTGTCGAGCTGCGCAGCGCCCAGGAAGCCGATCGAGATGCGGCCGCCCTGCAGCCAGTAGCGGAACATCTCCGGCACCGCGACTGTGGTCACCGCCGTCTCGCACAACTCGCCGTCGCCGATCGACAGCGGCAGAACATCGGGTGCCGTGCCGATCGTGCCGCTCTCGTAGATCAGCGTGATGTCCGGCGCATGCGTCAGCCGCGCGACGTTGCAGGCGGCCGAGGGCGCGCCGATGCCGACAAAGCAGACGTCGTCGCTCTTCAGCGCGCGGCTGGCGGCAATCGTCATCATCTCGTTCGGCGTGAAGCCCGGATTGTCGCTCATGCGGCCTTCCTCAAATGCTCGACGCGGGAGGCAAAATCGTCCGCGCTGCTTTCCATGACGTTCGTCCGCATCCATGCCTGGAAGCGGTCGCGGTCGGCAGCTATCTCGTCCCATTCGAGATAGGCGGCGTTGTCGCGTTCGTAGTAGCCGTGCGTGTAGGAGGGATGCGAGCCACCCGGCACCACCGAAATAGCCGCGATTGTCCAGTTCGGCAGCACGGTGAGGTTCGGATGGAGGTCGTCGAAATTGTCGACCACTTCCTCCACCGTCACCACGGCGCGCTTGGCCGCCAGCGCTGCTTCCTTCTGGATGCCGATGATGCCTTCGACCAGCACGTTGCCCTTCCGGTCGGCCTTCTGCGCATGGATGAAGGTAACATCGGGCCGGATCGCCGGCACCGCGGCGAGCACCTCGCCGGTGAAGGGGCAGGTGACCGATCTGATGTTCGGATTGACCGAGGCGAGGCCCGCGCCGCGATAACCGCGAAACACCGCGCAGGGCAGGCCGGCGGCGCCCGCCTCATAGGCATTGGCCATGCCGGCGTGGCTGTGCTCCTCGACTTCGATGGCACGCGGAAAGCCATTCTCGATGGCGTCGCGGGCACGCCTGAGCAGGCCAACGCCCGGATTGCCGACATAGGAGAAGACGATCTTCCTCGCCATGCCCATGCCGATCATCTGGTCGTAGATCAGGTCGGGCGTCATGCGGATCAGCGTCAGGTCGCGAAAACCCTGACGGATTGCCTCATGCGCGGCGGCGGTCGGGATCAGATGGGTGAAGCCTTCGAAGGCGACCGTGTCGCCATCGTGCAAATTTTGTCCGACGGCATCCCTTAGCGGCAGGAATTCGACCATTGCGGAACGCTCCGAAGATATAGAAAAGTTCGCATTGCGAACATATGTTTTGTATGGGATATTTCTACTCTGATGCTCCGCGCAGAGTCAATGTCGGTGGGAATGTCCGTTGGAAGAGGAAGCAACGTCGCGCGATCATGTCGGCTCGCTGGAGCGAGGCCTTGCCGTGATGGAGATTCTCGCCCGCAATCCCGCCGGCATGACGCTGACCGAAATGGCCGAGGAAGCAGGGCTGACTCGCGCCGGCGCCCGTCGTTTCCTCCTGACGCTGACCGCGACCGGCTACGCAACGCAGTCGGGTCGGTTGTTTTCGCTGTCGCCGCGTTTGTTGACGCTCGCTCGGACTTGGCTTGGCGGAGCTTCGCTATGGACTTTCGCCGCGCCGATCATGCGCGAGGTGGCGGCAAAGTTCGATGAGGCCTGTAACGCAGCAGTCTTGTCGGGCGAGGATGTCGTCTATGTCGCCCGTATCCCTGGTCGGCGCATCTTGAGCGTTGCGCTCGATGTCGGCACGAGGCTGCCGGCATATTGCACCTCGATGGGGCGGGTGCTGCTCTCCGGACTGAGCGCGGGCGACCTCAAGGCTTTTCTCGCCGAAGCGAAGATCGAGCGGCGGACGCCGAAGACCGTCGTAAACCGCGCCGCGCTGGGCAAGACCATCGCCAAGGCCGGGGCGGACGGCTTCGCCATCGTCGACGAGGAACTTGAGCTTGGGCTGCGCTCGATCGCCGTGCCGATCCACGACCGGGCCGGCCGGACCGTCGCGGCCATCAACGTCTCGACCCAGTCGGCGCGCTTTTCCGTCGAGGCGATGGAGCGCGAGATCCTGCCCGTGCTCAACAAGGCCAAGCAGCGCGTCGAGGAGTTCTTCTTCGTCTGAAGAGCGCGTTCCGTTCGGCCCGATTGCGGAACTGTTGGTCAAATCAGTCACCGTGTTCGCCAGGCTCCACAGGGGCCGTTGACGACACGTTTCAATTCCGATATTGAACAGGATTATACAGGTTCATTGAACAGGTATCGATATGGCCCGTCGCGCGACGCAGATCACACCCGGCACCGGCAAGCCCGAGCAGATCGCGACCGTTCTTGAGCATGAGATCCGCTCCGGCGTGCTGGGCTTTGGTGATCGCCTGCAAAGCGAGAACGAGCTCGTCCAGCGCTTTTCCGTCAGTCGCAACACGGTCCGCAAGGGCCTCGAGGAACTGTCGAACCGCGGGCTGATCACCACCAGGGTCGGCATCGGGTCCTTCGTCACTTTCGACGGTATGCCGGTCGACGATGCGATCGGCTGGTCGCGCGCGCTCGCCAATGCCGGCGCAAATGCCGAGACACGAACGCTGCGGCTCGAGGTCATCGAGGATGCCGAACTGGCGGCAAAGCTCGGCGTCGAAAGTCCGTCCTTCATCGCCGTCGACCGCGTGCGCACCAACGCCAATGACGGCCACGCCATTTCGATCGAGCGCAGCCGCCTGCCGCTGTCGCCGGAGCTGGAAGACGTTCCCCTGCGCGGACTGCGCGAGGGCACGCTTCACCAGACGTTGCGCGGGGCGGGGCTGGTTCCCGATCACGGCGAGGAATGGGTCGATATCGAGATGCTGAGCGCCGCCGATGCGGCCATACTCGACTGCGCGCCGGGGACGCCGTTCCTGCGCACGCGTCGCCTGACGCGCGCCGCCGACGGCCGCGCCATCGAGTTCGTCACCAGCCTGCTCAACCCCGCGCATTTTGCGCTGCATCTGGAGTTCTGAGCATGGCGGACGCGGCCGAGACCATGGATCGGGCAATGGGAGCGCTGATCGGTGGCGCGCTTGGCGATGCGCTTGGAATGCCGACGCAGCTCTTGTCGCCTGCCCGCATCGCCGAGTTCTACGGCCATGTCGAGGATTTCGTGGTGCCCGTCGACGACCATCCGGTGTCGAAAGGACTGCCGGCCGGGGCGATTACCGACGACACGGAGCAAGCGCTGCTGCTCGGCCGCATCCTGGTGGAGTCCGGCGATCATTTCGACCATGCGCGTTGGGTCAACGCGCTGCTTGACTGGGAGCGCGACGTCAAGGCGCGAGGCAGCTACGACCTGCTTGGGCCTTCGACCAAACGCGCCATCGACGCCATCAATGACGGCGTGCCGGCGGAGGAAGCCGGGCGCGGCGGCGACACCAATGGCGCCGCGATGCGCATTGGGCCGGTCGGCATCATGATGCCGCTTGCGCCGCTCGACGCGCTGGTCGCCAAGGTGGCGGAAACCTGCCGGGCCACGCACAACACGTCGATCGCCATCGCGTCCGCAGCCGCCGTCGCCGCGGCCGTCACCAGCGGC
>JBFLWR010000220.1:0-35571 GCA_040755925.1 Pseudomonadota bacterium
GAACCGGCGCCTGGTCGCCGCGGCCGGTATTGGCGATCAGCCCGGCGAGGCCCTGGATCAGCATGTCCTGGCCGGGGCGCTCGACGTAAGGCCCCTCCTCGCCATAGCCCGAACCCGAGCAGTAGATGATGCGGGGATTGACGGCCTTGAAGTCCTCATAGCCATAGCCGAGCTTGGCCAGCACGCCGGGACGGAAATTCTGCACCACCACGTCGGCGGTCCGGGCCATCTCCATGATGATGGCGTGCACCTTGCGGCTCTTCAGGTTCAGCGCGATGGAGCGCTTGTTGCGGTTCCAGGCGAGGAAGTTCGGGCTCTCCGAGCCGCCCACCCATTTGGCGAAGAAGGTCATGCCGCGGAACATGTCGCCGGCGCCGGCCCGCTCGATCTTGATGACATCGGCGCCCATGTCGCCCAGCAGCTGCGTGGCGAACGGCCCCTGCAGCAGATGGCTGAAATCGAGGATGCGGACGCCTTCGAGGGCCTTGTTCATTTCTGTCTCGTTTCGTTTCAAAGCAGTTCGGGAACGTAGCGCGGCGCGGCGGTCAGGCCGCCGTCTACGCGCAGATCGGTGCCGGTGGTGAAGCCGGCGGCATCGGAAGCCAGGTAGACGGCGGCCTCGGCCACTTCGGAAGGCTCGCCGATGCGACCGATCGGATGCATCTTGACCCAGGCCTTGGCGAGGTTGCCGCCGATCTCCTTGATAAGCCTGTCGTTCATCGGCGTGTTGATGGTGCCGGGCGAGATCGAGTTGACGCGGATGTTCATCGGGCCGAATTCGACCGCCATCTGGCGCGTCATCGCCATCACTGCGCCCTTGGCGCCGGCATAGGCTGTCCAGCCATCGAGGCCGATATGACCCTGCGCCGAGGCCATGTTGATGATCGAGCCAGACTTCTGCGCGATCATGTGAGGCAGCGCGTATTTGCAGCCGCGAAACACGCTGGTCAGGTTGACCGCGATCAGCCGGTGCCATTGCTCATCCGTCATCTCGTGCACTGGCATGCCGCCGATGGCGATGGCGGCGTTGTTGACCAGAACGTCGAGATGTCCGGTCTTCTTGACCGCGCTTTCGATCAGGCCGGCGATGTCGGCTTCCTGCGAAACGTCGCAATGCACATAGTCGGCAGAGTGGCCCGCGGCGCGCAGCGCGGCCGCGAATTCCTCGCCCGCGCCGTCCGCGATATCGCCGAGGAAGACATGCGCTCCTTCGCGCGCCATCGCCTCGGCGATCGCGTGGCCGATGCCGTCGGCGGCGCCGGTTATGACGGCGGTTTTTCCTTCAAGACGAGCCATGTCAGCCTCCTATCGCGCGCCGGCGCTTCGCCTCGTCGAAGGCGACCGCCGCGATGATGATCATGCCGGTGATGACCAGCTGCCATTCGGTCGGCAGCCCAAGGCCGCGCAGGCCGTTGGACAGGAACTGCAGGATCAGGACGCCGAGCGCCATGCCTGTCAGGCTGCCGATGCCGCCGGCAAGGCTCACCCCGCCGAGCACCGTCGCGGCAACGACCTGGAACTCGAAGTTCAGTCCGGCGGTATGCTGCGCGGAGCCGACGCGCGCCGCCAGGATGATGCCGGCAACCGTCGCCAGCAGCGCGCTGATGATGAAGCAGATGAACTTGACGGGCCGCACATCATAGCCGGCCAGCCGCGCCACTTCCTGGTTGCCGCCGACCGCATAGATCTGCCGACCGAACGGCCGGTGCTGCATCATGTAGCCGAAGGCTACGAGCAGGACGATGGCGATGACGGCCGAATACGGGATGATGTTGAACAGGCGGCCATCCGACAGCGCGATGAAGCTGTCGAGGCTGGCATCGTCGGGGATCGCGCGCTGGCCGGTGTAGAGGTAGACGCCGCCGCGCATGATGAACATCGTGCCAAGCGTGACGATCAGCGAATTGATGCCGGCATAGGCGGTGAGATAGCCATTCACGACGCCGATGATCAGGCCGAACAGCAGCGCGACGCCGACGCCGAGCAGCAGCGAGTTGGTGTCGTTCATGACGATGATCAACGGCAGCGCGATGGTCGCCAGCAGCGAACCGATCGAAATGTCGACCTCGCCGGAAATGAAGACGATGGCGCAGCCGATACCGGCGATCAGCGGCAGCGACGCCTGGCCAAGCACGTTGGTCAAATTGCGCACGGAGAAGAAATTCTCGACCGTGACGGAAAAGAACGCCAGCACCAGGATGAGGCAGACGAGCAATGCCACTTCCTGCCTGGCAAAGAGGCGCGCCAGCATGGGTGGCTCAGCCTTTGCGGAAGCCGTGCTTGCAAGGCTCATCGCTTGCTCCCTTCGAAGAGCGGATCACGGGAAATGCAGCCGCGAAGCGTCATGGCGTGTCACCCGATCGCCGCATTGAGTATCTTCTCCTGCGTTGCTTCATCGCGCGACATGATCGCGGTCAGGCGGCCTTCGCACATCACCGCGATGCGGTCGGCGAGGCCAAGCAGTTCCGGCATCTCCGACGTCATCATGACGACCGCCAGGCCTTCGCCGGCCAGGCGGTCGATCAACGCGAAGATCTCCGATTTGGCGCCGACATCGATGCCGCGTGTCGGTTCGTCGACGACGATGACCTTCAGGCCCCGCATCAGCCAGCGCGAGATCAGCACCTTCTGCTGGTTGCCGCCGGACAGGTTCTTGATCTGCTGGAACAGGCTGGGGGTCTTGATGCGGAAGCGGTCGACATAGTCCTGCACCGCCTTGTGCTCCTTCGCCTTGTCGACGAAACCCAGGCGCGCGAAAGTGCCGAGCGAGGCAAGGCTGGCATTCTGGTAGACGGGCAGTTCGCCCATCAGGCCTTCGCTCTTGCGGTCCTCGGTGAGCAGGCCGATGCCGAGCTTGACGCCGGTGCGCGTGTCGTGCGGCGCGAGGCGGCTGCCATCGACCGTGATGGTGCCGGACGTGATCGGATCATAGCCGACGATCGCCTTGGCGAGTTCGGTGCGGCCGGCGCCCATCAAGCCGAAGAAGCCGAGGACTTCCCCGGCGCGCGCTTCGAATGACACCTCATGCAGCTTCTTTGCCGTGCTCAGCTTTTCCACCGACAGCGCCACCTTGGTGCCTGCCGCGCCGCGCTGGCGGGGGAACAGATTTTCGATGCGGCGGCCGATCATGTCCTGGATCAGCGTGTCGTTGGTGTGCTCGCCGATCGGCTTGGTCGAGATGTGGCGGCCGTCGCGCAGCACGGTCACCGTGTCGGCGATCTCGAACACTTCGTCGAGCTTGTGGCTGACATAGACCACGGCGATGCCGAGGGCGGCCAGACGGCGAATGACGGCGAAGAGCAGCGAGACTTCGTTCGGCGTCAGCGAGGACGTCGGCTCGTCCATCACCACGACGCGAGCCTCGTGGGCGAGCGCGCGGGCGATCTCGACCATCTGCTGCTGGCTGACCGGCAGCGATCCCGTGCGCGCCGCCGGATCGACGTTGAAGCCGATGCGGTTAAACAGCGCCGCCGACTCGGCGCGGATCTTCTTCCAGTCAATCGAGCCGGCGCGGCCCGTCGGATAGCCTTCGAGGAAGATGTTCTCGGCGACGGTGAATTCGGAGATCAGCGCGATCTCCTGGAACACGACCTTGATGCCCTGCTTCAGGCTGTCGCGCGGCGACTTGATATCGACCTCGCCTCCGCGCATGCGGATGGTGCCGGCATCCTTGCCGTAGACGCCGGCCATGATCTTGATCAGCGTCGACTTGCCGGCGCCGTTCTCGCCCATCAGGGCGTGGATCTTACCGGGCTCCAGGGTGAGGTCGACATTATCGAGCGCCACCACGCCCGGGAAGCGCTTGCCGATGCCGCGCATTTCCAGCGCCGGCACGTTGGTGTCGATGGCCGCGCCTTTGCCGTGATGAAGGAAATCAACGGACATTGGCTTTGTTCCGGATGATGTCGAGATAGGTCGCCAGGATGATGACGATGCCCGGCACCACCATCTGCAGGTCCTGGTTCCAGCCGAGGATGATGATGCCGTTGTCGATCACCTTCAGCACCAGCACGCCGAGCAATGTGCCGAACAGCGAGCCGCGGCCGCCGAGCAGGCTGGTGCCACCGAGGATGACGGCGGCGATGACCGTCAGCTCGAAGCCGCGGCCGGCAGTCGGCTGGCCGGCATTCATCAGCGACGACAGGATCATGCCGGCAATACCGACGCAGAGGCCGGTGACGACGAAGGCGAAGAGCTTCAGACGCTCCGAGCGCAGGCCGGACAGGCGCACCGCCTTCTCGTTGGCGCCGACCGCATAGAGATAGCGGCCGAGCGTGGTGAAGCGCAGCGTCACATAGGCGACCACGAAGATCAGCGCCGCGAGGATGACAGGAACCGGCACCGCGCCGACATAGCCGGCGCCGAGATCGGTGAAGCTCGCCAGCTGATTGTGGTTCTGCACCGCCTCGCGCGTGAACAGATAGACGCCGCCCTGCAGCATCATCATCGTGCCGATGGTGGCGATCAGCGAGTTGACCCTGAGCCTGGTGACGACCAGCCCGTTGAACAGGCCGACGCCGCCCGAAAAGGCGAGCGCCGCCAGCATGCCGAGCGCAAGGCTGTGGGTGGAATTGAGCACCGCCATGCCGATGCAGCCGACGAAGGCGAGCGACGCGCCGACCGACAGATCGACCTCGGCGGTGATGATGAGCATGGTCATGCCCGAAGCGACGATCAGCACCAGCGAGCATTGACGCAGGATGGCGATGATGTTGGCCTCCGAGTAGAACTGCGGCGCCGCGATGGAGATGGCAATGCACAGCGCCGCCAGGATGACGCCCAGCACGAGCTGGCCGCCGCCCAGGAGCTGGCCTCCGATGGAACGCCCCCGCGCGGAGGCGTGTGTAAGTTCGCTCATCTCAGTCCATTCCCGTCGCTCAGGATCAGGCGCCGTGCCTTGGTCGCCAACAGCGCCCGACCGGCGGCCCTTCCCGCCCGCGGGAAGGGCCGTGTCGACCAGCCTATTTCTTCAGGTCGGCCGAGGTCTTCATGCACTTTGCCGGCGGCTGCAGCGCATTGACGGCGTCCCATTTGATGGTGCGGGTGGTGCCGTCGTAGTCATAATACTTCTTCCAGTCGTCGCCGGTCATCGGCGCCGTTGGGCTGACGATGTGCTCGGGCACCTGCTCGTTGTTGAAGAGCTTGACCGCGGCATCGATAGCGGTGAAGCCTTCCTTCTCCGGGAACATCGCCGCCTCGATGCGATAGGACGGCTCGTGCTGCATGGCGTTGATGAAGGCGAGGCCCTCGCCGCCGGTGCCGACTGTCAACAGGCCATCCTGCGACTTGCCGGCCGCCTTCCAGGCCTGCAGGCCACCGAGCGAGGACGAGTCGTTGATGCCGTAGATGATGTTTATGTCGGCGTTCTTGGCCAGCGCCGCCGAGGAGACTTCGAGCGCGCGGTCCGGATTGCCGCCGCCATCGAGGTCATGGACCATGACGGCATCGGGGATGACGGTCTTCAGGCCATCCATGAAACCGTGCGAGCGCAGCACCGTGGCGGAAAGCAGCGGCAGGCCGACATTCATCACCTTGGCGACGCCGCCGAGCTTTTCCTTGGCGTATTTGCCGGCTTCCACGCCTGACATGTAGCCGGTGTCATAGTCGCAGATGGCGACCATCGTGGTCATGCCCTTGACCGGGTTGCCTTCCAGCACCACCGGGATGTTGTTGGATTTCGCCTTGCGCAGGAGCGGCACCACGCCTTCCTCGTTCACGGGCGTGATGATCAGCACGTCGACACCCTTGGCCATGAAGTCTTCCGCGGCCGACACTTGCTTGGCGATGTCGAGATTGGCGTCCTGCACCTCGAACTCGATCCCGAGGTCCTTGGCGTGCGCCTTCATGCCCTTGATGACGTTCTGGTACCATTCATGGGTGGCGTAGTTGGTGACGTAGCCGATGCGCTTGGGCATGTTCTCGGCATGCGCGGCGGCCGTGCCCAGGGCCAGCACAGCCGCGGACGCGAACAGGATTGACTTCGACCAGTTCATTTTCTTCTCCCAGTGTAATCGCTTTTTGTTCAGTCGCTGAACGGGTAGTCCCGCCGTTCCGGGTCGGCACGTAACGAGGTGGATTCGCCCCAGCCGAGCGCGGCCGAAATCTTCTCGGCGGCGGCGCGGGTGCGCTCGAAGACGGTCTCGCGGTCGAAGCGCGCCGCCTTCTGCGGCAGCAGCGGCACGGTCAGCGCGGCAATGACCGCGCCCGTGTGGTCGCGCACCGGCATGGAGATGTTGGTGCAGGCCTCGACGGCCAATGAAGCGCGCATCTCGTAACCGAGCTGGGCCACCTCGTTCAGCCGCGCCTCGATTTCGGCGCGCGTGCCCTGGCCCTCGCCGGCGGCCACGATGCGCTCGACGATGCGCTCGCGCTCGGCGTGGTTGGAGTGGGCAAGCAGCACCGCGCCCGAACTCGTTTCGAGGATCGGGAAATGCGAGCCCAGCGCTACCGAGTAGCGCATCGGCAGCGGTGAATCGATCTGGAGCACCACCAGCGCGTTCTGGCCTTCGCGCACCACCAGGTGACAGCTTTGATCGGCATTGGCGGTCAGTTCGCGCATCACCGGCAGCGCGCATTCGACGAGACGGTTCACCGGCGGATGCATGTGCGCCAGCTCGAACAGCTTCAGCGACAGCCGGAAACGGTCGGACTGCGTGCGGAAGATGTAGCCGCGCTTCTCGAGCAGCAGCAGGATGCGGTAGATCTCGTGGATGGAGCGGCCCAGGCCGGTCGCGATCTCCGTCTGCGTCAGCGCTTCGGCGCTCGCAGCCATGAACTCCAGAACATCGAGCGCCTTCTCTACCGCCGGCACGCGATATCCGCGACCGCCTTCGCCTTCTTCGAGCGTTTCGGCAACACTGGCGGCCATCACGCGACGCTCCGCACTGGTTGCCGGGTTTCGCGATAGAGGCGATTGACGTGATCGGCGAGTTCGGCGGCCGTGATGTCGCCGGCAATGGCGGCGGCAGCGCGCGGCGCGCATTCGCGGAAGAAGGCGATGAAGCCCGGATGCGTCGGACGCAGATAGGACGCGCTGATGGTGCGCAGCGTCGAGGAGAAGAAATCGCCTGAGACCTCGTTGACCCCGGCGTCCTTCCAGGCGGCGAGCGATCCCGGTTGCCCGCCCGACTTCACATAGTCGCCGCGCTGATAGTCGGGCGAGCACAGGAACAGCGCGTAGTCGATCGCCTCCTGCCTGTGTTTCGACTGGGCGCTGACGCCGATGCCGGCGCCACCAAGCAAGGCGCCAGCCGAACGCGCGGTCGGCATGTCGGCAAAGCGCAGATACGGCCCGTCGGTTTTCGAGGCGTAGTTCACGTAGCCGAAGGCGAACGGCACATAGACCACGTCGTCATGCGCGATCATGTGGTCATAGCAACGGATCGGGTTCCATTTCGATGAGTTGGGATGCGACAGGGCCACCAGCTCGCGCAGTTGCGCGACAGCCTGCTCCATTTTCTCTTTTGCGATGAACTGCTCGCCATCTTCCTGCGGATCGCCGAGCGTCAGAAGCAGGCACATGGCGTCCGTCGGTACGAAGGGCAGGCCAAGCCATTTGCCGTCCTTGCGCGCCAGCCGGCCGAGCTCGGCAACCTCTTCATGCGTGCGGGGCACCGGCCCGTAGCGCTCCAGAATATCCGGGCGATACGAGGCGACGTGGCAAGCCGCATCGATCGGCAACGCCCATTGGCGCCCATTCTTCGCATAGGAGCGCCAGGACGGACCAACCGAATCCTGCTCGAAGAAGCGTATCTGTTCGGCCGACAGGTAGGCGTCGAACGGCGCCATCAGCCTGTCCTGCGCGATATCGCCGATGAAGGGGTGGTCGAACACGACCAGGTCATATGCGGAGAGCACGGGGCCGAGCGCACCCTCGCCGAATTCATAAAGGCTGCGACGGTCCCATTTGATTTCCAGGCCGGGATTGGCCGCGCAATACGGCGCGACGCTGGCATCCAGCGGACCCCAGCAACGTCGATGATCCCACGCAAGACCGCGCAGCCTTGTCATATCCGGCAATTCCTCCCTGAGGCCGGGCATGCGCCCGGCCCACCAATCAGTAGCAGGTATTTTTACCTGAGCAAATTGTTTTTACATACGCAAACGGAATCTCTCCGGCCGCGGCCTCAAGCCAGCCCAAACCGCTCGACGGCGCGCATGATGCCGCGCAGTTCGGCGAGGCCTTTCAGCCGGCCGATCAGCGAGTAGCCGGGATTGATCTTCTTCTTGCCGATGTCGTCCGCGAGCAGATGGCCATGGTCCGGCCGCATCGGAATGCGCCAGTCGGCACGGCCTTCCTTGCGCCGGCGCGCCTCCTCCTGCATGAGCGCGAGGATGACATGCGCCATGTCGGTGCCGCCCTCGAGATGCTCGGCCTCGTAGAAGGAGCCGTCATCCTCGATGGTGATGTTGCGCAGATGGACGAAATGAATGCGGTCGGCGAATTCCTTGACCATGGCGACGATATCGTTGTCGGCCCGTGTGCCGTAGGAGCCGGTGCAGAAGGTCAACCCGTTGGCCGGGCTGTCGACGGTCTTGAGGATGAAGCGCGCGTCCTCGGCGGTCGAAACGATCCGCGGCAGGCCGTAGAGAGAGAACGGCGGATCGTCGGGATGGATGCACATGCGCACCCCCTCCTCTTCGGCCGCCGGAATAATCTCGCGCAGGAACCAGGCGAGGTTTTCGCGCAATTCCTTCGGCCCGATTGAATCGTATTCGGCCAATGCCTCGCGGAAACTGTCGCGGTTGTAGCTGCGTTCGGTGGCCGGCAAGCCGGCGATGAGGTTGCGCTCGATCTGGTCGATCTGCTCTGCGGTCAGCGCCTTCAGTCGCTTCTCGGCCTCGGCGATGCGCGCCGGCGTATAGCTTGCCGCGCCATTCCTGCGCCGCAGCACGAAGAGATCATAGGCAGCGAAGTCGATGGCGTCGAAGCGCAGCGCGTAGCCGGTCGTCGGCAGGCGATACATGAGGTCGGTGCGGGTCCAGTCCACCACCGGCATGAAATTATAGCAGATCGTCTGGATGCCGGCCCTGGCGAGCGCCCTGATGCTGTCGCGATAGTAGCCAGCATAGCGTTCGCGTTCCGGCGCGCCGATCTTGAACGAGTTGTGGACCGGAATGCTTTCGACGACCGACCATGTCAGGCCGGCGGCTTCAATGATCCGCTTGCGCTCGAGCACGTCGGCCTCGGGCCACGCCCTGCCGTCATAGATGTTGTGAAGCGCCGAAACCACCCCGGTGGCGCCTGCCTGCTTGACATGCTCAAGGGTCACCGGGTCATCGGGACCATACCAGCGCCAACACTGTTCCATGAAGCCTCCT
Source organism: Pseudomonadota bacterium (assembly GCA_040755925.1). GTDB lineage: Bacteria > Pseudomonadota > Alphaproteobacteria > Rhizobiales > Rhizobiaceae > Mesorhizobium. The sequence goes on from JBFLWR010000220.1 coordinate 9,322, forward strand.
CCAAGTTAGGAGGCAACCATATTGTTGGACCACAATCCTGTCAATCAGCGAAAATCGTCTCGATAATCGGCTGATAGAGCTTTTTTGTCGGACCACAGGTTGATTTGCAAGGCGGTTAGCCCTAGGGTTGGTCCAACAAATAGCGAGGAGGCAGCCCGTTGGAGCAAGAAGCGGCGGAAGATGCCGGAGTCAGCAGTTCGGCGGTCGATCAGGCCGTCCGGCAGATCCTCGACCTCATTCGAAACCGCGCCTTGTCGGTGGGCGACGTGCTGCCCACCGAACGGGAGCTTTGCGAATTGTTCGGCGCCAGCCGCAACACGATACGCGAAGCGCTGCGCACCGTCCGCACCTACGGCCTGATCGATCCCAAGCCGCGCGTCGGCGCGGTGCTGGCCGATCGCCAGGGCGTCGCGATACAGAACTTCTTCGCCGCGCAGATGGACATTTCGCGGACCTCCTTTCATGACATCCAGGGGTTCCGCCGGATCATCGAAGTGAGCGTCGGCGACCACATCATCCTCAACGCCAGCACCGCCGAGCTGGACGCCCTGGACGCGATCAACGGCCTGATCGAGACCAGCAAGGATGTCCAGGAAGCGGCGCAGCGTGATTTCGATTTCCACCTCGCGCTGATGAAGCTCGCCGGCAATCGCATGCTGGTGCAGACCTACCAGTTCCTGTCGCCGGTCATCCTGCACATCATGACGGTCGGCAAGTCCATCCGGCCGGTGCTCAGCGAGACGCGCCAAGCGCATGGCGAGATCATCGCGGCACTGCGCGCGCGCGACCGCATCGCCTATTGCTACCTGATGAGCAGGCATCTCGATTTCGGCCTCCGCTTCGTTCCCGACGACCTCGAAAACGCCCGGATCGCGCCGGCAACCCCGGCGCAACCGGACCACGCATCTTCCAAGGATCCGCACCATGCCTGATTTTGAGAACAAGGTTGCGCTGGTGACCGGTACGACCGGCATTGCGCTCGCCACCGCGAAACGCCTGGCGCAGGGCGGCGCTTCGATCATCGCCTGCGGTATCGATCGGGCCGCCAATGCCGCCATGCAGGAAAGCCTCGACAAAGCCGGCGCCAATGCGCTGGTGCAGACGGTGGATGTCTCGGTTTCCGACCAGGTCCGCGACGCGGTCGCGGCCGGCGTCAAGCGGTTCGGCGGCATCGACGTCATCGTCAATTCCGCGGCGGTTCATCCCTATGGGACGGCGACGACGACCGACTGGGAAACTTGGAACCGGGCAATGACCGTCAATGTCGGCTCGATCTATCTGACCGCGCATTTCGGCATCCCTGAAATGATCAAGCGCGGCGGCGGCGCCATCGTCAACGTCGCCTCGGTGCAGGGCTTCGCCTGCCAGCAGAATGTCGCCGCCTATGCCACGACCAAGGGCGCCATCCACACGCTGACGCGATCGCTGGCGCTCGACTACGCGGCGGCCGGCATCCGGGTCAATTCGGTCAGCCCGGGCTCGATCCGCACGCCGATACTGGAGAAGGCCGCGCGCGGCGAGAACGGCAGCGATGCCGATGTCGAGGAGGCCTACCGGCGTTTCGGCGCGGCCCATCCCCTCGGCCGCATCGGCGAACCGGAAGAGGTGGCGGAGCTGATCGCTTTCCTCTGCTCCTCGAAGGCTGCTTTCTGCACCGGCGCGGACTACAGAATAGATGGCGGCCTGACCGCCGGCATCGGCGTGAAGTGAAGCCATGAAGATCGGTCTTGGCCTCTACCGGGAATCGCTGACGCCCGACAATTTCCGCTTTGCCCGCCAGGCAGGCGCCACCCACATCGTGGCCCACCTCACCAACTATTTTCGCGGCCGCGACCCTTCGCTATCGGCCGGCAGCGAGACCGAAGGCTGGGGCGACTGCTCCACGGATGAGCTGTGGGACTATGAGGATTTCGCCGGCCTGGTGAAGACCGTGCGCGACAACGGCCTGGAAATCGCCGCGATCGAGAATTTCTCGCCGCGCTTCTGGTCGGACGTGCTGCTCGGCGGACCCGACAGGGCAAGGCAGATCGAAGGGCTGAAGCGGCTTGTCCGCGATGCCGGACGCGCCGGCATTCCCTGCATCGGCTACAATTTCTCGATCGCCGGTGTCTGGGGCTGGTCGCGCGGGCCGTTCGCGCGCGGCAATGCGATGTCGGTCGGGCTCGACCTCGCCGCCATCGACCCTGATCTGCCGCTGCCCGACGGCGTCGTCTGGAACATGCGCTACCGGGCGGGCCGGCCGAATGCCGAGCCGGTGCAAGTCAGCAGCGACGAGCTTTGGCAGCGCCTGGATGTCTTCCTGCGCGAGATCATACCTGTCGCCGAAGAAGCCGGCGTCGTGATGGCGGCGCATCCCGACGATCCGCCGGCCGAGGCGCTGCGCGGCGCCGCGCGGCTCGTCAACCGGCCGGAAAAATACGACCGGTTGATGGACATCGTCGATTCACCATCGAACGGGCTGGAGCTCTGCCTCGGCTCGTTGCAGGAGATGCCGGGCGCGGACGACATCTACGGGCATGTCCGGCGCTTCGCCCGGCGCAAGCGCATCGGCTATATCCACCTCCGCAACGTGCGCGGCAAGGTGCCGACCTATCATGAAACCTTCGTCGACGACGGCGACATCGACATGGCCGAAATTGTCCGCATCCTGCGCGACGAAAACTATGACGGCGTGATGATCCCCGACCACACGCCGGAAATGTCATGCGACGCGCCCTGGCACGCCGGCAAGGCCTTTGCCCTGGGCTATATGCGCGCGCTGGTCCAGAACGCCGCGGCGCTGGGGCCTTCCCGCTCCGCCCAAGCCACCAAAGTCCGGATGCAAGCCTGATGACAAAATCGACACGCCTCTATGCCGACGACGCTGGAATGTACCGCCTGTTCGAGGAAGAGCTCTTCGTCGCCGTGGTCGGCGACGTGATGGACACGATCGGCCTGCAGCATCAATTCCTGCCGCCGGTGTTCAAGCCAGTCGACGAGAAGACGCGCCTGCTCGGCCGTGCCATGCCGGTGCTCGAATCCGACATCTTCCTGTCCGCCGAGCCGACACGGAACCCGCTGATGACCAAGCCGTTCGGGCTGATGTTCGAGGCGCTGGACGATCTCAAGCAAGGCGAGATCTATGTCGCCAGCGGCGCCTCGCCCCGCTATGCGCTGTGGGGAGAGCTGATGTCTACACGCGCCAAGATCCTCGGCGCGCACGGCGCGCTGGTCAACGGCTTCGCCCGCGATACAGACGGCATCAAGGCGCTCGGATTCCCCTGCTTCTGCACCGGCTACTATGCGCAGGACCAAGGCGCGCGCGGCAAGGTCATCGACTATCGCTGCGCGCTCGAGATCGGCGGCGTGCGTATCGAGCCGGGAACGCTGCTGTTCGGAGACAAGGAAGGCGTCCTCGTCATCCCGCGCGAGGCCGAAGAAGAGGTGGTGCGGCTGGCGCTCGAAAAAGTCCGCGGCGAGAAACTTGTCGCCAAGGCAATCCGCGAGGGCATGAGCGCGGTCGAAGCCTACAGGACCTTCGGCATCATGTGACAGAGCATTGGTGCGATGCGCCCGCATCCACCAGTGAGTTCACGGCGCGGCTGTCTCAGGCAACATGGAAGGCCCGCACCCCAGTGCCGCTGCGGCCATCGTCAGAACCGAAAGCTCGGAATTGACGCAGAAGGCATTTGCGGAGACGCCGACGAGCCCCATGGCCGCGAGGCGGCGCTCATGCTTCTCACGATAGCGCTCGGCAGCGGCGGCGTCCTCGAACAAATAGATCCCTGCCGGATCGGCAGTTCGGCTTGAAGTTCGGCGCCCAGTACGAGCCGAGGCACGCCGGCGTCGTTGGCAATGTAGCCCTGGCCTCGCGCACGGTGGGAGAGGCCTTCGAAACGGTCGGCCGGTACCTGCCGACCATGGTCGACGCGACCGTGCATGGCGTCGAAGTCAGCGACGGGATCGCGTTCGTCTATTCCTACTATATCGACCCGCTGATGATGGCGTACCGGCAGAAAGTCGACTGGGCGATCGCCCTCGCGTGCAACCTCATGCGCGCCGGGCTCGACGATCCGCGTTGGACGCCCCAGGAGGTTCTGCTGCCGCAATTGGCTGACGAGACGCCTGCGGAACGACGCACCCGCACGGAGATCATGGGCAACAATGTCCGAGCCGGCCATCCCTGGGCCGGCATCCGGTTTGACGCCGCCCTGCTCAGGCGGCCAATGGCGACGGCCGACGGCATGATCGAAAGCCTGATGCGCCACTATGGTGATCTCAGGCTCGCCGCCTTGCCGGAACAGCGCGGCGAGATCGAGCAGCTGCGGCGCGAGATCGCCCGCCTGCTGGTCAAGGGCGAAACGGGCATCGAGCACCTCGCCAAGGCGACAAGCACCTCGGTACGGACGCTGCAGCGTCGTCTGAAGGATGCCAACGTGAACTACTCCGAGCTTCAAAGCGATGTACGCAAGACGCTGGCGCTGAACCTCCTGGAGAACGAGATGCTGGCGCTTGGGGAGATCGCGTTTTCGCTCGGCTATTCCGAAGTCAGCGCGTTCAATCACGCCTTCCGACGCTGGGTCGGCCAATCGCCTGGCGATTTTCGCCGCTCGCGGGCGGCTCGCTCCAAGGTGCGCCACGAGGCGCTTGGCTGACCACCGATCGGATACAGAACCCGCTGGCGGCCTAGCCTTTCGGACTGACGTTCAATGCGTCGGGCATGAACCGACGCTGCGCTCAAATCCGCAGCCTCTATGCTCCCGTCGTCGCCGAGCGGGCTTCGGTCACCGGCGGGCGCCAGATCGAGAGCCTGCGTACCTCAGGCCGGTAGGTCTGGCTCTGGCCCCGGCGCAGCGTGTCGCGAAATGCGCGCGGAGATATGCCGAATTGAGCAAGGAATGTCCTCGAAAACACCGAGGGATAGGAGAAGCCGCAGGCTGTCGCCACGTCCTTGATGCTGAACTCCTCATAGAAAAGCATGTTGCGCGAGGCCTGGAGGCGAATGCGCAGATAGAGCCGCTTCGGCGTCGTCTCGAAACTGCGCAGGCATTCGCGCTGAATTGTCTTGTGCGACACGTCCAGTCGATTTGCGATGTCCGGGAGCGACAGTGGAAAGTCGAGATGGCGCTCCATCAATTCCAGGATGCGATCAGCCAGGGACGGGACGGCGAGCTTGGGACGGTCGTCGAGCCGCTGCGCCGCGCCGGATGGGCGGGGCGCATGCACCAGGGCATTGGCGACCTCGTTGGCAAGCGCGGGGGATTTCAAACGGCCGATGATATCCAGCATCAAGTCGAGCGTTGCGATGCCTCCGGCGCAGGTGATGCGCTGATTCTCGATAGAATAGATCTGGCCGCTTGCCTTGATCTCCGGGAAGCGCTCCTTGAACGAAGGTATCGCCTCCCAGTGCAGCACCACCTGGCGGTCGTCGACCAGACCGGCCTGGGCGAGCGCGAAGGACCCGGTATCGACGGCACCGACGGTGGAGCCGAACCGGGCAGCGGCACGCAATTTATTCAGCAACAACGCGGAATTGCGCTGCGTCGGCAAGTTGCCCTCGAAGACGAGATAGTAGTCGGCATGAGACATGGTCTGCAGGCTGTCGTCGGCCGACATCCATATGCCATTGCTGGCCCGCACCGGCGCGCCGTCCTCAGACACGAAGCGCCAGCGGAAAAGCTCGCGGCCGCTGTTCTGGTTTGCAATGCGCAGCGCCTCGCTCGCGAGGACAAGGGCATTCAAGGGAAATTCCGGCTGCATGATCAGGTTGAAGGCCGGCGTATCCGCTCGGGCTGCGCCGTTCGCCACCTCAGCGCCGTTGGTCACCATGGCATGCCGATCTCAAAACGTCATACGAATGCGCGCTTGCCCAGGAATGTCTAATCGCTGTCCAGAAAAGTCAACTCTTCCGGCCCAATCGTGCCAACTATGATGGAGGCTAAACGCGAAGCGGACACAGTGGTCGCCGGTTCAGCGGGAGTTGAGCAGCCAACGGACATCGAAGCGAAGATCGGCGCAGCGGAGTATTCCGCCGCGAACCCTGTCGGCTAGCCAGACGCCGACGCTTCAAGGGAAGACAACGCACGTGCTGACCGCCATTCTCGAAGAAGAGTTCCAAGGTTGCCACGTGACGGTCCCGGCACCGTTTCGCGACGCGGAGGACGCGGCTTCCGGTTACGCCCACCAGGCCGGAGGCAATCACGCACCGGGAGTTCGCGCCAGCCTGCAGGACTTGCGAGAGACTCGCCCCGACTGACTGCCGGCGCGAGAAGGAAGAAACTGCCATCCAAAATAAAGGGGAACGTCATGACCAGATTACAACAATGGACGAAACGTACCGCCATCGCGTTGCTGGCGGTAACGGGAATTGTCGGCGCCGGCGCGGCACGCGCGCAAGATCAGGTGCGCCTGCGCCTCAACTGGATGTGGTATGGCTCGCACGCCGCCTTCGCGCTCGGCAAGGACAAGGGCTTCTTCAAGGATGCCGGCATCGATCTCGATATTCGCTCCGGCAATGGCTCGGGGTCTGCCCATCGCCTCGTCGCCAACGGCGACAGCACCTTCTCCTATGGCTCCTGCGCCAGCATGGTCAATCTCGCGGCCAAGGGCGCGCCTCTGATCTCGGTGGCGGTGATCGACGCGATGGGCACGGACGCCATCATCGTGCGGCCCGATGCCGGTGTGAGCAAGATCACCGATCTCAAGGGCAAGAAGATCCTCACCACCGCCAATGCCGGCGTGAACACCTTCTTCCCGCTGGTGCTCAAGAATGCCGGACTGTCGGACACCGACATCTCCATCACCAACGTTCCGGATGGCGCCATCGTGTCCAGCTACCTGCAGGGCGCGGGCGGCTCGGTCGGCATCCTCGGCGGCCTCGACGACAAGCCCGCGGAAATCCTCGCCAATGGCGGCAAGCCGCCAGTGACCTTCGCCTATTCCGATTTCGGCGTAAACCAGATCGGCTATTGCATCACCACCACAAAGAAGCTGGTGACCGACAATCCCGACCTGGTGAAGCGCTTTGTTGGCGCAACCATCAAGTCCTACAAGGCGGCTGAAAGCGACCCGCAGGCGGCGGTCGATGCCATGGCCGATATCGTCGGCGGCAGCATGGCCGAAGATGCCGGCAAGCAGCAGGCCCTCGCCGTGGAGAAAGTCACGCTCGGCATCCTCTATTCCAAGGCCAACAAGGACAAGGTGCTGGGCCTCAACGTTCCCTCCGACTGGAACGACATGCTCGATCTCATGAAGAAATATAACGGGCTTGAGACCAAGGAGGCGGCCACGGCTTTCTATTCCAACGACTTCCTGCCCAAATAGGCGGCTTGTCCAGGCCCGGGGCTTCCTTGCGGGCCAGGGTACTGATTGACCTCGATTTGGGCTCGAAAGAGGGATCCATTCAACGCGATGGCTGCGACAATTGAACTGCGTTCCCTTGCCAAGACCTACGGTTCCGGGCCGCAGGCGGTTTACGCCTTCGGGCCCGCGGACCTTACCATCCCCTCCGGCGCGTTCGTCTCGCTGCTCGGTCCGTCCGGTTGCGGAAAATCCACCTTGCTGCTGATGATTGCCGGCCTCCTCGCCCCATCGCAGGGTGAGGTGCTCGTCGGCGGCAAGCAGGTCAGCGGCCCGCGAACCGACATCGGCATCATGTTCCAGGACAACACTTTGGTGCCCTGGCGCACGGTGGAGGGAAATGTAGCCCTTCAGCTGGAAATGCGCGGGCAAAAACCCAGCGCCCATGCCGGACGGATCAGGGAGATGCTGCGCTCCGTGCGGCTCGAAGAGTTTGCCAAACGCCATCCGCATGAACTGTCAGGCGGCATGCAACAGCGCGCCGCCTTCTGCCAGGCGCTGGTGCACGAACCAGACACGCTGCTCCTCGACGAGCCGCTCGGCAAGCTCGACGCGATGACGCGCGAGGGCATTCGCGCCGACCTGCAGACGCTATGGATGAAACGCAAGCCCACCGTGGTCTTCGTCACCCACTCGATCGAGGAGGCAGTGCAGCTTTCCTCCACCGTCTGCGTGATCACCCCGCGCCCTGGACGGATAGAATGCGCCATCGATATCGACCTGCCCTGGCCGCGCGATCTCGACGTCAAGAGCACGCCTGAATTCACCGGCCATGTCCATCGCATCCAGGGGATCTTCCGTGACTATGGCGTCATCTGAAAAACCCGCTTTGGCGGAGCGTCTTCCGGCCCTGCTGCCGCGCCTTTTGTCCGCCCTGGAGCGCTCCTGGCCATTCGTCGCCTTCTTCGTTGGCCTGTTCCTGTGCTGGGAGTGGTCGGTCGACCTCTTCGGCATCCCGGCTTACATCCTGCCCAAGCCGTCGGAGATCGTCGCAAAGGGCTGGGCGGACGTGCCCCGGCTCGTCCATTACTTCTGGATCACCGGCATAGAGACCTTCCTCGGCTATTTCCTGGCCATCGCCGTCGGACTGCCGATGGGGCTTGCGATCGCCTTCTCGCCGATGCTGCGGCGGACGATCTATCCTTTCTTCGTTAGTCTCGAAATGGTGCCGAAGATCGCCTTCGCTCCGCTGTTCATCTCGTGGCTTGGCTTCGGCCTGTTGCCCAAGGTGATCATCGTGGTGCTGGTCTGCTTCTTCCCCGTCGCGCTCAATGCGATCCACGCGTTCGGGTCCATGAGCGATGAACTCACGCGGTTCTGCCGCTCCACCGGCGCAGGGGTCTGGCGGACCTTCTGGAAGGTGCGCCTGCCGGCGGCCCTGCCGCAGTGCTTCGTCGGCTTCAAATATGCCGCGGTGAACGCGACCGTGGGCGCCACCATTGCCGAGTTCATCGGCAGCGACCAGGGTCTCGGGTTCTATATCCAGATCGTCACCGGCAACATGCGGCCGGATCTCGCCTTTGCCGGCATCTTCTTCCTGACGGTGCTCGGCCTTCTGCTGTTCGGCCTTGTGACGCTGGCGGAGCGCCTGCTCATACCGTGGCACATTTCCGTACGACGGCATTGACCGGGCTGGGTCAGTCCCGCCAGTAGCTGTCCGGCGGCGGACCCCAGTCGGTGAGCACGCAGGAATAGACGGCTGTTTCATCGAAGGGATAGCGCGCTTCCATTTCGGGGGTAAGGGTCAGACCGAGCCCAGGCGCGGTCGGGCGGATCAGGCGGCCATTCTCGATGCGACCCTGGTCACCGATCATCTCGGCGCCGAGCGGGAAATAGAGCATCGGATACTCGACAAGCTTCCCGCCGGCGGCAAAGGCGGCATGATAGCTGGCCATGATCGCGGCGGCGCCGCCCCAGGCGTGCACCACCACGTCGGTGCCCTTTGCCTTGGCTGCCTCGAACACATCCATGACCGCCGAAATGCCACCCATCACCGACGCATCGGGCTGGACGAAATCATAGACATCGGCGTTGATGCGCTCGATCATCTCCTTCGGCGTGGTGACGATTTCTCCGCCGCATACGGGGACGTCGATGCGGCCGCGCAGCTCGCGAAACGCATCCGGTTGGTCGGGGCCCAGCGCCTCCTCGACAAACACCATCCGCTGGCTGGTGATGGCATGAACGGCCTCCACGAAAGCCACCACATCTTCAACCGCCTGCGGCGGGTCGGCCAGGTTCTGGCACATGTCGACGCCAACCTTGATGCCGCGCCGGCCGGCCTCTTCCAGGACCCAGGCCGTGCGCAGGATATCGCGCTTGACCGATCGGATCTTGTATATCTCGATACCGAGCGAGCCCAGCATGTCCATTTCGCGCAGGAATTGATGCTTGGCGTCGCAGCAGCCGCCCGAGCCGTAGATCTGGATCGATTGGGCCTGCGCCCCGCCAAGAAGAGCGTAGACGGGGATGCCCAGGCTCTTCGCCTTGGCATCCTGCAAGGCAATCTCGAAGGCCGCAATCACGTGCCGCGCGGCGCCTTGAAGGGACCAGTAGTCGCACAGACTGCGAAGATCCTTTACCCGCCGATCGATGTCGAAGCCGTCGCGGCCCATCACGTGCGGGCGGCAGAGGTCCACGATTGCCTGGAACACCAGCGGAGCGAACACGGCGAGGTAGCCTTCGCCCAGCCCAGTCACGCCATTGTCCAGCGTCACCTCCACCATTCCGATGGTTCGTTTGGGCCCGTTGGGGAAGCATTCCTTGATTTCGGGATCATCCGCATCGGCATAGGCCGACGACAACAGGACGCAACGGATGTTGGTTATCTTGGCCATCAGTATCCTCGTGAAAAGTCCACGATGCCCTCAAGCGGCGCGCCAGCGCGAAAGCGCGCGAGGTTGGCCAGGAAGACATCGATCTTGCGGTCGAGCTCATCCACCGTTCCGCCGCCGGTGTGTTGCGTAAGGATGAGGTTCGGACAATTCCAGAACCTGTGTCCGGCAGGCAGCGGCTCGCTGCTGGTGACATCGATGACGGCGCCGGCGAGCCGGCCTTGCTCAAGCATATCGGCAAGCGCGTCCTCGTCCAGGATCGAGCCGCGCCCGAAATTGCAGAACAGCGCCCCGGCGGGAAGCCTGGCCAGTCGCGCCGCACTGAAAAGACCCGAAGTGGCAGGCGTGGCAGGGGCGGTGCACACGATGAGATCGGCATCGGCAAGCGCCCTGTCGAGCGCGTCCTCGCCGCTGCCTCGCGTGATCGGCGTGATCGAACAGCCGAAGGGCGCAAGAAGTTCGGCGAGCCGCCGGTTGATGGCGCCGTAGCCGAGAAGAACCACACGCGCGCCGCGCAGTACCCTGAGCCCGGTTCGCAGCGGGTCGCCCAGCCAGCGCTTTTCGGCCTGCAGCAAGACAAGGCTGTCGATGCCCCGATAGAGCGCAAGGATGCCGGCAAGCGCCGACTCGGCAACCGGATCGGCGAAGAAGCCGGAAAGGTTCGTAACCACGGTTTTGCCATGGCCCCGGTTCCAGTCCAGGTCCGCATATTCTCCAAACCCGACGGATTCCAGTTGCAGCCAGCGCAAGTTGGGATTTGCCGCGACCTGTTCAGGTTCGGGGTTGCCAAAAACAATAGCACAATCGCAGCTGGCTTCAGCCTCCACCAACCTCACCGGAATGTCGCCGGCGCCATGCTCCAGCCGCGCCATCTGTTCGTCGGCAAATGCGCCGCACACCGCGATATCCATCATCAAGGCACCGCAGGCTGCGCGGTGACGATCCAGATCGTCTTGGTCTGAAGATACTGATCCATGGCCTCCGTGCCGTTGTCACGGGCAAGCGAGCCGGAACGCTTGTAGCCACCGAAGGGCGTCTTGACGTCACCTTCGGAAAATCCGTTGACGGAGACCGTGCCGCAGGGCAGCCGCCGCGCCATGTGGATGGCCCTGTCTATGTCATGGGTAAATACGGTCGCGTGCAGACCATAGTCGGTGTCGCCGGCGATCCGCAGCGCTTCCTCCATTCCATCGACCGGCAGGATGCCGAGAACCGGACCGAAGATTTCCTCGCGCGCGATGGTCATCGTCGGGGTCATGTCCGCAAACACGGTTGGCTGGATGAAGTAGCCCGGACCGCAGGTGTCGCCACCGGCGAGTAGCCGGGCGCCCTCGGCCGCGCCGCTGGCGATGTAGCCCATCACGCGGGTCTGGTGCTCCTTCGTCACCATGGCGCCGATATTGGTGGCGGGATCGAGCGGATCGCCAACCCGGAAAGCCCGCGCGCGCACCGTCACGCGATGCGCGAACTCCTCCGCCAGGCGTCTGTCCACCAGCTGGCGCATGTTGGCCGAACAGTTCTGCCCGCCGTTCCAGAACGCCGACATCGCCGCGTGCTCGATGAGATCGTCGGTGATCGCGGCATCGTCAAGGATGATGAAGGGGCTCTTCCCGCCCATCTCCAGGCCGACGACCTTGAGGTTGCTCTCGCCGGCATAGCGCAGGAAATAGCCGCCGACTTCGGTCGACCCGGTGAACGAGACGATGTCGATATCGGGGTGACGGCCGATCGCCTGCCCGGTCGTTTCGCCAAGCCCCGGCAGGACGTTGAGCACGCCGTCAGGCAGGCCCGCCTCCTGCGCCAGCTTCGCCAGTCGCAGTACCGACAGCGGCGTCTGTTCGGCGGGCTTGATGAGCACCGAACAGCCCGCGGCCAGCGCCGGGGCCGCCTTCCATGCCGCCATGAGCAGCGGAAAATTCCAGGGCAGGACGAGACCGACCACGCCAGCGGGATCCTTGACGATCAGCGCCAGGGCGTTCTCCCCCGTCGGGGCCACCTTGCCAAAGGATTTGTCGGCAAGCTCGCCATACCATTGGAAGAAGTTGGGCACCTCGCGGCCGATTTCGTGCAGACAGTCGGTGATGGTCTTGCCGCTGTCGATGCTTTCCAGCACGGCCAGTTCGTCACGGTTCGTGCGCACCAGCTCGGCCAACCGGAGCAGCACCTCCTTACGGTACTCGGGAGCAGCTCGGGACCATACCCCACTGTCGAAGGCCTTGCGGGCGGCCTTGACGGCGCGGTCGACGTCGGCGGCGCCGCAATGCGCGACATGCGTTATCACCCCGCCCGTTGCAGGATTGATCGTCTCGAAGGTGGCGCCGTCCGAAGCCGGCGCGAAACGACCGTCGATGAAAGCCAGTCCGTCCGGGGCCAGCCGTGCGGCGATCTCGTGGGCGCTTTCTCTGGTCAGGGTCATGTTCGTCTCCAGTCGAGTCAGTTCGGCCTGCGCCGCCGGGTGCGTCTCAGATGGATACCGCGGGCACGGTCATTGCCTCACGAGGCGAGGCACACCTGCCGCCTGCAGCATCGCAAGGCACTTGGCGCGATAGTTTTGGCGTATATCGCGGGTGGGCGGGCGACAGCGGCTGGAAGGCAGTCCGATCAATTCCATGCACAGCTTGTCGAGATATCCGTCGCCGCTCGTGAACTCCTTCTCGATCGCCACCCAGAGCTTGTAGAAGGGCATCGCCTCCTCGACCATCATGCGGGCGATCTCGGCGTAGTTCCGCGCCTTGACCTCGTCGATCAGCTTTATTCCCCACTCCGGCCAGTAGTTGCAAAGATGCACCTCGAAGGCCTGGGCGCCCAGCGATGGCATCGCCGAGTATGGAAAGAACAGATTGTTGTCGATGATGGTGAAGCGCTTGGAGAAATGCGAGGTGACGTCCTCGAATTCCATGGCGTCCGTGCGCGGCGTCGCCCATTTCAAGCCGACCACATTGTCGATCTTTGCTAGGCGATCGATCATGCCGAACGACAGGCTCGTCGAGGTCCAGAACGTGTTGTAGACGATGATGCCGATGCGGGGCGCCGCCTTGGCCGCGGCCATGACGAACTCCTCGAAGTCGGCCTCCGTGTGGGTGAAGTAGTAGGGGCACGAGACCTGCAGGAAGTCGAACTCCATGGACTGGGCCGCCTGCGCCAGCCGCACCAGTTCAAGCGTGCTGGTCGACTGTCCGCCAAAGGCCAGGGGCACACGCCCCTGCGCTTCCTCGACGACCGTTTCGGCGACGCTGACCCGCTCCTCGAACGACATGGTCGAGAAGTCGCCTGCCGCGCCGCCCGCCAGGAGCGTGGCGTATTCGGTGGTCAGGCCATTGTCGATCAGGAAACGGACATAGGCCCTGATCGCGGCGTGGTTGACCGGAAAGCCGGCGCTGTCCTCGAACGGCGTTGGTATCGTCACGTAGCATCCCGCCAGGCGCGATTTCAATTTTTCAAGATCCAAAGTCGTCTCCCTCATGCCGGTTGGCCGTCACCGCCGTCCGCCCTGTCATTGCGTTGACCGTAACTGGCGCCCCGCCTGCATTGGCGAGGCTGGGCGCTACCCTAAAGTTCTCGTTTGAGCGGAATTGCTCTGCCGTCTGCTCCAAACAGATGCGCCTTGCGCCAATCCACGGCGACCTCGCACTTGCCTGTACCGATACTTCTGGCCTGCTCGTCGCCCTGTCGCATGACCAGCGCGCCGGCCGGATGCGCGGGCGCATGAAGGAAGCTCTCGCCGCCAAGTCGCTCCACGAATTCGACATCCGCCAGCAGCCGCGGCCCCGCGGCATGGTGCGTGTTGAAATGCTCCGGCCTGATGCCCACGGTGACGTTGCCAGAGAGGACCGTCGGCTGCGCCAGTTCCAATTCGACGCAACCACCTGTCGTTCCCGGGATCCGCAGCGTCAGACGCGCGCCTTCCTGACCAGAGACCAATGCCTCCAGAAAGCTCATCTTGGGCGAGCCCATGAAGCCGGCGACAAAGCGATTGCAGGGCGCGTCGTAGATTTGCGCCGGCGTTCCGAACTGCTCGATCACACCGTCACGCAACACGACGATCCGGTCGGCCAGTGTCATGGCTTCGGTCTGGTCATGGGTGACATAGATCATGGTGGCGCCAAGGCTTCGATGAAGCTTGGCGAGCTCCAGCCGCATCTGGACGCGCAACTCGGCATCGAGGTTCGACAGCGGCTCGTCGAACAGGAACACTTCGGGTTCGCGCACGATGGCACGGCCGATCGCCACGCGCTGACGTTGCCCTCCCGAAAGCTCCCTGGGATAACGGCCAAGCAACGGGCCGAGCTGAAGCGTCTCGGCGACGGCCGCGACCCTCTTGTCGCGCTCGGCCTTCGGCATACCCTGCATCAGCAGGGAGAAAGCCATGTTATCGGCGACCGTCTTGTGCGGATAAAGCGCGTAGCTCTGGAACACCATCGCCACGCCGCGCTTTGCCGGCGGCACGCCGCGCATCAGCTTGCCGCCGATTGTGACCGTCCCACCGCTGATGGGCTCGAGGCCGCAGATCATGCGCAGCAGCGTCGATTTTCCGCAGCCCGACGGCCCGATGAAGACCAGGAATTCGCCATGCTCGACGGCCAGATCCACTCCTGGAATAACGGTCTTTTCGCCGTACTTCTTCTTGACGCCGCAAAGCTCAACCTTCGCCATGGGCAACTCCTTCCTGGCGCCAACCAGCAGCGTCGGGCATGAGAACACTGGCGTGGATACCCGTGATGCCTTCGATATCCTGGGCGTAATAGACAACGAAGAGGCTGCCATCGGCCCGCAGCGCGAGCGATGGATAACCCAGATCCCGGTTGGGAAGGCCAGTGCGGACCGCCAGGGGATGGGCGGAATTCCAGCTGTTTCCACTGTCGTTGGAGACATAGAGGGCAATGCCGAAAGGTTCTCGCCGCCTGCCGGCCGCGCAGACGATGCGGCCGTCCTCAAGTTCCACAATGTCGGCGGGATAGTCCGGAATGCCGGTCGATGACGGGACACTCCATGACAGGCCGCCATCCTCGGACGTCACGGCATGCAAGATGCGAGAGATGTTGTCGCGCAACAGCATGACGATACGGCCGTTGCGCAGCAGGACGGGCGCCGGCTCCTCGAAGGCATGCCCCTCTCCCGCCGCAACAAGACGTGGCTCAGACCAGCTATTGCCGCCATCGCCCGATCGCACCGTGAAAACGGCGGCATAGTTCGGAACGTCGCAAAGCGGCAGCATGATTTCGCCGTCAACCTCGATGCCGCCGCGCATGCCATAGCCGCCGCTGAAGGGCGCGGTGTCGATGCGCGTCGACGCCGTGAAGGTGGCTCCGCCGTCGACCGACCGATGAATCCATGTCTCGCCGCCTCCGCGCGCCCAGGGATAACGTTCGGCAGGCGTGGCCTTCTCCTGCGTCCAATCCCGAAGCTCGGCCGCCATGGCCGCGGCGCCCGTCAGATCCTCCGGGCGCGTATAGGTGCCGGGCGCAAGATGGGCCTCGGCATGGGCGAGCGTATGCCAGTCGAAGCGCCACTGGTTGAGAAGCACCACGCCCGACCGGAGCGGCGTGAGCCCCGCGCATTCCACCCCCTGCCAGCCGAAGTCAGGGACGACGGAAGGAGCCGACCAGCTTCTCCCCTCGTCAGCCGATCGCATCATCATGTTGCAGTACAGCGGGTCCTGCGGCGGGTGCAGGACCCCGGCACGGCGGCGCGACTGCGTGAAGACCAGCAGCCAGTTGTCGTTGGCCGCAACCGCGAGATGCGGATGCGCGCTATAGGCATGCGGATCGCGATGGACCGTCCGGTGGTCCATCCGAGGTATCAGGGCTGCCGCGCCGGGGTTCATCTTCGGGCTCAGATCCGGAAGCGTGTGCAACGGACATATTGCAGCGGCTTCGGGTCGTCGCTCCATTCATGATAGGAGCAGACGATCGCGCCATCCTGCGTCTGGACGACGCTCGGGTAGCCGATGTGCTGGTAGATGCCGGGGTGGTTCCAGTCGACGCCACCACCCTCGATCTTGCCGGAGGCTGGCGAC
This sequence comes from Pseudomonadota bacterium, assembly GCA_040755925.1. GTDB lineage: Bacteria > Pseudomonadota > Alphaproteobacteria > Rhizobiales > Rhizobiaceae > Mesorhizobium. The sequence goes on from JBFLWR010000220.1 coordinate 25,510, forward strand.
ATGCGGCTCGAACCGGGTGTCTCGGTCACCGTCCCGCCCGGCACGCCGCCTTCGCGAATGACGAACTCGTTCTTCACATCCCAGGTCACGCCGTCGTCCGAAATGATCCCACGCACGCCATAGGGCGGCCGGCGATAGCCGTAGACCATCAGATAGCGGCCATCCTGAAGCGCGATGAGCTCCGGCGGATAGCCCCAGATGTTCGTCCACTTGGGCGGCGTCCAGCTGAAACCATCGTCCTCGGAAATGGTCATGACCATATTCTTGGCGTCGCTGGTCGGGTTGACATGCGTGCGCATGAAACAGACCAACCTGCCGTCCGCGAGCCTTACGAGGCCGGGCTCCTCGTAGTCGATGATGCTGGCAGGGTCGTAGCCGAGCGTCGAGAAATACTCCCAGTTGTCGCCGCCGTCGTCGGAGCGCATCAGCGCCGAGCGCGTGCTCTCGCCCTCGCCTTCTTCCTCATAGCCATGGATGCGGCCGTAGAGGCCCATCAGCAGCGAGCCGTTCGGCAACTCCCAGCAGCCCAGGCGACAGCCGCCGTGTTTGAGCGGGCGGACATTGACGGGGATTGGCTGCGTCCAGGTCTCGCCTCCGTCCTTGGACTTGACGACGAAGGTGCCTAGCCAGGCCTGCGTCTTGTAGGCCCAGGTCCAGTCGCCCCATTCCTTGGTGTTGGGGTGCGAGCTCCACGACGGCTGTTCGGGTTTTATGCCGCGCTTGAAGAAGCCGGTGATGGTCAGATTGACGATGAGCGTGCCGTCCTGCATCTCGCAAATGCCGCAGTCCCAGTTGCCCTGCGTTTCGGACCACGGCAGCACGACCTTCGGCTGGCTCCAGGTCTTGCCGCCGTCCTTCGAGCGGGTCATCAGCGTCTGGCCACTGTCGTGGTGGAAGGGGAAGCGCTCTTCGTTGAACACGGCCAATATATCGCCGTTCTTCAGAAGTCGCGTTGCGATCTGGTTGACGCAATGCGCCTTGTCCTTGAAGATCGTATAATGCTCAACGTCTCGTACAACAGTCATTCCCTGATTTCCTCTCTTGGGATGTCTTTGCTCTTACGGCCTAAAGCCGGATTCCGATGTTCTTGATATTGAGATAATTGCGAATGCCGGGCAGGCCGCGCTCACGGCCGACGCCGCTTTCCTTGATGCCGCCGGTCGGCGCCTGCACGCCGCCGATGAACCAGCCGTTGACCCAGACCGAGCCGGCCTCGATGTCGCGGGCGAACGTCAGGGCACGGGAAATGTCGCGGCTGTAGACGCCGGCCACGAGGCCGAAGCCGAGATCGTTGGCCATCGCGAGAGCCTCGGCGTCGGTGTCAAACGAGAGTGCCACGGCAACCGGGCCGAATATCTCCTCGCGCGCCAGGGCGCTGGCCGGATCGACGCCTTCGAATATCGTCGGCTCGACGAAATAACCGGCCTCCAGCCCTCGTGGGCGGCCGCCACCGAGGCGCAGCTTCGCACCCGACTTGCCGCCGGCATCGATATAGGACCTGACCTTGGCGTATTGCTCGCTCGAGACCAGCGGGCCGAGATCGCAGTTGTCGAGACCCTTGCCGACGGTGAGCTTCGCCGCGCCCTCCGCCAGCCTGTCCAGAAACTCCTCGCGGATCGATCGATGCAGCAGAAATCGCGAAGACGACGAGCAGACCTGGCCGCTATTGCCGAATGCGCCGTCAAGCGCATCGAAGGCTGCCCGTTCGAGATCGGCGTCTTCCATCACGATCATCGGGTTCTTGCCGCCGAGTTCGAGCACCACGGGCTTCAGGCCCTGTGCCGCGCCGGAATAGATCTTGCGTCCGGTCTCGACCGATCCGGTGAAGGTGATGCCACGCACCAGTGGATGGGACACCAGCGCCGCGCCGGCGTCTTCCCCAAAGCCCGCCACGACGTTGACGACGCCGTCGGGGAAGCCAGCCCGCTGGCAGAGTTCGGCGAAAGCCAGGGCAGTGAGGGGCGATTGCTCCGCCGGCTTGATCACGACAGTGCAGCCCGCGGCAAGCGCCGGCGCCACCGAGCGAGCGACCATGCCCAGCGGATAGTTCCAGGGCACGATATGAGCCGTCACGCCGACCGGCTCCAGCATTGTGAAGTCGACGAAGTCGCGCCCGAGCGGGATCGTCGAGCCTTCCATCTTGTCGGCCGCGCCGGCATTGTAGCGCAATGTCGCGCAGACGCCCCTGACATCGCCGAGCGACTCCTTCACCGGCTTGCCGACATCGAGCGTTTCGAACAGCGCAAGCCGCTCGGCTTCCGCCTCGATCAAATCCGCGAGCTTGAAGATCAGTTGTCCGCGCTGGGCCGGACTGAGATCGCGCCAATCGCCGTGCTGTGCACGATGGGCGGCGCTGACGGCCGCATCGATCTCGCGAGGGCCGCCGCGCGCAACGCCTGCAAGCACCGCCTCGGTGCTGGGGTCGATGGTCTCGAATGTCCGGCCGTCGCCGGATCCGGTCCATTTGCCGTCGATGAAATGCAGATCCGGCAAAGGATCGATGAGATCGGTGCGGGAATAGGTTCTCATGGTCATTGTTTCACGCTGCCTTGGGAGAGGCCCTGGATGAAGTAGCGTTGCAGGAAGCAGAACAGCAGCAGGCTGGGTACGCTGAGGATGGTCACCGCGGCCATGGCGACACTGAAGCCCTCGATCTGGGTGCGTGTACCGACGACTGGCGTGAAGGCCGCCACGCCGACCGGAAGGGTCTTCATCGACTCATCGAAGGTGACCAGAAGCGGCCACAAGAAGTTGTTCCAGTTCAGGGTGAAGATGATGACCGAAGCCGCGATCGCCGGCGCCCGCGCCAACGGCAATGCAATGCGGAAGAACAGGTTGAACGGACCCGCGCCGTCCATTTTCGCCGCCTCCTCCAATTCCTTGGGAAACGACATGAAGAACTGGCGGAAGATATAGACGCTGAAGACGTTGCCGATCGACGGCAGGATGAGCGCCTGGTAGGTACTGGCCCAGCCCATCTTGATGAAACCAAGCAGCAGCGGGATCACCGACACTTCGGTGGGTATCATCAGCGAGGCGAGAAAGATGTAGAACAGCGCGTCCCGGCCGGGGAAGCGCATGCGCGCCAGTGCATAGCCGGCCATCGCACCGAACAGGACGCAAAGGAACGTCGATATCGTCGCCTGCACGACGCTGTTGAAGCCCCAACGTATGACGGGATAGTCGAAGACCTTGATGTAGTTGTCCAGGGTGACGCGCCGCGGGAGCCATTCGATATCCCGGGTCATCACGTCGCTTGGAAATTTGAACGAGGTCGAAACCATCCACACGAAGGGCAGCGCCCAGAGAACGGCGACAGCCACGCCAAGCGGCCAGATGAAGAGGTCCGCCCGTTCGAGCCCCCGTCTCTCAAGCCTTTCGTCGAGCCAGGCGGTCATCACGCGCGCTCCCTCAGAAAGATGCGCTGGACCGCGGTGATCACGAGGATCAAGGCGAACAGCATGAGGGACACCGCGGCGGCATAGCCGAAGAGATTCCTGACGATCGCCAGATTGTAGATGTAGTGGATCGGCGAGGACGACGAACTGGCCGGCCCGCCATTGGTCATGACATAGACCTGGCTGAAGATGCGCAGGGTGGAGATGAGCTGCAGCGTCACGACCATGCTTATGACCGGCCGCAGATGCGGCAGGATCACATGCTTGAAGCGTTGCCAGCGATTGGCGCCATCCACACGCGCCGCCTCGATGATCTCGCCCGGAATGTCCTGCAGCGCGGCGAGAAACAGGACGAAGGCCAGGCCCAGATCCCACCATACCGAAGCGATGCTGACGCCGATGAGCGACCATTGCGTCGAGGTCAGCCAGGGGATGTCGTGGAAGCCAAGAAAGGAAAGGTAGTAGTTGACCAGGCCGTACTGCGTGTCGAGCATCCAGACCCATACGAGCCCGATCACGGTGGCGGACACGACCGTGGGGGCGAAGAAGAGCGTACGCGCCAGGCCCGACAGCGGATAGCGCTTGTTGACGAAGAGCGCGAACAGCAAGCCGAACCCCGTCACGCAGGGGACGATGATCAGCCCATAAAAAAGAACGTTCTTGAAGGCGACGGCGACCCATTGGTCGTGGAACGCCTTGGAGAAGTTGTCGAACCCCACCCATTTCGGCGAACCAACGATGCTCCAGCGTGTGAAGGAGACGTAAAAGCCGAACAGCACCGGCAGAATGTTGAACAGAAAGAAGGGCAGCGCGAAAAAGGCGACGAGAAGATAACCGACGCGATCCGTTTGACGGGGTTCGGGTCCGAAGTCGCTGCTGTCCTGCAAGGTTGCTGTCGTCATGTCGATCTGTCCGCGTAGCGGCGAGGCCAAGGGGGCCCGTCGCGATTGCGCGACGGGCAAGGGATCGGTCGGGTTCCCTCAGGATCAGCCTTCGTCGAGATCGGCCTGCCATTGCTTCTGGATCTGCTCCATCGCGGCATCGATCGTCGTCTGCCCCGACCACACGCCTTCAAGCGTTTTGGCGAGGAAGTTGCCGCCCGAGTAGATTGTGAAGTTGGGCCCGTTCACGACCGGAATCTCGCCGACCGTTGCGATGTTCATTCCATCGACGAAAGCGCCGCGGATATCCCACGGATTGCCGGCGGACTTGTAATCCGGCCGATCGAGGATCGATTTGCGGGGCGAGGCGCCGCGGCCGACCGTCGTCCACAGGAAGCTGTTGTCCGACAGCCATTTGACGGCCGCCATCGTCGCTTCGTGGCGCCCGGGATCCGCCTGTTTGTAGAATTCCAGGCCTCCCTGCTCGCGGTAAGTGACGAGCTTGGACCCTATCTTGGGAAACAGCGCCGTCTTGAACGGCAGCTTCTGCGCGACATAGCCGTTGAGCGTCCAGGGACCGGTCCAGAATATTGAGCCCTGCCCTGTGCCGAACGCCTTGTAGCGGTCGGTGACGTCGCGGGTCGAGACCTTGTGCTTGTCGAAAAGGTCGAGCACCCATTGCATCGCCGCCTTGCCGGCATCGGGATTCACGCAAGCGGTCTTCAGATCATCGCTCGCGCGCTGGAAGCCCATTTGCTCGGCAACGATGCCCCAAGTGACGGTGGGCTGAACGCCGGAACCCGTCATCATGATCCCCGAGCGGGTGACCTTGTCGCCTTCGCGCTTGGTCATCGCCTTCGCCCAGTCAATGAGCGTCTGGCCGTCCGTTGGCGGCTTGCTGGCGTCCAGCCCGGCCTCCTTGACATGATCGAGATTGATCTCGGGCTGCAGGCTCATCAGATCCATGGGCACCATGAAGATCTTGTTGTCGTATTTCGGATAGCGCGAGGCCGCGATCGACGATGCGCTGAAGTCGGCAAGGTCAAGGCCCGAGCTGGCGATGAGGTCGTCAAGCGGGATGATCACCTCGTCGCGCGCAAGCTGGGCCGACTTGCCGGCGGTGCCCCAGCCGAAGTCCGGTGCCTTGCCGGTAGCCGAAGCCGCAAGAACCTTGGTGACATATTGTTCTTCCGGAATCACCTCCATGCGGATCTGGACGCCCTTGTCCTTGTGGGCATCGTTGAAGGCGCTGATCATCTTGGCCCAGACCTCGCCGTCCGAAGCGGCCAGCCAGCTCCAATGGACGATCTCGGTCGGATTGGCGGCGGAGGCGCGGCCGGTCCAGAATTGAGGAACGGCAAGATTCGTCCCCGCGACCGCAGCTGACTTCAGAAGCGTTCTTCGGTTCAAGGCAAAGGGCGGCTTGTTCAATGAAGTCGAAACCATGGCGATCTCCCGCGCGGCATACGCTGGGCGTCTGCCACGTTCTGTTAGAGTCAATTTTTCTATGTTCCCGCATCGAGATCGTCCCAGAACGTGCTCTCGACGTGCTGACAATGTTGGCCAATCAGCCTCTTGTGAGTTGATCCGCAACGTCACATAATTGACTTGTAGCGCCGCCTAACAATTTTCTGGAACGCTCGCAGTGGAAGCGGATAGGAACTCCGTCATCGCAGCAGCCTCGAACCGCCGGCCGCGGTTCGGCTTCGTGCTGCAACCCGAATTTCCCATGAATGCTCTCATCCTAGCGACCGAGGCGCTGCGCATCGCGAACCAGAACAGCGGCCAGGATCTTTTCGAGTGGATAATGATCTCGGATTCCGGCGACGCGGTACGCGCAAGCAACGGCATGTGGGTTGCCGCCAACCACGATCTGGCGAACTTTCCGCGCTGTGATTTTCTGGTGGTCCTGGAAGGCAATCTGCCGACGCAGAACATATCGGCCAACGTGCGCGGCGCCCTGCGCAATGCCTATCGGCATGGATCGATGCTCATTGGCGTCGACACGGGCGCGTTCGCTGTCGCGGCGGCCGGCCTCACCGGTGACCGCGAGGCTGTGGTGCACTGGGAGGCGGTGTCATCGTATTTTGAGCATTTTCCGGCGGCCAGGACAAAAAACCAGATCTATTCCATCGACCGTCAACTTGCCTTCTGCGCGGGCGGAGTGGCGACGCTCGACATGATGCTCGATCTGATCGGAAGGCTGCACGGATCGAGCCTTGCCAAGGAGGTGGCCAATGCGCTTATTCACACGCCGCGCGAGGGCATTCATCCGCAGCGAACGGACGATGATGAGGTGGGCGAGGCACAGCCTTCCCTGTCCCACAGGATCGTGGCGTTGATGGAAAGCAATCTCGATTTCCCGCTGTCGCCGAAAAGCCTTGCCCGCCACCTCGGTATTTCGGTGCGAACACTGGAGCGCTGTTGCCTGCGCCAGTTCAACCAGACGCCCAACCAACTTTACCTGCGCTCCCGCCTGCAGGCGGCGCGCAACCTGCTTTTCTATGAGGAGCGCGACATCAAGGATATCGCCTATGCCTGCGGCTTCTCATACCCCTCGGTTTTCACGCGGGCCTTCACCGCGCAGTTCGGACAATCGCCTCGCGCGTTTCGCCGGGCATTCCGAGAAACCCAGAACACGGTAAGACCAGAGATAGTCAGGATGTCCCGGAGCCGCCTGATTGACGCTGGATCGAACGCCGACGAGCAAGGCGCCTAGCAATCGAGGGCCCGTCCCCAAGGGCGGCAAAAACCGCCGCTATTTTGCGGCCCGCCTCGGCCGAGCGAGATCGGGAAGCGGATACGCATGGGCGCCCTGTCAGTGTGACGGTCCTACCAGCACGGCAGCCCGGTATGGCGGGCTGCCGTACCAAGCCATCCTGTCAAACTCCACCGCCGTTACCGGAAGGTCGAAGACATCCATGGCATGCTCAAGCCGATCCGGCTCGATCCACGGATCGTTGAGAAAATAGATACCTTCGCCGTGGCCATGGACCAGCACCCAGTGCGGGCAAGTGTACCCCATCATCGGCTGCTGATCGATCAGCACCAGCGCCACCAAACCGCGATCGAGCGCTTCGCCGAGCTCGCCGAGGCGGAACGCGCGCGGCTCGACAACGATGCCAGAGAGAAGGGCCTGGCGCTTGAAATCCGTCTGGACGAATTCCATCAGCCCTCGCCTTTGCTCCGTACTGGCGCGATCGAGGAAGATCGGCCCGGCGCTACTCATCAGCACCTCGCAGCGCAGCCCGCGCCGGTGCGCGGCCAGCGCCAGGCCGAAGGGATCGCAACCGCCCGGGCCGTTGGGACCGATAATGGTCGTGGCCTCGCGCCAGAGTTCGACCTCCAGCGCCCGGCCAGGCCGCAATGACGGGTCGACGCCAGCCATCGCCATGGCAAGCGAGGACGGCCCGCAGGTAAAGCCCGCCGTTTGCGGCCACAATGGTGGCACACCCTCCTGCCTGCGGGTCGGTTCGACGCCGATCCAACGCTGCCGGAATCCATCCCGCTCCTCCCATTGGCCGCCGACGGGCAGCGCGATGTCGGCGCGCAGGCAAAGCACGCCTTGTTCGAACGCCTCCCTCTCCAATGCCTCCAGCAGGCGTAGCCGCTCGGTTGCCGTGACGCTGGCAGCGGTCCACGACAAGGCAATGCGCATCATCGCGGCCCCTGGCCGACGCTGGCCGGCCAGAAACGCCCGCGGGCGTCCATCGGCGCTGTATTGCACGACGCCGGTGACACCGGCGATGTTGAGCAAGGCATCCAGGCGGTTGGCGATCCCGGCCGGGACCGCCGCCGCCAGGCTTGCCCAGACGGCGTTATCCTTCGAGTTGAGGACCGCCATTCTTGCTTCACCGTTCGCGCGCGTCACGGACATGGACTCCACTGTATCAAAGAAGGCGCCGGCTGCTTGCGAAAGTCCGATGGATCACGTGACGGGCACCGAGGGAGGCGCGCTGGTCGGCGGCAATCTGGGAGAGCATGGCCAGGGCTCCTGTTTCGGGATCGTCGCGACCCGCATTTCCGTTTGCGGCGGATCGATCATTTCGTAGACTGATTGATCAGTCAATCATGACGAGACATAAGAAGGGCCTCGCCGCGAAACATTGCCTGACCGAGAGAAAACCAGATACGAAGTCGCTAGGGGAGAACGCGCATCATTGAGCACACCAGACAAGAAGACTCGCGATGCTGAAAAGGTCGCCCGGCGGCGGCAAAGCCTCACCCAGGCGGCTATCACCGTGATTGCACGCAAAGGTTTGCCTGGCGTGACACTGGCCGATGTCGCGCGCGAAGCGGGATGCGGCTACGGCCTGGTCTCGTTCCATTTCGAGACCAAGGACCGGCTGCTGCTGGCCGCGCTCGACGCGCTCGTAGAGGAATACCGGGTGGCATGGCATGCGCGCAGCGACGCCCATGCGGATGCCGCGGCCAAGCTCAAGGCGCTGATCGACCTCGACCTCGGCTCCGGCGTGACCGACGACCGGCACATAGCGGTCTGGACGGCGTTCTGGGCCGAGACCTCGCGCAATGCCGACTACAAAGCCCGCTTCAGCGAACTCAACCGGGCCTATATGGCGCGGCTCGAACCGCTGATCGCCGCGATCGCCGTCGAGGAGACTCCCCCCACCGACTACCGGCTGATCGCCGGCGGACTGAGCGCCATGTTCGACGGACTTTGGGTCGAGAGCCAGATCGGCGACATGCGGGGCGAGCGTGACTGGGCACGGGCGCGCAGTATCTGCAGGGCTTACCTGCGCGCCTTCTTTCCAAAAACCTTCGGAGCGGAAGCGGATCGGGTATGACGCTGCGCAAGCTGCTGCCTTCGCCAAACGCGATCTTCATGTTCGACGCAGCCGCGCGCCATCTCAATTTCACCAGCGCGGCGCGCGAGTTCAACGTCACCCAGTCGGCGATCAGCCGCATGATCGCCAGGCTGGAGAGCCATCTCGACGTCAAGCTGTTCGTGCGCGCGCCCACCGGCATCGAGCTGACCGACGACGGGCGCCTGCTCTATGACGCCGTCGGCGGCGGCTTCCAGCAGATCGAGATCGCGCTCGACGACATAAGGGCCCGTCAGGGCGAGGCCGGGACCGTGACGCTGTCATTGTCGTCGGCGTTCGCCATGCACTGGTTCATGCCGCGCTTCGACCGCTTCCAGGCCTCCTTTCCAGGCATCGACCTGCGCTTCCAGCTGGTGCGTGGCGAGCCTACCGGACCGATCGAGGATGTCGACCTGGCCATCCGCTACAACCAGCCGCCCAGTGCCGAGCAACAGAGCTGGGAACTGATGGAGGAGGTCGTGCTGCCGGTGTGCAGCCCGGGCTATCTGGACGAGCACGGCAGCCTCGACGATTGCGGGGACCTCAGCCGGCATACGCTCGCCCACCTCTCCGGCTCGCTGCGCATTCCCTGGCAACGCTATCTCTCGCAGTTCGACTACCCGCAGCCAGCGGGCAGCCGCAGCCTGACCTTCTCCGACTACACGCTGGTCATCCAGGCGGCGATCAAGGGCCGTGGCATGGCGCTCGGCTGGTGGCATGTGGTGGCGCACGAGCTCATGCAGAAGGGCCTGGTCAAGGGCGCCAGGCATGAGTTGCGCACCGGCGACCACTATTACCTGGTGGCAACGGCAAGGCGCCCGCTGCGCAAACCGGCGATCCTGGTGCGCGACTGGCTGCTCAACGAAATGGCTGAGCTGAAGCGCGAGATCCTGACCGGTTGAGCCGTTACCTCAAGGACACCGCCTCGCATCCCATGACTACAAGTCATCGCCTCGTGAT
>JBFLWR010000221.1:0-2468 GCA_040755925.1 Pseudomonadota bacterium
CTGCACGCCGCCGACATTCTCGCTGTAGAGTCCCGCCGCCGCCTTGCGTTCGCGTAGCGCGGCGGTGAATTCCTCGATGGTCGTGGGACTGTCGGTCTCGTCCGAGGGCTTCATGTAGAGGTTCTGGGCGCCAAGCGAGAGCTGCTTGTACTTGGCCGGCTCGGTGATGTCCTGCAGCGGCCGCGTCGTCGCCACCGAATAGGACATCGGCACGTTCTCGAAGGTTTCCGACTGCAGGTTTATCCAGACGCCGAGCACGCGATCCTTGCGCCGGACCACCACCGGTCTCGGCGGCCCTTCCAACACGACGATGACGTCGTAGCGCCCTTGCCTTGCAACCAGCGGATCGGGGTTCTCCAATGATCCGAAGATGGTGAGGTCGGCGCCGGAGAAACCGGCCGTGATGGAAACCGCGTCTGTCGACAGGCCGATCTGGATGCCTTCGGCCGGCGGCGTCTGCGCCGTCGCCGGCGACAGGGCGAAGAGCAGGGACAGCGAGGCGATGGCTGCGAGCGCTCTCAACCCCGCCATCAGTTCAGGCCCGCGGCGGAGAGCGAATAGAGATTGGGCGGCGTTACGAACAGGTCGATGGCGAGGCGGATGGCGACCGCTAGCACCAGCATCGCCAGCAGCGCCCGCAACTGCTCGCCACGCAGCTTCTGGCCGGCCTTGGCGCCATACTGCGCCCCGGCGACGCCGCCGGCCATCAGCAGGAAGGCGAGGATCACGTCTACCGTCTGGTTGGTCGTGGCGTGCACCAGCGTGGTGTAGGCCGAGGTGAAGATGATCTGGAACAGCGAGGTGCCGATGACGACGTTGGTCGGCACCTTGAGGAGATAGATCAGCGCCGGCACCATGATGAAGCCGCCGCCGACACCCATGATCGACGACAGGAAGCCGATGCCGGCGCCCAGCCCGAGCACCGGGATGACGCTGACGAACAGCTTCGAGGCGCGGAACCGCATTTTCAGCGGCAAGCGATGGATCCAGTTGTGCTGGCCCGATTTCTTCAGGACAGGCGCGGCGCCGCTGCGCGTGGCACGCAGCGCATTGACGCTTTCCACCAGCATCAGCCCGCCGACGGTGCCGAGCAAAATGACATAAAGCAGCGAGATGAAGAGATCCAATTGGCCGAGCCGCCGCAGCAGCGCGAACACATAGATGCCGGCGGTCGAGCCGACGATGCCGCCGGCCAGCAGCACGCCGCCCAGCTTGAAGTCGAGCGTGCCGCGCTTCATGTGCGAGAGCGCGCCGGAAAAGGACGAGGCAATGACCTGGTTGGCGCCGGTGGCGACCGCGATCGCCGGGGGGATGTTGTAGAAGATCAGCAGTGGGGTGATGAGGAAGCCGCCGCCCACCCCGAACATGCCCGACAGGAAACCCACCGCCGCGCCCATCGCCAGCAGCACGAAGACATTGACGGAAATTTCCGCGATCGGGAGATAGATGCCCACCCGTCTGTCTCGATCAGTTTGCCCCTCGGCCAATGCAGCCGTTGCGGACAGCCTCGCACAGAAAAGCCAATTTTTCCTTGCGCCGACGCGGCGGCGGGGTCAACCCCGCCACCGCGCCGAAACAAAAACCATCTCAATCAGTTAACAGGCAAATGTGTGGCAAGGACGTCGCGGAAGCGACGCATCTGCCGTTATTTGCGCGCCAGCAGCGCCTTGACCAGCGGTGCGTCGATCTGGCCGGTAGGCTGCATCTTGTTGTCGGTCTGGAAGGCCATGATGGCGTTCTTGGTCTTGTCGCCGATGACGCCGTCGGCGCCGCCGGCGTCGTAGCCGTTCTTGTTCAGGATCAGCTGGACGTTCTTGACCGCCTTTTTCATGTCGATGCTGGCGGTCGTCTGCGGCGCGCTGTCTTGCCAGGATTCCGGAATGTCGGCCGAGTTGGCGGCCGCGTTGAGCGGCTTTGCCTTCCACAGTTCCGTGGCCGCGCGCGCCCGCTCGAGCTGCTCGGGCCGCAGCGCGTTGGCGATCTCGTCGCGCTTGGTGGCGGCGTCCTTGTCGCCGGTCTTCGCGACGAGCGCGAACCATTTGTAGGACTCTTCCAGGTTCTGCTTCATGCCGACGCCCTTGGCCGCGAGGATGCCGAGGTTGAACTGGCTGTCCTTGACGCCGAGGTCTGCCGCCTGCTGGAACCAGTGTGCGGCCGATTCATTGTCGGTCACGCCATCCGCCGCCATCGCGAACAACACCGCCAGATTGTGCATGGCGCTGGCGTTGCCCTGTTCGGCGGCCAGTTGGTAGTAGGTCTTGGCCTTCTTGATGTCGCGCGCGACGCCGTTGCCCTTTTCGTAGAAATTGCCGATGCGATATTCGGCTGGGGCGAAGCCCGACTCGGCCGATTTCTCGTACCATTTGGCCGCGGCCGCCATGTTTGCCTTGACACCGCGCGCGTCCGCGTAGCGCGAGCCGATCTCGAACAGCGCCTTGGCGTCCCCGCCCGCGGCCGCGTCGCGCAGC
>JBFLWR010000222.1:0-7782 GCA_040755925.1 Pseudomonadota bacterium
GGATCGGGAAAACGCTATCATCAATGTGCTGCGCTTCTACGAGGCGAAGAACGCGCTGGTGTTCTGCAACACGCGCGCCGCCGTCAATCATCTGACGGCGCGCTTCAACAACCGCAACTTCTCCGTCGTGGCGCTGTCGGGCGAGCTCAGCCAGAACGAGCGCAGCCACGCGCTGCAGGCGATGCGCGACGGCCGCGCCAGGGTCTGCATCGCAACGGACGTCGCGGCGCGCGGCATCGACCTGCCCGGTCTCGAACTGGTCATCCATGCCGACCTGCCGACCAACCCGGAGACGCTGCTGCACCGGAGCGGACGCACCGGACGGGCGGGACGCAAGGGCGTCAGCGCGCTGATCGTGCCGAACAATGCCCGCCGCCGCACCGAACGGCTGTTGCAGAATGCCAAGCTGACGGCGACCTGGGCGACCCCGCCCTCGGCCGACGAGGTGCTGCGCCGCGACGACGAGCGCATCCTCGCCGATCCGAGTTTCGACGAGCCCGTGAGAGACGAGGAGCGCGGCTTCATCGCCACGCTTCTGGAGAAGCATGGCGGCGAGCAGGTGGCTGCTGCCTTCGTGCGGCTCTGCCGTTCGAGCCGTTCGGCGCCGGAGGACCTCCTCGAGACCGCCCCGTTCACGCCGTCGCGCGAGAAGTTCGTGCCCCGGGACGAAGCGCCGGCACGCCGCGACGACTTCGGCGACAGCGTCTGGTTCTCGCTGTCGGTAGGCCGCCGGCAGAATGCCGAGCCGCGCTGGCTGATCCCACTGCTGTGCCGCGCCGGCGGCATGTCGAAGCGCGAGATCGGCACGATCAGGATGCAGCCGGAAGAAACCTTCGTGCAGATCGCGGCCGACTGGGCCGACCGCTTCCTCGCCGCGATCGGCCCCGACCGCAAGCTGCAGAACAACATCGTGGTCAAGCGGATCGATGGCACGCCCGACCTGTCGCGGGCGGGCTACCAGCCGCCAAAGCCGCAGAAAAAGCCGCATCGTGGCAAGGGAAGCTTCGACGACAGCGCGCCAAAACACAAATCCGGCAAACGCGCCGACCCCTCCACCGACCAACGCTTCGCGACAGAGGCGAAGCCCTGGGCGAAGAAGCCCAGCAAGCCGAAGTTTGAAAATTCCAGTGGGCCCAAGCCCAAGAAGGCGAAGAAGCGCCCCGTCTGATCGCTTCAGCCTGTCGTCCGCGCCAGGTCATCGCCGCGTCCGGCGCTGGCTTTCAGGCCGGCCTTGATGGCGGCCCAGCTGTCGGAAGCCGAGGTCGGCCGGTGGTTCCCGGCGATACGTTCCGAAAGTTCGTTGCGCCATGCGCCGTCCTCGGCCATGCGGCGAATGGCGGCGTACCAGCCGGCCTGGTCCGTCGAATCGATCGCAGGCATCAGGCCGCCCGTCGCTTCGACCAGCGATGGCGTGGTCGAGACGATGACCGGAATGCCGAAGTCGAGGCATTCGGACGCCGCATAGCCCCAGCCTTCGATATGCGAGGGAAAAACGCCGAAGCTGGCGCTGCGATAATAGCCGATGAGCTCCTCGTCGCTGACCGGGCCCGCGAACACGATCTGTTCCTTCAGCCGCGGATGGGCTTCGAGATAGGCGCTGAGCTCCTCCACCATCCATCCCCAGCGTCCGACGCAGACGAGCTTCGGCAACGCGACGTCTTCATCCAGTGCCTGCTGCCAGATGCGCGCGAGCAGGATGTGGTTCTTCCGGATCTCGACGGTCGAGCAATAGAGGACGAAGGGCTCGGCGGCGTCGAGGCGCGACGTCGTGCCAAGCCGGCTGGCTTTTTCATGGAGCAGAGACGGCATCGGGAAGCGATGGGCGGCAGGCAGGTCGATGCCGGCCTTTTGCATGTGATCGGCAAGCATTGCCGCCGCTGCTTCGGAGGTGCAGAAGGCCGCCGCGCCGGACCGCGCCAACGCCTCCAGGTTGGGGCCGAAGACCGATTGCATCTTGCCCTTACCGACAAGGTCGGGCCGCATCGTCGGGATCATGTCGTGACACAGGAAGGCGATGTCGCCGGCGCTCAACAGCGCCGACGGGTTCTCGCCGACCAGGATCCAATGGCTGATCAAAACGAGTGAGCGTTCGGCCGGAGTGTCGCTGCTTGCCGCGCGAAACCTGACAAGACCGGTCTTGAGGCCTGCCCGGCGATAGAGACGATAGAAACGCAGAAGCAACCTGGTCGAGGCATACACGAGCCCTGTCCGGCCATTGGCGACAATCGTCGCGAGCTGCCGATCCGCCTCCCTTTTCGCCATCGGATAGCGCCGTATCGCTTCAAAGGCCTGCCGCAACGCGGCAAGGGGCCTGCGCCTCGGACGGAGCCGTATCGGCGCGATGTCGTGGATGCCCAGCTGCTCCATCTCGAAATTCTCGAGCGGCCGGAAGCGTCGGCTCGAAAGATCGAGCGTCACGACCTCGATATCCGGGTCTGGATCGGCCAGTGCCGCCCTGATCATGAAATCCTCGACCCGCTGGATGCCTGCCAGCGCGCCGCGCCACGCAAGCAGGCCAGTCGCGTCGATGCGGATTTGTCGTTTCTCGCCGCGGGTTTCTTCAGTCGCATCCGGCAGCGGCACTGATTTCCTCTTGGACATTGCCCCTGCGATGAAGAAGCGATTTGCCGCTTCTTATCCAGATTTGACAGAGGACGAAAGCCGACCGACCGGGGTCATCGCAATTAACGGCAAAGATGTACATTGCAAAAAGATACAATCCTGGGTAGAAAAGAGGAAGCACGACGCCAGGGGGGGCCATGCGCGGTGTAATATTTCACTACGACCAGGATCACGACTACGGCTATGTCAACGGTGTTGACGGCAAGCGCTACATCTTCAGCCGCGGCGACCTAGCCCAGGACATGGCGCTCATTAGGGGTGCGCCGGTCGAGTTCAATCCGGACGATGGCACGGCGCACGATATCGTAGCCGCAAGATCGGCCGAACAATTGCCAGATCGGAATCCGCCGCAGCGCGGACCCGCTGCCGAAACCCGCTCCGCCAAGTCCATGGGGCTATGGGCATATTTCCTACGTGCGCTGGGCGACGACTACCGCAATTTCACAGGCCGGGCCAGCCGTAAGGAGTTTTGGGCGTTCCATCTCTGGCTCTGCGTCGTGTTTGCCGCTCTGTTCGGTTTCGGCATTCTGCTGAACCTGGCGATAAGCGGCTTCGATGATGATGCAAGGACCTCGATCGGATACATTCCTGCGTTGCTCTTCATGGTGGTAGCAATCCTGCCATCGATTGCGATCGTCGTGCGGCGTCTGCACGACATCGGGCTGACCGGCTGGCTTGTCCTGCTTTGCTACACGCCCTTGGGGGTCGTTGCCTTTCCCATCTTTGGGCTTCTTCCCTCTCAATTTAAGGAGAACCAGTGGGGTCCGGTGCCCGCCAGCGTCAGGTTCTAACGACCGTCTTCAGCGCGTCACCGGACAGCCGCAGAAAGATCTTCTGGCCATGGCGCTCGGCGCCGAGCCTGTCGTAAAAGCGCAGCGCGCCCTCGTTCCAGTCCTCGGTCGTGAAGTCGATGCGGCCGATGCCCTTGTCGAGGCACTGGCTGGCGAGAAAGCCGATCAGGGCGCGGCCGACGCCCTGATTTCGCGCGCTGTCCAGCACGAACAGATCCTTCATGAACATCAGCCGCTGCAGGTCGACGCCGGGATGCGCGATCGCGACGGATGCCAGCCCTGCAACCGCGCCTCCCGCGAAGGCCAGCGCGAAGTGCGGATAGGCCGGGCTTTCGTCCCTGAGCCATTGCAGCACTGTCGCCGTGGCCTGGCCATGATCGAGCGGCGCCTGGCGGTAATGCGCCGCTATCTCGCACAGCACGATGGCGAGCGCCCCGGCATCGTCGGTCGTCGCCCAGCGGACGTCGACCGCCATGGTCAGCCCAGGAACTTGGCGATGATGGCGTCGCCCATCTGCACCGTGCCCACCTCGGTCATGCCTTCGGACATGATGTCCTTGGTGCGCAGGCCGTCGTCGAGCACCGCGGCGATTGCCCCTTCCAGCTTGTCGGCCTCGGCCACCATGCCGAAGGAATAGCGCAGGCACATCGCGAAGGATGCGATCATCGCGATCGGGTTGGCGATGCCCTTGCCGGCGATGTCGGGCGCCGAGCCGTGCACCGGCTCGTAGAGCGCCTTGCGCTTCTTGGTCTTGGCATCCGGCGCGCCGAGCGAGGCCGAAGGCAGCATGCCGATCGAGCCGGTGAGCATGGCGGCGATGTCGGAAAGCATGTCGCCGAACAAATTGTCGGTGACGATCACGTCGAACTGCTTCGGCCAGCGCACCAGCTGCATGCCGCCGGCATCAGCCAGCATGTGGTCGAGCTTGACGTCGGAATATTTCGCCTTGTGGGTCTGGCTGACCACCTCGTTCCACAGCACGCCCGATTTCATGACGTTGCGCTTTTCCATCGAGGTGACGTGGTTCTTACGGGTCCGCGCCAGCTCGAACGCGACGCCCGAGATGCGCTCGATCTCGAATGTGTCGTAGACCTGCGTGTCGATGCCGCGCTTCTGGCCGTTGCCGAGATCGATGATCTGCTTCGGCTCGCCGAAATAGACGCCGCCGGTGAGCTCGCGCACGATCAGGATGTCGAGGCCTTCGACCACTTCCTGCTTGAGCGAGGAGGACGCCGCGAGCGCCGGATAGCAGATCGCCGGCCGCAGATTGGCGAACAGCTCCATGTCCTTGCGCAGGCGAAGCAGACCGGCCTCGGGGCGAACCTCGTAGGGCACGGCATCCCATTTCGGTCCACCGACCGCGCCGAACAGCACGGCGTCGGCCGCCATCGCCTTTTCCATGTCGGCGTCCGAGATCGCAGCGCCATGCGCGTCGTAGGCGCAGCCGCCGACCAGCCCTTCATCGGTCGTGAAGTTGCTGCCGAGCTTCGCGTTCATGGCCGCGATCAGCTTCTTCACCTCGGCCATCGCCTCGGGGCCGATGCCGTCGCCGGCGAGGAGGAAGAGATTTTTCGAAGCCATGGAGAACCGTCCCGAGAGAGAATTGAGCCGGGGGCCTTGCTAAACGGCAAGCGCTTGCCGCGCAAGCCTTTGCTCCCGGCGGGGAAAGCAAAAGGGTGGCGCTGGCGATCAACGATGCGAAAGAATATTGACCAGCCGGCCGAACGGGTCGCGCACATAGAAGCGCCGCACACCCCAGGGCTCATCGGCCGGACCGTATTCGATGGCAAAGCCGGCGGCCTTCATGGCGTCGAGTGCCGCGTCCACATCGTCGACCTCGATCGACAGGTCCGGCACTTTTGTGCCCGAGCCGCCTTCGGCCGCGAAGCTCACCTGCACCGCCATCTCCTGGTTCGAGCCGTAAGTGGCGATCCAGCCATGGTCCATCAGGAGATCGAGGCCGAGCACGTCATGGTAGAAGCGCTTCGCGGCGGCGATGTCGCGGGTCTCGATGTTGGCGATGATGCGTCGGACGACCATGGCAAGTCCTTGTTACGCATTTTAGGCCGAGCGCCTGAGCGCGGTGACCTCGATCTCGATCTTCATCTCGGGCTTGTTGAGCTGGCAGACGATCATGGTCGCC
The DNA here is from genome assembly GCA_040755925.1 of Pseudomonadota bacterium. GTDB lineage: Bacteria > Pseudomonadota > Alphaproteobacteria > Rhizobiales > Rhizobiaceae > Mesorhizobium. Next base: position 5,557 of record JBFLWR010000222.1, read on the forward strand.
GCCGGACGGATATCGCCGAAGACCTCGCCGAGGATCGGAAACACCACGTCCACATGGGCCTGGTCGGTGATGTAGTAATGCGCCCGCACCACATCGGCCATCTCGAAGCCGCCGTCGGCAAGGGCCTTGGCGATGGTGGCCAGGCAATTGCGAGTCTGCGCCTCGACCGTCTCCGGCATCGTCATGGTGGCATAGTCGTAGCCGGTCGTTCCGGACACGAAACACCAGTCTCCCTGCACGACCGCGCGCGAATAGCCGGCGGTCTTCTCGAAGGGCGAACCGGTGGAGATCAGCTTGCGCATTGGGTGCCTCGTGGGGTTTGTCGGCCTGCGTCTAGCAGGCGAAGCCGCACCCGTCGTGGGCCAAGCCGGGTGGAGTGTTGTCACGCGGTCCACTCGCGCTTCGTCATTCCAGGGCGGAGCAAGGAGCGAAGCGGAGCGCGCAGACCCTGGAATCCGTGACCTCACGTGGAGGCGTTCCGTCGGTTCGGAATTCAGCACCGACGCAGTTTACGGCAACGGTCACGGCATGGATCCTCGGGTCAAGCCCGAGAATGACGAAAGCGCGGATGGGGTGCCGTGGCTAATTCGCCGACCCTTGCGCGTCGTCATACGCCTTCTTGATATCCGCCGGCCAGTCCTTCAACGGCGGCCAGGCCTGCGGGTCGCCATTGTCGCCGCGGCGGGCGAAGTAGACCTTGTGCTGGGCGGGATCGACCGCCATGAAGCCGTCATTGCCGCCGCAGTCATGCGGCACGCAACCGGTGGCGTAGAAAGCTCCGGACGCGGTCTTTTCGGTACCGCCGCCGACCAGCAGGCTGGTCGCCATGTCGGGCATGTCCTTGCCGAGCAGCGCCTGGCCGGCCTTGTAGACGGCCTCGTTGTGGAAGGCGTCGATGATGTTCTCGTACTTAGACGGGTCGATATCCTTCCAGTCGGTGCCGAGCTCGGGCGTATAGGTGAGTTCGCCCGAAGTCGTCAGGCCCGTCGTCGGCGACCACTGCAAGGCCGGCTTGGAATCGCCGGGCAGGAGATAGGGGACGTAATAGATGGCGCTATCGGAAACCGCTACCGGCGGCGCGCCGCACTCGTCCTGCTCGACGCTCGTGGTCTGTATGCCGCCGCCTTCCGGCTTCCAGACGATCAGGCTGGCCGGGCCGCACTGGTTGCCGCCATTGCCGACATCGAACAGCGCCACCTTGACGCCGCCGACCACGACGACCTTCTCGAAGTAGACCTCGTAATTGCTGGCGAGCTGCTTGCCGTCATAGGCCAGCACCTTCTCGCCATCCTGCTCCGGCTGCGTGATGGTGAGCTGGCCGCCCTCGAAGGCGATTGGGCCCTGCTTTTCGTCGTCCGAGGCGCCCTGGTCGCTGCCGGAACCTTGATCGCTGGCGGGTTGATCGGACGCCGCAGGCGCCGGCTGCGTGGCCGGCGCGTTGGTCTGCGCATTGGCGCCGGCCATGGCCAGAAGGATTGCCGCCGAAACGCAAGTACCGGCCAGAAGCAAGCGCGTCATGACTGTCCCTCCATTCAGCCGCCACGAACCCGGCCTTGATGGCCGGGATTGTCCTGGCTCAGGCCGCCCAGGGGCGCAGCTCGGCGTTCTTCTCCTCGAAGGACGCGATGGCGCCGGACTTCTCCATGGTGAGCCCGATGTCGTCGAGGCCGTTGAGCAGGCAGTGGCGCTTGAAGTCGTCGAGGTCGAACTTGACCACGCCGCCGTCGGGCCCGCGGATTTCCTTGGCCTCGAGATCGACCGAGATCGTCGCGTTCGAACCGCGCGAGGCGTCGTCCATCAGCTTGTCCAGATCTTCCGGGCTGACGGTGATCGGCAGGATGCCGTTCTTGAAGCAGTTGTTGTAGAAGATGTCCGCGAACGAGGTCGAGATCACGCAGCGGACGCCGAAGTCGAGCAGCGCCCACGGCGCATGCTCGCGGCTCGAGCCACAGCCGAAATTGTCGCCTGCGACCAGGATCTGCGCGTGGCGGTAGGCCGGCTTGTTGAGCACGAAATCCGGGTTCTCCGAACCATCCTCATTGTAGCGCATCTCCGCGAAGAGACCCTTGCCGAGACCGGTGCGCTTGATCGTCTTCAGGTAATCCTTCGGGATGATCATGTCGGTGTCGATGTTGACGATCGGCATGGGCGCGGCGACGCCGGTGAGCTTGGTGAATTTGTCCATGGTCCTTGCCCGTCTCGGTTATGCGGGGAATGCTGGCGCAC
>JBFLWR010000223.1:0-6787 GCA_040755925.1 Pseudomonadota bacterium
TTCTCTTCTGCGATCCCGAGCTTCCTGGCGGAAGCGTCAATAATTCGTTTATTGGCCTGGTGCGGCACGAACCAGTCGAGGTCGCCGGCAGTGATGCCGGCCTGCCCGAATGTGGCCTCGATGACATCGGTGATCATGCCCACGGCATGCTTGAAAACCTCGCGGCCTTCCATCCTGAGATGGCCGACCGTCCCGGTGGTCGAAGGCCCGCCATCGACGAAGAGCTTGTCCTTGTGGACGCCGTCGGAGCGCAGGCTCGCCGCCAGCACGCCGCGATCGGCGATGGCGCCAGTCCCCTCCTCAGCCTCCAGCACGAGCGCGCCGGCGCCGTCGCCGAACAGCACGCAGGTCGAACGGTCGTTCCAGTCGAGGATGCGCGAAAAGGTCTCCGCGCCGATCACCAGCACCCGCTTCGCAAGGCCGCCCCGGATATAGAGATCGGCGGTGGCGACGGCGTAGACGAAGCCCGAGCAGACCGCCTGCATGTCGAAGGCAAAGCCATGGTGCATGCCGAGGCGGTTCTGTATCTCGACGGCCGTCGCCGGGAAGGTGTTGTTTGGCGTCGAGGTCGCCAGCACGATCAGGTCGATGTCGGCGGGCGTGAGACCGGCGCTGTCGAGCGCGGCACGCGCGGCCGCCTCGCCGAGCGATGCCGTCGTTTCGTCGTCGGCCGCGACGTGGCGCTGACGGATGCCGGTGCGCTGGACGATCCACTCATCCGAGGTCTCGACCATGCCTTCGAAATCGGCATTCTTCATGATGCGGCGGGGCAGCGCGGCACCGTTGCCGCGCACGACTGATCTTATCAAGGCTCTGTCCTATTCCTCGGCGTCGGCGGAGACGCCGGATTTCCTGTTTGCCTGGGCGGTCGGGTTGCGCGCATGGAACAGATCGAGATCGGCCTCGATGCGGTCAAGCAGATTGTTGCGCACCATGTCATAGCCAAGCTCGATCGCCGCCGCGAAGCCGTCCGAATCGGCGCCGCCATGGCTCTTGACCACGATGCCGTTCAAACCGAGGAAGACGCCGCCATTGGAACGGCCGACATCCATCTTCTCGCGCAGCCGGTCGAAGGCGCCCTTGGCAAAGACGTAGCCGATCTTGGCCATCAGCGTCCGGCTCATCGCCGAGCGCAGATAGCCGGCGATCTGCCTTGCCGTGCCCTCGGCGGTCTTGAGCGCGATGTTGCCGGCGAAGCCCTCGGTGACGACGACGTCGACCGTGCCCTTGCCGATGTCGTCGCCCTCGACGAAGCCGCGATAATTCATCGATGCCATATTGGCCTCGCGCAGCATGCGCCCGGCCTCCTTGACCTCTTCCTGTCCCTTGATCTCCTCGACGCCGACATTGAGCAGGCCGACGCTCGGCCGCTCGACGCCAAAGACGGAACGCGCCATGCCGGTGCCGAGAATGGCGAAATCGACGAGCTGATGCGCATCCGCGCCAATGGTGGCGCCGACGTCCAGCACCACGCTTTCGCCGCGCGTCGTCGGCCAGAGCGCCGCGATTGCCGGGCGATCGATGGTGGCCATGGTGCGCAGGCAGAATTTCGACATCGCCATCAGGGCGCCGGTGTTGCCGGCGGAGATGCAGGCCTGCGCGGCGCCGTTCTTGACCGCCTCGACCGACTTCCACATCGACGACTTCCAGCGGCCGTGGCGCAGGGCCTGGCTCGGCTTGTCATCCATCCTGACCGCGATCTCGCAATGGATGAATTCGCTGACCTCGGCCAATTTCGGAAACTTGGCGAGTTCGGGACGCACTGCGTCCTCACGGCCATAGATGACGAAGCGGATGTCGGGGCGGCGGATGGCGACCGTCATCAGCGCCGGGATGACCACGCTCGGTCCGTGATCGCCGCCCATGGCATCGATGGAAATCCTGATCACTCGGTGTTTTTCTCACGGTTTGCCTGGCCAGCGGCGGCGCTTGCCAAGGTAAGAGGGGCTCGCGAAGGTTCGGCGAAAATAGCGGTTTTGGGCTGTCGCACAACCAACTTTTCCAATGTCGGGCCCGCTTTCAGGATTTTCCGAGCAGCGAACGCAGCTTTTGCTGGAATTCGCTTTCCTCGGGCTGGTCGTCGCCCGATGCGTCGAGCGAGGCTCCGGGCTTGCGCGGATAAGGGTCGATCGCCAGGCCGAAGAACTGCTCGGCCAGCGCGCCGACATCGATCGTGTCGCCGGAAAAGGTTTCCGGACTGTCGGGCCCCTCGGCGTCGAGAATGATCTCGCCGCCGCCCTCGAAACCCTCGCGCCCGAGCTTCGACTGCTCAGGCAGGAACAACGCCTCGACCGGTTCTTCGATATGTGCCGCGACAGGCTCGAGGGTCACGATGCAGGCCTGCGTGATGTCGGCCTCGACATGCCCGCTTACCTTGACGCCGTTGCGTTTCCACGGAGCCACGACAAGCTCGGCGCGATAGTCTTCGACCGACAGCAGGCCATGTTCGGCGGCAAGCGCGGCACGCTGCCGTTCGTCGGCCTCGATCGAGACGGGCAGGCCTTTCTGCGGCAGGCGCGCGACATTGGCGACGAAGGACACCGGGCTCTTCGATTCGGCGTGTTTCATTCCCGGCTCCTTCATGCGGCGCCGGCGACCAGGAACGCCACCGTGCCGGCCACGATCGATTCGGTGGATTGCGCGGCGAGTTGCCGGGATGCCTCGGACACATAGTTTGCCAGGAGCGGCGCCTCAACCCATTCGCCGGCATCGGGCCTGACATTGCGCGCAAGCGCGGTTGCAAGCGCCGCGCGATCATCGTCGCGCAAGGCATCGTCATAGGCCGCCGTGCGGCCATAAAACATCTTCGCCAGCTTCTTCATGCGTTTCGGCACGCCGACATCGCTGATTCCAAGCTCCCTGAGCGAATGATCGACATCCAGGAAGAACTCGTCGATCAGCACCTGCGCCACCTCGGCGGCGGCCCCTTCCACCCCGCGCAACCGGTGCTGGAACAGGAACATGTGCAGCGACAGCATCTCGAAGCGGCCGAGCGGCGTGTCCGGCACATTCCAGTCGGAATAAAACACGGTTTGCCGCGCCGCCGCCACGATTTGTGCGTAGAGCGCCTCCGTGATGGCGCGGTTGGCGGTGCGTTCACGGCCAAAGAGGCGCTGGAACATTGAGGGCGGTCTCCCGGGGACCTTTTGTTTGAATTGGCCTTGTTGCATCGGCATGCAAGCTGGTTTACCGGTTTTGCGGCCCAGCGCAAGTTGCGGGGATGTGATGGAGAATTGTTGTTGGGTGCGCTGAAATTCAAGTCCGTCTTTGCGCCGGTTCCGGCAGGCATGGCGTCGCTGCTGGTGGCGGTATCAACGCTTTCAGCCTGCAATTCGTCCAAGATGTTCGGTGATCTTCATCCGAGCGAGACGTTCACCCAGGGCTATGTCATCGACCAGCAGGCGGTCGACTCGGTGCCGGTCGGCTCGAGTCGCGAGCAGGTGCTGCTGGCGCTGGGGACGCCATCGACGACGGCCACCTTCGACAACGAGGCCTTCTACTACATCTCGCAGACCCGCAAGCGCTACGTCGCCTTCGACAAGCCGCGGCTGGTCGACCAGCACGTGCTGGCGGTCTATTTCGGCCCCGACAGCCGCGTCACCCAGATCGCCAATTACGGCATGAAGGACGGCAAGATCTTCGACTTCATCTCGCGCACCACGCCGACGGGCGGCAAGGACCAGAACTTCCTGAGCCAGATCATCAACGGCGCCGCCAAAATCGCGCCCGGCATCCCCGGCGGCGGCGGCACGCCCTGAGGCCGGTTTTTAGCCGCGCTGACCAATCAAGCCCGTCGGATCGCTCCGGCGGGCATTTTTGTTTCATCACGATAAGGCGATCACCCGCATACTTGCGAATGTTTAGCCGTCCTCCTATCAATCTGGCGACAACCCGGGGGGGCTGGCCATGGGCAATAACGATCGCCGCGAGCCGCAAGACTGGATGACTGCGGGGACGCCTGATCGGCAGACCGTGACTCATGACTGGCTTGCCATCGATCCTCCGGCGATCGACGGCGTCACGTTCAAGGAAATCAGGCCGGTCGCGACTTCGAACGGCTATTTGACCGAGATATTCCGCGCGGAGTGGGGACTCGATTCACTTGCCGTGGACCAGGTTTTTCAGCGCACGATGTATCCCGGCGCAGTGACCGGCTGGCATGCGCATGCCGTCACCCAGGACCGGCTGTTCTGTTCTCTCGGCAGCGTCCGCATATCGCTGTTCGACGGCCGCAAGATGTCGCCGACGTTCGGCGCGCTCTGGCACAAGATCGTCGGCGCGGTGCGGCCTGCCATCGTCATCATCCCGCCCGGCGTTTGGCACGGCGTCGCCTCGCTCGGGCCGGAAACGGCCCTGGTGCTCAACCTGGTCGACAAGGCCTATTCCTTCGAGAGCCCCGACCACTGGCGGCTGCCGCCGGACACCGACCAGATCCCGTACAAGCTGGTGTAGCGTGGCGCTGCCCGGCCAGCCTGCTTCGAGCCCTCGGACCGAGCCGCTCGTCTCGGTCGTCATCGCGACGCACAACCGCCCCGCTGCCCTGCGGGAGGCGCTGAGGAGTGTGCTGGGCCAATCCGTGCCGGACTGGGAGGCGATCGTCGTCGGCGACGCCTGCCGGCCGGACACGGCGGCGACGGTCGCCGCTTTTGGCGACAGCCGTGTTTCCTATATCGACTTGCCGGTGAATTTCGGCGAACAGTCAGGGCCGAACAATATCGGTTTTGCCAGGGCGCGCGGCCGGTTCGTCGCCATCCTCAACCATGACGACATCTGGTTCCCCGACCATCTGGCGGCGACCACGGGGTGGGCCGAAGCGACCGGCGCCGACGTGGTGATCGCGCGCGGCGCCGTCATCAGGCCGCGATCCGATGCAGGCGGGGAGACCAGGACCGCGATCTTCGGCGCCGGCAAGGACGGCTTCTACGATCCGGTCATCACAGCCGGCTTCGGCTCGGCGCAAGTGGTGCGGCGCGCGGCGCTGGAACGACTGGGAGGCTGGCGACCGGCCAGCCAGTGTTTCTGCGAAAGCTCGCAGGACTGGCTATTCCAGGCCTGGCGCAAGGGCGCGACCATCGCCACCATGCCGCATCTCACCGTGCTCAAGCTTCACTCCGGCGAGCGCCGGGGAAGCTATGCGCAAGACGATGCGCAGGAGCAGAAAGACCTCGTCGACGCGATGGCGGCGCCCGATGCGCTAAGGGTGAAAATCCTCTCGGGCGTCGCCGAACCTGAACCACCAAGGCCGCTCACCTATTTCAGGCGCCGGTTCCTCGCGGCGCTGGGCATCCATCCAAGAGCCAGGGCGTTCCGGCGCGGTTATGCGCGGGGCGGCTTCCTCGAAATGTTGCGCGAGGTGCGCGGGCTTTCGCCGATGCCCGAGCGCGAGCCGGGGCTGAAGGAAATGCTGTCGCGTTACCGCGCCGACAGCGAAAAGGAATAAGCTTCTTCTCGGCGCGTCCAAAACAAAACCCGCGGGATCGCTCCCGCGGGGTTTTTCTCAAGCGAGGCTTGGCTTCAGCCGTGCGCGAGCACGGCAAGCAGTAGCAGCGCCACGATGTTGGTGATCTTGATCGCCGGGTTGACGGCCGGGCCGGCGGTGTCCTTGTAAGGATCGCCGACGGTATCACCGGTGACCGAGGCCTTGTGAGCGTCGGAGCCCTTGAGGTGCTTGACGCCGTCCTTGTCGGTGAAACCGTCCTCGAACGACTTCTTCGCATTGTCCCACGCGCCGCCGCCGGAGGTCATCGAGATGGCGACGAAGAGGCCATTGACGATGACGCCGAGCAGGGAGGCGCCGAGAGCGGCGAAAGCGGATGCTTTCGAGCCCGAGATGAGCAGCACGCCGAAATAGACGACGAGCGGCGCCAGCACCGGCAGCAGCGAGGGGATGATCATTTCCCGGATCGCCGCCCTAGTCAGGATGTCGACCGCGCGCGCGTAGTTCGGCTTCGAGGTACCGGCCATGATGCCGGGATTCTCGCGAAACTGCTTGCGCACCTCCTCCACGATCGAACCCGCAGCGCGGCCGACCGCGGTCATGGCGATGCCGCCGAACAGATACGGGATCAGACCGCCGAAGATCAGGCCGGCGACGACATACGGGTTGGAGAGGTCGAAGGAGACGTCGCCCATGCCCTGGAAGTAGTGGTACTTGTCGCCATTGGCGGCAAAGAACTTCAGGTCGTTCGAGTAGGCCGCGAACAGCACCAGCGCACCGAGGCCGGCCGAGCCGATGGCGTAGCCCTTGGTCACCGCCTTGGTGGTGTTGCCGACCGCGTCGAGCGCGTCGGTGGAGTGGCGCACTTCCTTCGGCAGACCCGACATTTCGGCGATGCCGCCGGCATTGTCGGTGACCGGGCCGAAGGCGTCGAGCGCCACGATCATGCCGGCGAGACCAAGCATGGTGGTCACCGCGATCGCCGTGCCGAAAAGGCCGCCGAGCTGGTAGGTGGCGATGATGCCGCCGACGATGACGATTGCCGGAAGCGCCGTCGATTCCAGCGATACCGCGAGGCCCTGGATGACGTTGGTGCCGTGGCCGGTCACCGACGCCTGGGCGATCGAGTTGACCGGGCGCTTGTTGGTGCCGGTGTAGTACTCGGTAATCACCACGATAAGGCCGGTCACGATGAGGCCGATGAGGCCGCAGATGAACAGATTCTTGCCGGTGACGGCGATGCCAGCGACGGTGCCGACCTCGCCCCAGCCGATCGTGGCTGAGGTAGCGACGCCGAGGCCGACGATCGACAGCAGGCCGGTGACGATCAGGCCTTTGTAGAGTGCGCCC
>JBFLWR010000224.1:0-4451 GCA_040755925.1 Pseudomonadota bacterium
TGTGCTCAGGAACCGCTTCGCGGTCAACGAGATCATCTCGACGGTCATGCTGAACTACCTCGTGATCTACCTGTTGTCCTGGCTGTTGCAAGGGGGCCCATGGGGCGAGAGTGGTGGCACCATCTCCTATCAGCAGACGCCGATGCTGCCCGCCGATGCCTTCCTGCCCTCGCTGTTCGGCAGCAGCAGATTGCATGCCGGCGTGTTGCTGCCGTTTCTAGCCGCCGCGATCTGCTCCATCGTGTTGTCGCGCACCCCACTCGGCTTCGAAATCCGCGGCCTCGGCTACAATCCCGAGGCACTGCGGCACAAGGGCGTCGACGTCGCCCGCACCGTCTCCATCATCCTGATGGCCAGCGGCGCCTTGGCCGCCCTGGCCGGCGCCATCGAGTTGTTCGGCGTGGCGCATCGGCTGCGCGCCGACAATCTCATCGGGCTCGGCTACACCGGCATCATCGTCGGCATGATCGGCGGCCTGAGGCCGCTGGGCACTGTCATGGCCGGGCTGTTCTTCGGCGGATTGGCGAGCGGCGCCGTCTACATGCGCGTGCTCGGCGACGTGCCGGCGTCGCTCGTGCCCGCCATCCAGGGCATCACCCTTTTCTTCTTCCTCTGCGCCGGCGTTCTGGCGCGCTATCGCGTGGTGAGGGTCGCCGTCCAATGAGCCAGCTGTTCCAGGAAGCGATCATCGTCAGCATCCTTGCCGCCACCATCCGCATCATGACGCCGCTGCTGTTCTCGGCCATGGGCGAGCTCATCACGCAGCGCGCCGGCATCTGGAACATGGGCGTGGAAGGCACGATGCTGACCGGCGCGTTCGCCGCCTACATCGTCGCGACGACGACCGGCTCGCTGTGGCTCGCGGTGCTGGCGGCAATCCTCGCCGGCGCCTTGATGGGCGTCATCATCGCCTTCATGACCGCGACCTTGCGTGTCGATCATTTCATCGCCGGCCTCGGCCTCAACCTGCTCGCGGGCGGACTGACGCTCTACTGGTTCCAGAGCTATATCCAGGGCAGGGCGCAGCCGACGTTCTCCGGCTTCCGCGATGTCGCAATTCCATTGCTGTCCGACATTCCGTTCGTCGGCCCGATATTGTTCTCGCAGCGCGCGCTGACCTATCTCGCGCTGCTCTCGGTCCCACTGGTGTGGTTCCTGCTCTATCGCAGCCGCTACGGGCTAGAACTGCGCTGCCTGGGCGAGAACCCCAAGGCGCTCGACGTCAAGGGCCTGAGCGTTACGGCCCGCCAGTTTGCCGCGGTGATGGCCGGCAGCGCCATGACGGGTCTTGGCGGCGGCTTCCTCATGCTCGGCTTCTCCGATCGTTTCCTCGCCGACTTCACCGCCGGTCGCGGCTGGATCGTTGTCGTGGCGTTGATCGCGGGAAACTGGAAACCAAAAGGGGTTCTGATCGCGGTGACGGCGTTCGCCTTCCTCGAATCGCTCGCTACCCATCTGCAGGTGCTGGGCGCGCAGGTGCCGCATCAATTGCTCCTGGCGCTGCCGTATCTGGCGTCGATCGCGCTTCTGATGGGGGTTCGTTTCCGCAGCGGTCAGCCGGCCCGCCTCGGCATCCCGTATAACCGCGAATGATCCAGCATCGCTGACGCAGGCCCTTGCTTGCAGCGTTGCAGAGCTTGCGACAGCGCCGGCAAGCGCGGCCGCCGGGCTCGACATGACCCCCGAAGTCAGCCATCGTGAGAGGCCTGCGCTGAACGCGCGAGATGATGGCTTGAGCGGTTTGCCGCGACAGGTCGGAACTTCGCGCAGCGACACATTATGATCGCCAAGGTCGGGCATAACTGATGTCTTGTTGGACTGCGCGCGGATGGCCGACGCAGGGTCCGGCGCGCTACTGGAAGTATTCGCAACACAATCGCTTTCTCGGTCAGGTCGGTGGGAGTCCCGCGATTGAGGATATGGAACGTAAGGCTGTTCGTCGCGGGACTGGCGCTCGCCGGGATAACGGCGCCTGCCTTGGGGCAGGAAAAATGCGTCGCTCCGACGGGACAGTTCGAGCTTGGCCAGTATTCCTGTCTGGCGGTTGGCGCCAAAAGCCATCTCGCGCGCTGCGAAACGGAACTCAACGTCCTGTCCTGGAAGAGCGTCCTCGACTACTGCCCGGGCGGTGCTGGGCAGATGATGTCGCCAGGTACCGTTGCGTCTTCGTGCCGGGCCAACGACCAGACGTTTCCCATTGGAGGTTACGCCTGCCTGACCGCCACGGGGCAGGGCCACCTCGCGCGTTGCGACATGGTGCTCAACAATCCCTCATGGACGAAGATGGAAGAAAGCTGCACGGCGATGCCTCCCCCGAAAACCGCCGTGACCCCGCCGCGCCCGTGGTTCAAGAGGGCGCTGGATCTGCCCCGCGGCCTGCTCCGCTTCTAGACACCCGAACGGGGCGCGCACCGCCCGAGCGTCGCGCTGCTCGCTCCGGACCGTGCCGGTCAGCCGAAGACATGTGTCGGAACACCGGTGACATCCGTCGTCACCGAAATCAACGTGCCCATCCGATAGATGCCCGGACGGTCGGTTCGGAGCGACGTGATGAAAAGCGTCTTGAGATCGCGGCAGCCGAAACAGGGCATCGTAGGGGCTGGCGTCGGCAACGCGAATGTGTCGACGATCCGGCCGTCCGGAGCGAATTTCGTGATCCGCCCAGCCGTCACTCCGGCGACCCAGTAGTTTCCGTCCGCATCGGTTGCAGCGCCATCCGGCAGGCCGTCGCTTTCGTCGAAGGTTGCGAACCTGCGCCCGGCGGAGAGATGGCCGCTTCGCGGATCGAAGTCGTAGGCCTGCACATAGGCTCCGCGAGAGTCTGCATGATACATGATCTCGCCGTCCGGGCTCCACGCCAACCCGTTCGACACCTTCAACCCGCCGATCACGCGCGTGCACTCTCCCGCCGGCGTCACCCGGTAGAGCGCGGCGGTTGGTGCGCGGGGCAGGCTGTCATGCATCGAGCCGACCCAGAAGCATCCATCCGGTCCGACCTTTCCGTCGTTCAGCCGGTTCATGTCCATGCCGGGTTCCGGATGGACCAGGAATTCCAGCGCCCGGGATACAGGATCGAAGAGATGGACGCCGGTCCGCAATGCGACCACCAGCCGGCCACCCCTGGCGAGCCCGATGCTGCCGACGGGGCATGGCATTGGGTAGGTCGCCAGACGGTTCGTCTCCGGATCGAGCGCATGGATGCACGGCGCCAGGATATCGACGAACCAGAGCAGGTTGCGATCGGCGTCCCAGACGGGGCTCTCGCCGATGGCCAGATCGAGATCGATCCGTTTCTCGATGGTCCCATCAAGGTCGACCATTTCCGCCCCTCACTTTCGCCAGCCCGGCGTGACGGCTGCCAGTCCTTGGTTCGCATTCTGAACGATTTTGATATTGCAAAACTCGATTCCAGATCGAGCCGAGTTTTGCCGTCTCGCGAATTTTGAAATAGTATATGCCAGAATGGCGAGCCAAGCATGCGGACGAAGGCGCGACCATCCATCGCGAGGCAACTGACAACGCGTCATGATCATGCAACCGGATGAACGGGAACCCGACGGCCTCGCGCTCAGTCGTGACAGCCTGTCGGAAAGGATCTACGCCCGGCTGCGCCTTGCCTTGATGACGGGGCAGTACGAGCCGGGCGCCAAGCTGAACATTCGAAAGCTCGCGGCGGCGTACCAGACGTCGCCGACGCCGGTGCGCGAGGCCATCGGCCAGCTTGTGCGCGAAGGCGCTCTCGAGCTGAAGCTCGGCTACCAGGCGAGGGTGCCGGTTATCTCCATTTCCCGATACATCAACATCCGCGAGACGCGCGCTCCGCTCGAACGGCTCGCGGCGGAACTGAGCGCCGTCAATGTCACCGGGGACGATATTCGCAGGCTGGAGGATTTGCACGGCGCCTTCGTCGAGGCCGAGGCCGCCGAGCAATGGAAGGCCGCCCTGTCGGCGAACCAGGAGTTCCACTTCACGATCTACCGGGCCTCGAACAACGACGTCCTGGTTCGCGTCATCGAGAATCTCTGGCTGCTCGCCGGTCCTTTCGTGACCCATCAGTATCCGAACATCCGGCAGGCCTCGTCGGACGTGCATCCGCATCTGCTGATCATCGATGCCCTTTCCCGCCGGTCGCCGTCGGAAGCGGGAGAGCTGGTGGTGAGGGACCTGCGCGAGGGCTCGTACCGCATCCTCGAACAGCTCAAGCTTGCCGAGGCGCATGCGAAGAAGAAATCGGCGCGCCGCGCGCCTGGCAACTGAGGGCAAGTCCCGCCCAACGATCTCAGGCGCCGCCGCCGGCGGCGCGGCGGGCCCTGAGTTTTTCCGCGCCAACGACCTCGTTGCGCTCATACATCTTCGCCAGCGCCCGCGGCTTCACGCCGATCTGGCGCACGAAGCTGCCGCGCTCCGGCGGGATATAGGCCTCGGCCGATTTCTTCGCGACGGCCTCGAGG
>JBFLWR010000225.1:0-27806 GCA_040755925.1 Pseudomonadota bacterium
TGTCGTCCATGAAAAGCGTAATCCTGTCCTGTGTGCTGCCCATGGCGGTTGCGGTTGCCGCGCCGCTCGGTCTTGTCGAAAAGGCCTTTGGGGCGGACCCGGACAAGCAGTTCTTCCGCTCGGTCGAAGGCAAGTGGGTCGGACCCGGCGAGATCATCGCCGGCAAATACAAAGGCACCAAATTCACCTGCAATTTCAACGGCACCACGCCCGATAGCAAGCTCGGCATGACGTTGGACGGCGACTGCCGCGTCGGCGTGTTCACCCAGAAAATGTCGGCCACCGTCGAACGCAAGGGCCGTGAGGGCTACAAGGGCAACTTCATGGGCGGCTCGACCGGCAACGGACTGGACATCGTCGGTGGCAATGTCGTCGATTCCCAGAAGGTCGTCTTCACCATCAACCGCAACCAGTTGAACGGTGTCATGCAGGCCCGCATCCCCGACGACAACTCAATGACGGTGACGGTGGCGGTGCGCGTCAACAAGCAGCTGGTGCCGGTGATCGGCATGAGCCTGAAGCGGGTCGACACGGTCGAAGTCGGTTCGATCGCGAAGAACTGATTTCCCACGAATGCTCAGCCGTTCATCACGCTAATAGGTGGACCTGCCTTAGACGAAGCAGCGATCCGCTCAAGCCAATGTCGGGAAATGACAAGCGACCTTGCGGCCGGGTTGCCGCTCCTTAAGCTCGGGACGCTCGGTTCGGCATCGTTCCACCGCTATCGGGCACCTCGGATGGAAGCGGCACCCTGCCGGAGGCTTGAGCGGGCTCGGCACATCGCCGCTCAGGATGATGCGCTTGCGCGTTCCGCCCGGCGTCGTCTCCACGATCGGGACCGCCGAGATCAGCGCCTGGCTGTACGGATGGGCGGGCGTCGTGAACACTTCTTCCGCCGGACCTTCCTCGACGATGGAGCCGAGATACATGACCGCGATGCGGGTCGAGACCTGGCGCACCACCGACAGGTCGTGGGCGATGAAGACGTAGGTGAGCTTCAGCTTCTCCTGGAGATCGGCAAGCAGGTTGACGATCTGCGCCTGCACCGACACGTCGAGCGCCGAAACGGGTTCGTCGAGCACGACAACGTCGGGATTGAGCGCGATCGCCCTGGCGATGCCGACACGCTGTCGCTGGCCGCCGGAGAATTCATGCGGATAGCGCATCACGTGGTCTGGCAGCAGCCCGACGAGATCGAACAATTCCGCGACGCGCTTTTTGATTTCGGCGGACGAAAGTTTCGTATGGATGCGCAGCGGCTCGGCCACTAGGTCGCCGACGCGACGGCGCGGATTGAGCGAGGCCGACGGGTCCTGGAAAACCATTTGCAGCCGTCGCCGCAGCGGCCTGAGTTCAGATAGCGACTTCGAGGCGATATCGTCTCCCTCGAACAGCAGCTCGCCGTCGGTGATGTCGTAGAGCCTCACTAGGCAGCGCGCCAGGGTGGACTTGCCGCATCCGGATTCCCCGACCAGCCCTACCGTTTCCCCTCGCCGCACCGTGAGGGAGACATTGTCGACCGCATGGACCGTCCGCCTGCCTTCGGCGGAAAAGCGGGTGCCGATGGAAAACCGCTTGCTCAGCGATCGCGTCTCGAGAACTGGCTCGTTGTTGTCGATCATCTGTTCGCTCATGCCTGTGCCACCCGGAAGCATGCCGCGGCATGAGTGGCGGTCCCGAGATCCGGCTTCGTGGCCACGCACGGTTCATAGCGGACGGGACAGCGCGGTCCGAAGGCACAGCCTTGCGGCAGCCGCAGCAGTGACGGCGGAGAGCCGGGAATGGCCGGCAGGCGGCGCGGCTTTTCGCCTGTCAATGGCGGGATCGATCCGAGCAGCGCCCTTGTGTAGGGATGTTGCGGGTCGGAAAACAGCTCCGAACGGCTGCCGCGTTCGACGACGCGTCCCGCATACATGACCATCACCCGGTCGGCGAGCTCGGACACCACGCCCATGTCATGCGTTATGAACACGACAGCCGAATTGTGTGTGGAGCGCAGCTTGCGCACGAGATCGAGGATGCCGGCCTGCACCGTGACGTCGAGCGCGGTGGTCGGCTCGTCCGCCACCAGCAGCGCCGGATTGCAGGAGAGCGCCATTGCGATCACCGCGCGCTGCCGCATGCCGCCGGAGAGCTGGTGCGGGTAGCGCGACATTGCCTCGTGCGGGTTGGGGAAATTCACCTCGGCCAGCAATTGCTCCACGCGCTCCAACGCCTTGGACTTGCTGATATTCTGGTGCGCGCGGATCTGCTCGGCGATCTGCCAGCCGATCGTATAGACCGGCGTCAGCGCCGTCATCGGATCCTGGAAGATCATTGCGATCTCGTTGCCGCGCAGGCGCCTCAACTCGCGCGCCGGCAGCCCGACGAGTTCGCGGCCTTTATAGCGGATCGAGCCCTCGATGATGGCGTTGGGATCGGTGATGAGCCCCATGACCGCCAGCAGCGACACGGTCTTGCCGGAGCCGGATTCGCCGACGACGCCAAGGATCTCGCCCTCCGCGAGATCGAAGGAAACGCCGTCGATGGCCCGCACCAGGCCGTCTTCCGTCCTGAAGGACACCCGAAGGTCGCGCACCGAAAGTATCATGATGTCCTCAGGCGCGGATCGAGAAGGATGTAGACGAAATCGACCACGGCGTTGGCGACGACCACGAACATGGAAGCATACATCACCGTCGCCATGATCATCGGCAGGTCGAGGTTCTGCAGCGCGTCGTAGGTTAGCTTGCCGATGCCGTGCAGCCCGAACACAACCTCCGTCAGCAGCGCGGAGCCGCCAACCAGCGCTCCGAAATCGAGGCCGAACAGCGTGACGAAGGCGATGAGCGAGGTGCGCAGCGCATGGCGCAGCAGGATGCGGGTTTCCGACAGGCCCTTGGCGCGCGCCGTGCGGATATAGTCTTCCTGCAGGGATTCGATGATCGCCGCGCGTAGGACGCGTCCGTAGATGCCGATGTAGAGGACGGCGAGTGTGATCCACGGGATGACCAGCGTCAGGAACCAGCCTTTCGGATCGTCGGAGAAATTCTTGTAGCCGAGCGGCGGCACCCAGGAAAACAGCCAGCTGTCGTGGTAGCGGCTCTGGGTGATCAGGTTCATCACCTCGCCCAGCCAGTAGACCGGCATGGAAATGCCGAGCAGGCCAAGCGCCATCAGCAGCCTGTCCAGCCAGCTGTCGCGGGTCGCGGCGGCGACAATGCCGATGATGATCGACACCACCACCCACAGGACCGCGGCCCCGAACACCAGCGAGAGTGTGACAGGGATGGAATCCATCACCGCCGGCACCACCTTCCAGCCGCGGTTGACGAAGGAGGTCAGATCGCCGGTGACGAAGATCTTCTCCATCATCCTCACATACTGCACGTAGAGCGGCTGGTCGAAGCCGAAGGAGTGGCGCACCGCGGCCAGAACTTCGGGCGAGGCGTTGCGGCCGGCGATGCGTGCGGCAGGGTCGGAGCCGGGCGTCGCGAAGAAGATCAGGAAGACGATGACCGAGATGCCGAACATCACGAACAGCATCTGACCGAAACGGCGCAGGATTGCGTAGATCATCAGTCGCGCCCCAGCCGAACCTTGGAACGCGGGTCGAGCGCGTCGCGCAGGCCGTCGCCAAAGACGTTCAGCGCCATCACGGAAACGGCGATCGCCAGGCCCGGCGCCAACGCCACCAGCGGCCGTGTGTAGAGCAGCGCCTGACCGTCCTGGATGATCGTGCCCCAGCTCGCCGCGGGCGGCTGCACGCCGATCGACAGGAAGGACAGCGCGGATTCCGTAAGCATGTTCAGCGCCATCATCAGCGGCACGAAGACGATGAGCGTCGTCATGATGTTGGGCAGGATGTCGCGCCACAGGATGCGCGCGCCCGGCACACCCAGATTGATCGAAGCCAGCACGAACTCGCTTTTGCGCAGGGCCAGGACCTGCCCCCTTATCGGCCGCGCCACATAGGGCACATAGACGATGCCGATGATGATGATCGGCAGCCACAGGCTGCCTGACTCGATGACGATCGGCCCGATCGAGATGCCCTGCGCGATGGTGACGATTGAAAGCGAAATCGCCAGCAGGTAGACCGGGAACGCCCACAATATGTCGAGGAAGCGGGACAGCACCGTATCGGTGACGCCGCCGAAATAACCGGCGATCAGCCCCGCCGCCGTGCCGAGTATCAGGGTGAAGATCGTGGCTGCCCCGGAGATCAGCAGCGAGCTGAGCCCGCCATAAAGCATCCTCGCCATGACATCGCGGCCCTGGCTGTCGGCGCCGAGGAAGTAATTGCCGAGCCGCCAGGTCGGACCGATCGGCGTATAGCCAAGGCCGAGCCCTTCGGTCGACTGTTCCATCACCGGGACGTCGGCGCCGTCGACCTGGATGACGGCGTCGAGCGTCGAGGCGAACGGATCCACTCCCGCCCAGCGCGCATAGAAGGGCGCGCTGGCGCAGGCGAGGACGATGAGAAGGAATATCGCCAGGGCCGCCATGGCGGCCCCGTTTCGCTTCAGCTTCGCAAGCGCGACGGCCCAGGGCCCTCGCGTCTTGCGCGGCACGGCAATGGCTTCACTCGACAAGGACGTGCCCTCCGCAGTCGCTTACTGAACCCAGGACTGGGTGATCATCCAGTTGAACTGCGGATTGAACTTGAAATTGCCCAGCCGCTTGCTGACGAAGTCGAGCCGCTTCGGCGTGAAGAGACCGACGGCAGCCGCCTTGTCGGTGACCTCCTTGTCGACCTCGGCCCACAGCTTGTCCGCCGCATTCTGATCGGTCACGCCGAGATCGAGCGCTTTCTGCATCTTGGCGTCGATATCCTTGTCGCAGAACGCGGAGATGTTGATCGAGGCGTCCGAACCCTCGCGGTAGGAGGCGCAGCTGAACAGGATGTTCAGGAAGTCCGAAGCCGCCGGATAGTCCTTATACCATTGCGAGACCGACATCTGCACCTTGTTGTTGGAGTTCTGGATGTAGGTGAACTGGATGTTGGACGAGATCGGCTTGACGTCGGCGGCATACCCGATGCTGGTCAGCACGCTCTGCAGATAGACGCCGATCGACCGCGACACGGCGGTGTCCTCGACGATAATGGTGACCTTCTGGCCCTTGGTGCCGGATTCCTCGACCAACTGCTTCGCCTTGTCGAGATCGGGCGCCGACCATTTGGCGCCGGGGTTCTTGGTGAAGGGGCAGTAATCCACGTGTCCGGGGAAGTCCGGAGGCAGGACCTGACAGACCGGGGAGGCAAGCACCTTGCCTCCGAACAGCTTGACCAGCGTGTTGCGATCGACCGCGAAGGCAACCGCCTGGCGCGCCTTCTCATTGTTGAACGGGGCGAGTTGGGTGTTGAGCGGCGCATACCACCATGCGGAAAGCGGCGAGATGTGCAGCTGGTCCTTGAACTTGGTTCCGAGTTCAGCCAGGCGGTCGCTCGGCAGCGCATCGAACATCCAGTCGGCTTCGCCGTTCTGGATCGCCGTGACGGCCGCTTCCTCGGACAGGCCGAAATCATACTGCACGACGTCAGGGTAGCCATCCGGCTGCGCTTCCTCGCTCCACTGCTTGAAGTTCGGATTGCGGGTGACGGTCATGCCCTTGTTGGGGTCGAAGGCAGAGATCATGTAGGCGCCGGTCGAGGGAATGGGCTTCGAGCCCATGTCTTCGGCGGGCGTATCGGCCGGCAGGACCACCGCATGCGGCAAGGCCAGCTTGTAGAGGATTTCGGCGTCCGGCTTGGTGATGTTGATGGTGACGGTGCCGGCCGCCTCGTCGCCGACGACGCCGCCTTCCAGCGTGCAGCTCTTGGTGTCGGCCAGGCATTTGTCGGCGCCGACGATGCCGGCATAGAACGTACCGGAAGTCGGCCCGGAAACCTTGAAGATGCGCTGGAAGGAGGCCACGACATCCTTCACGCCAAGCTCCTGGCCATTGGAGAACTTGATGCCCTTGCGCAGCTTGAAGGTGAAGGTCTTGCCGTCATTGCTGACCTGCGGCAGCGCCTCGGCCAGATCGGGAACGACTGAGAAGCCGTCTTTGCCCTCGGCCTTGCGGAACGCAACGAGGCCGTCATAGATCGGCTGGTACATCTGCCAGCCCTGGTCGGTGTAGTTGATGTGCGGGTCGAGCGTCCCCGCCGCCGAACGCGCCAGCAGGCGAATGGTGCCGCCGCGGTGTTCCTTGAGATATTCGGCCTGCGCCGGTGCCAGCCATGTGCCGGTCAGCAATGCCGCGGCCGATGCCGCCAAAAGCAGTTTCTTCATGCTTGATTCCCCTTTTCTCAGCTGTCGTTGTCGTCCAGGAAGTCTCCGACCACCCGCATGCAAAGGTCCTGTTCCTCGACATGCGGCATGTGGCTGGAATGCTCGAAAATCTCCCAACGCGATCCCTTGATGCCGTCCTTGTAGGGCTGCACGGTCGCCGGCGTGGCCTCGTCGTGGCGTCCGGAGATGATCAGCGTGGGAACATCGACTGCCGGCAGGCGGTCGATGACGGTCCAGGTCTTCAGCGTTCCGATCACATGGAACTCGTTCGGACCGTTCATGACGTTGTAGACGGTCGGATTGCGCGCGACCTGGGCGAAAGTCTCCGTCACCTCGGGCGGGAACGGCAAAACGCGGCAGACATGGCGCTCGTAGAAGACCATCGTCGCTGCCTGATAGGCCGGGTCGTCCGTCGTGCCTGCCTGCTCGTGCCGGGTGAGCGTCTCCTGCACGTCCTTGGGGAGATCGGCGCGCAGCCGGTTGGCCTCTTCTACCCAAAGCTTCATCGAAGCCGGAGAGTTGGCGATGGTCAGCGACTTCAAACCCTTGGGTCGCGTCACAGCGAATTCGGCTCCCAGCATGCCGCCCCAGCTTTGGCCCAGCACATGGAAACCGTCGCGGATGCCGAGATGGTCGACGAGGTTTTCAAGTTCCTCGATGAAGAGCCCAGGCGTCCAGAAGTCCGCGCCCTTTTCGGGCAGCAAGGTGGAATTGCCGCAACCCAGTTGATCGTAATGGATGACGGCGCGGCCGCCTCGGGCGAGCCGCTTGTAGGCGTCGACATAGTTATGGGCAGCGCCCGGACCGCCATGCAGGATGACAACCGGAGCTTTGTCGCCGTCGGACTCGCCGCTGACCCGATACCAGGTCTCGTAGCTCCTGAAGGCCGCGCGTCCTTCCTTGCCAATGATCTCAGACGACATCCCAATTCCCAATGCGGTTAGAGCCTCTTGTCGTTCGCGACGGCCGGCGCCTAGCTTTTGCTGCGGCCGGCCTGCACCCACTCTTCGAGCATCTGCACACCGAACGCCGTGGCGCCTTCCCGGCCCAGAGGCCTATCCTCGTCGGCCATTTCCTTGCCGGCGATGTCGAGATGCACCCACGGACGATCTTCGGTGAAACGACGCAGGAACGCCGCCGCATAGGGAGCGTCACCGTCCTCCATATCCTTGGCATGGTGCCGGATGTCGGCGAACGGCGATTGCAGCCCTTCGTCATAGGCCCGGTCGAGCGGCAGCCGCCAGAAACGCTCGCCGACCTTTTCGCCGGCCGCGATCATCCGTGACGCCATGGCATCATCGGTGCTGAAAAGACCGGCGAAGACCGAGCCGAGGCCCCGCATCACCGAGTAGGTCAGCGTGGCCAGATCGACGATCGCCGAAGGGTTGAAGCGCGAGGCGGCGTAGTAGAGGCAGTCGGCGAGGATCAGGCGGCCCTCCGCATCCGTGTCGAACACTTCCACGGTCTGGCCCGACGCCGTCGTGACGATGTCGCGCGGCTTGAGCGCGGTGCCGGACGGCATGTTCTCGGCGATGCCGAGCACGCCGACAGCATGAACCGAGCTGCCTTGCCGGGCGAGCGCGATCATCAGGCCGACCACGGCGGCGGCGCCGCCCATGTCGGCCTTCATGTCGAACATCTGCTCGCCGCGTTTGATGCAGAGGCCGCCGGAATCGAAGCAGACGCCCTTGCCGACGAAAGCCAGCGGCTGCGCGGGAGCACCCTTGCCGCGATAGCGCAGCACCGCGACGCGCGGCGGCCGCGCCGAACCTGAGCCAACGGCCAGGATCGCGTTCATGCCGAGTTCCTTCAGCTTCGCCGTATCGAGTATCTCGACATCGATGCCGGCTTCGCGCAGCGGCTCCAGGTGATCGTGGAAATTGTCGGGATGGAGATGGTTCGGCGGCAGGTTGACCAGCGTGCGCGCGTATTCGACGCCATCCGCGATGGCATTGACGCGGGCCAGCGCCGGGGCCAAGTCCGAACCGTTCGCGCCGACCAGCCGGACCCGTAAGGTTCGATCAGCCCCAGCCCCCTGCCTTTGATTGCGCATATCGAACCGATAGCGCCGCAGGCGCATGCCGAGCGCGACACGCGCCAGGATTTCCGCTCCCGGCAAGTCCACGCCCGCGATGGGATCCAGGACAAGCGTCGCCGAGCATTCGCCCTTGCCCTCCAGATGCGCGGCAAGCAAACCGCCGGCGCGTGCCAATGACAGGGCGCTCACAGCTTCGGCTTTGCCGAGGGCCAGGATGATCACGCGGTGGGCCGAAACCGCCCGCGGGGCGATAAGATCGATGCAGGTGCCGGATTCGATAAGGGCCGCCTCGTCGGAACAGGCGCGGGACAAAATCCCGCTCATTTCAGCATCCAGCGCCGTCGCCCGGGGCCCAAAGCCTGCCTGGGCAGTCTGCAGGACCACGACGACGGAGGTTTCCGGGGAAATCTCGTCCGCCGTTTCAAAGACCGGCACTGGCGATTGAGGCATAAGCAGGCATTCTCCTCATTGCGGGCGACTTCGGCCGGGGCGATTGCCTGCGGCATGCGCAAGGCTTCGCCCGCCACTGGTGAAACCGGTCGGGCCGATTTCCGCCGTTGGTGGAATGCTACCGGAGTTCCCAGATAGTCGTTTTCTTTTGACGACTTAGTTGCTGTTGCCTTTTCGGTATCCCCGAACAACCCGGGCGATCAAACGCGAATTTTGCCCAAGTCGATTGACAAAAACTCAACTGATAATTCATGATCGGCCAATGGCCCTACCCTCACTCAACGGCATGCGCGCTTTCGAAGCCGCTGCACGTCTCGGTAGTATCAAGGATGCTGCGGAGGAACTGAATCTGACGCCCTCGGCGATCAGCCGGCACATCCGCGCCCTTGAACGAAACCTGGGCCAGGATCTGTTCGAGCGCGGTTTTCGCCAGATAACGCCGACCACGAGAGGCTCTTACTATGCGCGCAGCCTCTCGGAGGCGTTTGAGGCGATCTGGCGGGCCACCGACGATGTCAGCCTCTACGACGGTCCGCGCCGCGGCAGGGCCCAGCGTGTCAGGGTCTTGTGCGTGCCGGCGGTCCTCAACCTCTGGTTGGCCGACCGGTTGCCGAACTTCCGGCGGCTGCATCCGTCCGTGGACCTGGAAATCTCGACGTCGGGCAAGCGCGCGAACTTCGATTTGGCCATTGTCGACGAGTTCGTCTACAAGGCCGGTCCTGCCTTGACGCTGCTGATCCCGCTTCTTCTGACGCCGGTCTGCGCACCTTCATTGCTTGAAGGTCCAGTGCCGCTTCGAACGCCGGCCGACCTGATCAATCACCACCTGATCCATGAATGCGAATCCATGCGGTGGAGGCGGTGGCTGGAACAGGAAGGCGTATCCGACACTACTCCGAAATCCAGCACGACCCTGGACGATTGCACGCTGATCATGCGCGAGGCGATCAACGGCGCCGGCATAGCTCTGGCCGACACCATGATGGCGCAGGATCTGCTCGAGCAAGGCAAGCTTGTCGCGCCGTTCAGCGCCCGCCACACCTACCCGGCCGGCATCTACCTGCATCAGCGGCGAACCATCGGCAACAAGCCCGGCACAGGCCTGTTCCAGGATTGGCTGCTCGCGGAGATCGCCAATCACAAGCGAGAGATGGCTATCGCCTAGGGCAGCCAGGGTAGACGTGTCTCTCCAATCGATGCCCAAGCAAAAAGGCGGCGGCCGCATGGCCACCGCCTTCGCATTTCCCGAGGATTGATCTCAACCCTTGAAGGCAGCCGTCAATTCGTCATAGGCCTTGCAGGCGTCATCGAGCGTCGTGGCGCCCTGATATTTAGCGGTTACAGCCTGGGCCTTCGCGGTCAGGTCGGCGGCCTTGCTCGGATCCTTGGTGATCGCCGCCTGAAGCGCCGCGGCCATGTCCTGCGCCTTCTTGGTGGCCACTTCCTGCGTGCATTCCGGCGCCTTCGAGCACGCCGCGCCGGCAAGCGCCGCTACGCCGACGGCAACGAGCAAAAACTTCTTCATGTCAGTCATCTCCTCAAAAAAGGCAGCGGCCCATCGCCGCCGCCTCCTGGTGGCCGAAGCCGCGCGAGGCTTAACCTCCGATTGTGACGGCACGCAACGACATCGCCGTAAACTTGTGTAACGCGGCTGCAATATCGTGGCGGCCTGAATTCAGCCCGCCACGACCAACTGATGCAAAGTTCAGTCGCGAGGCTGCAGCAATGCCAGCACCACCGTCGCTACGGCAAGAACGGCGGTAAGGGTCAAGGGCCCTGTTGCGCCATAAGTGTCCACGATATAGCCGCCGACAACCGCGCCGGTGGTGATGGCAACCTGAAAGGAGACAACCATCAGGCTGCCCGCCGCTTCCAGTGCATCAGGCGCCGCACGCGACAGATTGGTCGGCAGCACCACCGGCCCCATGCCGAAGGCCAGACCCCAGAGCGTGACGAACCCGAATGCAACGCCGATGTGCACACCCCAAAGCACCAATGCCAGCGCCGCCAATGCCATCAACGCCGCGGTAACCACCAGAGCCACTTGGATGTTGGCGTCCGCCATGCGACCGCCGGCAACGTTGCCGACCACGGCGGCGATACCAAATCCGAGCAGAGCCAGTGCAATTGGCCCGGTTGCCAGGAGCGTCACCTGTTCGAGGAAGGGACGCACATAGACGGAGCCGGCAAAATGTCCCGTCATCAGCAGAAGAATGGCAAGCATGCCGAGTTGAATGCCGCGCCGCCGTGTCAACCGGAACACGTCCCCAAGACTGTTGCTGGCTGTTGCAGGCAGAGTCGGCAGGCTCAGCAACTGCAGCAGCCCGGCAACCACCGCCAATCCCGCTGTCATGGCCATGGCGCTACGCCATCCCAGCCAATCACTGATCAACGCGCCCATCGATGGCGCGGCGATGGTGGCAAGCGAGACGCCGAGGGTGACGATACCCATGCCTCGACCTGTCGCATTGGCGCCAACCAGCCTCGCTACGACCGCGACCGAAAGGGCCCAGAAGGCGCTGATCGCAATTCCGAGCCCAGCCCGGCCAACCAGCAACAGCCAGAAATTTGGCGCCAGCGCCGCAAGAATATTGGAACCGACCGCCAAGACGCTGAGGCCAACCAACACCGTTTTGCGGTTCAATCGGCCGATGAGGACATTGCTCAGCATGGCCGTCACGGCGCCGACGGAAGCGGTGGCGGTGACGACCTGCCCGGCCGTTCCCTCGCTGATGCCAAGATCGCGCGCCATCGGCGTCAACAGACCTGCCGGGAGGAATTCGGCGGACACCAGGGCAAAGCTGGTGGCGGCCAGCGAAATGACAGCCAACCAGGTGGTTGCATTCCACACGGCCGGCTCGGCGGCATCAAGCACCGCCGCCCCGTCTTCAAGTTGTAATGTCGTGTCTGTCATCAGAATATCTCCAAGGATTGGAGATATTGATAGACGAGTCCTTTCGGATGAAATGTATCCTAGAATCCGAAATTTATGTCCGTTCGTCCGCGAATTGTGCGGCGCACAACGCCCGGTGAGAGGCTGGTGATGCGCTTGAACGCCCGCGCGAAGGATGCCTCGGAATCATAGCCTAAACGAGTAGCGACCTCGGCGACGGACAAGCCGTTTTGGCCCAGCAACTCCCGGGCAAGCTGCATGCGCAGACGCGCGAGATAGCGCGCGGCGCCCTCCCCCAAAACCGCACTGAATCGCTCGGCGAAAATCGAGCGCGATTGGCCGGCCAGGGCGGCGAGGCTTTCGAGCGTCCAGTTATGGCCGGGGTCACGGTGCATCGCTGCCAGGGCGCGTCCGATATGAGGGTCGCGGATGGCGGCCAGCCAACCGGTGGTCGAGGCTCCGGTGCAATTGACCCAACAACGGATAAGCCGGGCTGTCAGCAAGTCCGCCATGCGCGACAGAATAGTGGCGCTGCCCATCTGGGGTTGCGCGGCCTCGGCCGTCATGGCCGCCAGCAAAGGACCAACGACCGGGTCGTTGCCGGCCACGTCGCACCCCTTGATGATCGGCGGCATCAACGTGATCAACGGGTTGAGCGCACAGACGCCCAACGTCATAGAGCCGCAGAAAAGGGTGCTTGTCGCGCCCGATCCTTGCCGCACCACCTCGCAGACATTGCTCCCCAACTTGGTCACCTGGCAACCCTCGAGCGAATCGCCTGCGACGTCTGGCGCACTGGCCAGCCGGTGGGCGATGCCTTGCGGCAGCAGCACCAGATCCCCATCGCGCAACTCCTGCCAGCCTTCCGCATCGGTATGGATCCAGCACGGGCCCTCGCCGACAAAGTGAAAACGGAGCAGCGGTTGTTCGGGAAAGGCGATGCTCCATGGATGGCGCAGCTCGCACCGGCCATAGTTGACGCCACTCAAGCGAAAGTCCTGGAGGACCTGGCTGAGCGCATCTATCGGGACTTGTGGCGCCGGAGACGGCCGGGACGAATAGTCAGACATTGGCATAACATAGATGCCGAACGTCCGGCAGGCAAGCTGAGGCCGCTTCAATGGCCGCCTGCCCATGCTGCCAGGGCCGTCGCCCTTGCCTCCCGCTCTCGCGCCATGCAAGGAGTGCTTCGAGACAACGGGACGACAGGCATGACAGCGGAAGCATCGAGCAGCGATCTCGTACAGGTTGTGGCGCTGCTTGCGGCTGGCGTGGTCTCCGTGCCGATCTTCAAGCGGATGGGGCTGGGCTCCATCCTCGGCTATCTCGCCGCAGGCGTGGTCATCGGCCCGTTCGGACTACGTATCTTTTCCGAATCGGGAGCCATCCTTCACGTCGCCGAGCTCGGCGTCGTCATGTTCCTGTTCATCATCGGCCTCGAGATGCAGCCATCACGGCTCTGGGGCCTGCGCCGCGAGATTTTCGGGCTTGGCGCGCTGCAGGTTGGCGTCTGCGCGGTCCTGTTGACCCTTGTCGGACTGGCCGGAGGCTTTCCTATTGCGCAGTCCTTCGTCGCCGGGGCCGGCTTCGTGCTGACCTCGACGGCGATCGTCATGCAACTCCTCGAGGAGCGAGGCGAGATCTCCACGCCTAAAGGCCAGCGCATCGTCTCCATCCTGCTGCTGGAGGACCTGATGATCGTGCCGCTCCTGGCGCTGGTTGCCTTCCTCGCACCAGGCGGCGCAGAAACCAGCCTGTCGGAGCGGCTGACCGAGATCGGCATCGGCATTGCCGCGATCGTCGGCCTGGTGGTGGCCGGCCGCTATCTGCTCAATCCGCTCTTCCGCATCCTGGCCGATGCCCGCGCCCGCGAGGTGATGACGGCGGCCGCGCTGCTGGTGGTGCTGGGGTCGGCTTTGGCCATGCAACTTTCCGGGCTGTCGATGGCGATGGGCGCGTTCCTCGCCGGCGTGCTGCTGTCGGAATCGACTTTCCGCCATCAGCTTGAAGCCGACATCGAGCCGTTCCGCGGTATCCTGCTCGGCCTGTTCTTCCTCGCCGTCGGCATGTCGCTCGACCTCAGCGTCGTCGCCCACAACTGGCGGCTCGTCGTCGTCTACGTCATTGCCTACATGGTCATGAAGGCGTTCGGCATCTATATCGTCGCCCGCATTCTGAAGACCGGCCACCGCGAGGCGCTGGAGCGCGCCGTCTTCATGGCGCAGGGCGGCGAGTTCGCCTTCGTGCTCTATTCTTCCGCCGCCGCGGTCGGGATCATCGACGGCCAGGCCAATGCGACGCTCACCGCGATCGTCATCATCTCCATGGTGCTGACGCCTCTGGCCATTGTCGCCTTGCGGTACTTCACGCCACGCGACGAGCAGTCGCTCGAAGGCGTCGACATCGCGGACGGCCTTACTGGCAGCGTGCTGATCATCGGCTTCGGCCGTTTCGGCCAGATCGCCAGCCAGCCGCTTTTGCTACGCGGCCTCGACGTGTCGATCATCGACAATGAAGTCGAGATGATCCAGGCGGCGGCCGACTTCGGCTTCAAGGTCTATTATGGCGACGGCACCAGGCTGGACATCCTGCATGCCGCCGGCGCCGGCCGGGCGCGCGCGGTGCTGATCTGCGTCGACAAGGCCGACGCCGCCGTGCGCATCGCGCAGCTGATCAAGGCTGAATTCCCCTTGGTGACCATCCTGGCGCGCGCTTTCGATCGCGGCACCGCGCTGCAGCTCGTCCGCGCCGGCGTCGACTATCAGCTGCGCGAGACCTTCGAATCGGCCTTGGTCTTCGGCGGCTCGGCGCTGGAGGCGCTGGGCGTCGATCCGGAAGAGGTCGCGGAGGTCATCGAGGATGTCCGCCGCCGCGATGAGGCGCGTTTCGAGACGCAGTTGGCGGAGGGCGTGCGCGCCGGCCAGCGCTTCCTCAAAGGCAACATCGGCACGCCGATCCCGACACCGCTCGCCCAGCCGCGCCGCGCCGGCCAGGCGCTGAATGAAGAAACGGCCGGTGTGCTCAGCAAGGCAGAAACGAAGAGCTGAGGGGAAGCACATGGCGGAGCTGGACGCGCGAGCGCTTGCGGTCACGAAATTCTGGCGCGATGCCGGCGAGGACGCGTGGTTCGAGAAGAACGATGCCTTCGACGCCGATTTCCGCAACCGGTTCCTCGACCTGCATTATGCGGCGGCCCGGCGCGAATGCGAAGAGTGGAACGCCCATGCCGAAGGGTCGCTGGCGCTGATGATCCTGCTCGACCAGTTCCCGCGCAACTGCTTTCGCGGCACCGGGCACATGTATGCTACCGATCCGCTGGCCCTGCATTTCGCCAACACGGCAATCGCTGCCGGCCAGGACCTCGCCTTGGAAGCAACCTTCCGCGTCTTTCTCTATCTGCCTTTCGAGCATTCGGAATCGCTGGCGGATCAGCACCGGTCGGTGGAACTGACCGCCGCCCGAGCGCCGGAATATCTGAAATACGCCGAAGAGCATCTGGAAATCATCGAACGCTTCGGCCGCTTTCCACATCGCAACCGGATGCTGGGCCGAGAGACAACGCCAGAGGAAGAGGCCTTCCTCAATGGCGGTGGTTTCTCCGGCTGAAACTCAGCCCAGCCACCACTCCCGGCCGGAAGGCAGGCGTTCTATCCCCGAAACATCGGCGACGGCCAGCCGTTCCGACACGCTCCTGCCGCCGACGGCGAGATCGGGCGCGATCTCGGCCAGGGGCGCCAGCACGAACGCGCGCTCCAGCATGCGCGGATGCGGCACCTCCAGGCCGGTCTCATGAATCACCCGGTCGCCGAACACCAGGATATCGATGTCGATCAGGCGCGGCCCCCAGCGCTCCTCGCGCACCCGCTTCAGGCGCCTTTCGACGTCGAGGCAAAGCTCAAGCAAGGAGCGAGGCGAAAGCTGCGTCTCGATCGCCGCCGCCGCATTGAGGAAGTCCGGCTGGTCGAGCTTGCCCCAGGGCGGCGTCCGATAGAGCGACGAGACAGCTGTAACGCGTGTCTTGTCGTCGCCGTCGAGCAACCTCAGCGCAGCCGCCATGGACTTCGCCGGATCACCCAGATTGCCGCCGAGGCTGAGATAGACGACGTTATTCTGGCCAGACAACGGTCACCTCGACATGATCGAGCACGCCGGGCACCGGCGCGTTGGGCTTGCGCACGGTGATCGCGGCCTTCCTGATTTGCGGAAACCGTGCCGTCAGAGCCTTGGCGACTTCCAGCGCCAGCGCTTCGATCAGGAAGCGGCGATGCCCGGTGACGATCTTCTCGATGACCGTGAAAGCGATGCCGTAGTTGACGGTGTCCTCGATGGAATCTTCCTCCAGCGGGCGGCTGGGTTCGACGGTCAACTCGGCATCGACGTAGAAACGCTGGCCGAGGGTCTCCTCTTCATCCAGCACGCCGTGCCGGGCAAAGAAGGCGCAGTTCTTCATGCGGATGATGTACATGGTCAATGCCTGGAGGAAGATGCGGTTTCGCGCGCAAGCATAGCATCGACCACGGCCAGCGCGTCCACGTTGATTGCGACATCGTGGACGCGAAAGAGGTCGGCGCCCTTCAGCCGCAGGACGACGCTGGTGGCCGCTGTGCCCACTGCCCGCTCGGCGGGTTCGCGCCCGGTGACGGCGCCGATGAAGCGTTTTCGCGACGTTCCCGCCATCAACGGAAAGCCGAGCGCTTGAAGCTCGGAGAAGCGCGCCATCAGGTCGATGTTTTCCTCCGTCGTCTCCTTGGCGAAGCCGAAGCCGGCATCGAGCACGATCTGGCTATCGGCGACGCCGGCGGCGCGCGCGATCTCCAGAGATTTGCGCAGGAACAGGAACTGGTCTTCGATCACGTCGGGCAGTTTCTGCCGCTCGCGTCCGGTGTGCATGATGACCAGCCCGGCGGCGGTCTCGGCCGCGACACGGGCAATGCCTGGCTCGCGTTGCACGCCCCAGACATCGTTGACGATATGCGCGCCGGCAGCGACCGCGCGACGCGCGGTGTCTTCCCGATAGGTGTCGACCGAGATCAGCGTATCGCCCGACTTGGCAAGCGCCTCGATGACCGGCAGGACGCGGGCCTGCTCTTCCTCCGCCGTTATCGGAGCGAACCCCGGCCGGGTCGATTCCCCACCGACATCGATGATGGCCGCCCCCTCCTCCACCATCCGGCGCGCCTGGGCTATCGCCTTCTCGGGCGCGATGAACAGTCCGCCGTCGGAAAAGCTGTCAGGCGTGACGTTGAGGATACCCATGACGACAGCCTTCGGGCCGAGGTCGAGGAAGCGACCATGCGCCAGTTGCCATCGCCTTGTCGTCATTGTCCATCAACCATGCGTGATCCGCCGGAAATCAATTCCGTTGCGCTGGCGACGGCCCTAAAGCAAGGTGCGTGAAGAGGCAATATGATGAACCGACACCTGCTTTGCGCCTTGATGCTCGCCCTCGGCGCCATGCCCGCCGGCGCGGCGAACCTGGTGAAGACCTATAGTTATTTCAGTATCAGCGGCCGCACGCTGGACGATATCGAAAACCAGCTCTCAAAACACGGCCCCGAAGTGAAGAGCACGGGCATGCGCCATCCGGGTGCCACTCAGATGGCCTTCACGACCAAGGTGAATTACGCGCAGACCGCGACGTCCTGCCGGATCGCGGATGCCCAGGTCACGGTGAAGGTCAAGGTGATCCTCCCGCAATGGCGACGCCCGCGCAATTCCGATCCGGACGTGCGGCTGTTCTGGGATACGCTGTCTGCCGACATCAAGCGCCATGAGGAGCGCCATGTCGAGATCGCCAAGAACCATGCGCGCGCGCTCGAGGATGCGCTGAAGACGTCCTCTCCACAGAAGACCTGCGCGGAGGCGAAGGCCAGGGGCGCCGAGATCACAGCGGCCGAACTTGTAAGGCATGATCAGGATCAGGTGAGGTTCGATCGTGTCGAAGGCGCTAATTTCGAGAGCCGGATCATCCGGCTTCTGCACTACCGGATGGAGCGCATCCAGAGCGGCCAGTTGCCGCCGGCCTGAGCGCGGGATTGGGAGTGAAGGCGGAAGCCAACTTGGCGGAAGCGTAACACCAGGAGGCAAAAACTTTCGGGCGCCGGTCGAAATCGGCCTATATCGAACGACATATCTAGGCTTGCCGCGGGGCAGGCCTCGAACCAAGACATACGCGCACCTTGGGCGGCAGACGCCACGAGCCAGCCGCTTTAGCGAAACGCGCGGGAGCCTTTTTGAAAGAATGACGCATGAACCAGGCCATCGACAATCGCGCGACGATGGGGACGCCAGCCTCGCCGCTCATGAGCGAGAGCGAGAAGAATGCCATCATCGGCGGCGTGTTGCTGTCGATGCTCCTGGCCGCGCTTGACCAGACCATTGTCGCGCCAGCCCTGCCGACGATCGCGCGCGCGCTCGGCCATGCCGAATACCTGCCCTGGATCGTCACCGGCTATCTTTTGACCGCGACCGCGATGGCGCCGCTCTACGGCAAGATTTCCGATGTCTACGGGCGCCGTCCCGTCATCTACGCCGCGATCCTGGTCTTCCTCCTCGGTTCTCTCGTCAGCGCTCTCGCGCCCAACATGCTGGTGCTGGTCATCGGCCGCGCCATCCAGGGCGCTGGCGGCGGCGGTCTCTTCGCGCTGGCCCAGACGGTCATCGGCGATCTCGTGCCGCCGCGCGAGCGGGCCCGCTACGCCGCCTGGATCTCGGGCACATGGGCGGTCGCCAGCGTCGCCGGCCCGCTGCTTGGCGGCGTCTTTGCCGAACACCTGCATTGGTCGCTGATCTTCTGGATCAACCTGCCGATCGGCGTCCTGGCCATGGCCATCATCAACAATCCTTTGAAGAAGCTGCCGATCGCGGCCAAGAACCACCGCATCGATGGCTTGGGCGCGGTGCTCCTGGTCATCGCCACGGCGCTGCTCCTGCTGGCGCTCAACTGGGGCGGCAGCGCCTATCCCTGGTTCTCGCGCGAAATCCTTGGCTTGGTCGCCTGCTCGGCCGTGTTCTGGGCCATCTTCGCGCTAAGGCTGTCAAAAGCTGCCGAGCCGCTGATCTCGCTGGAGGTGCTGGGCAATCCGATCGTGCTTGCCGGGACGTTGTCGATGTTCCTGCTGCAGGCGGCCAATATCGGTGCGTCGGTGTACCTGCCGGTCTATCTGCAATCGGTCATCGGGCTATCGGTCAGCGAATCCGGCATGGCCATGCTCGGCCTGCTGCTCGGCACCGTCGCCGGCGCCACCTTAAGCGGCCGCATGATCCCCCGCTTCGTCCACTACAAGCGCATCGCCATGATCGGCGTCAGCCTGGCCATCGTCTGCGTCGGCCTGCTCAGTGCCATTGCGGGACAGGCCTCGCTGATCGAGGTCCTGATCCTGACCACGCTTGTCGGCCTGGGGAGCGGAACGACCTTCCCCGTTGCCACCGTCTCGGTCCAGAACGCCGTCGATCGTGCTCACCTCGGCGTCGCGACCGGCGTCCTGACCTTCCTGCGCACACTGGGCGGCGCGCTCGGCGTGGCGATGCTGGGGGCCGTGGCGCTCGGTTACGGCCTGCCGCTGTCGTCCGAGGGCTCCGCGACGCATATCGAGCTGACATCGGCGCTGCCGTTCGTGATGATTTTCCTCACCACAGGGATCACGCTGGTCCTGGCGCTGATCGTGCTGGCGCTCATGCCGGAAAAGGAACTGCGCGGCCGCGACGAGCATGCCGCGCCTGTCCTTGCCGAGTAGATCTCTCAAAGGTGTGTTGAGATTCATGTCAGGCCGGGTCGAGAACGGCAGATTCTGAGAACCGGAGCGGAGCGTACTTGAAGTATGTGAGCACCGGAAACGCAGGAAGCTGCCGTTCGCAGGCCGGCATCACCTGAATATCAACATACCTCAGTCGTGGACGCCCAGCTTCTTCTGCAGGCTGGTCGACGAGGTCGTGTACTGGAAGACGATGCGCTCGCCCGGGCTGACGATGCGCTTGGCCGCTTGCGCCATCAGCGCCACCTCGTGGAAGCCCGACAGGATCAGCTTCAGCTTGCCCGGATACCAGTTGATGTCGCCCACCGCGAAGATGCCCGGAACCGACGTCTGGAACTTCTCGGTATCCGCGGGAATGAGGTTCTCATGCAGGTTCAGGCCCCATTCCGCGATCGGTCCGAGCTTCATGGTGAGTCCGAAGAACGGCAGCATCCGGGTGCAAGGCACCTCGATATCGCCGTCGGGACCGCCCTTGATGGTTGCGGATGAGAGCTGGCCGTCGGCGCCGGTCAGGCCGCTGACCTGACCGACCCGGAACTCAAGTTCCCTCATCTCCTGCATGGCGTACATCTTGTTGACGCTGTCGGGTGCGGCCCGGAACTCCGGACGCCTGTGGACAAGGGTGACGCTCTTCGCGATCGGTTGCAGGTTGAGCGTCCAGTCGAGCGCCGAATCGCCTCCGCCGACAATGACGAGGTCATGGCCCCGGAAGTCCTCCATGCGTCGGACCGAGTAGAAGACGCTCTTGCCTTCATAGGCCTCGATACCCGGAATGGGCGGACGCTTGGGCTGGAACGAACCGCCGCCGGCGGCGATCACCACGACCTTGGCCTCGAACACCTCGCCCTCGTCGGTTGCGACGCGGAAACTGCCGTCCTCGAGCTTTTCGAGGCTCGACACCATGCGGTTGAAGGTGAATTCCGGCTTGAAGGGCGCGATCTGCTCCATCAGCTTGTCGACCAGACCCTGTGCCGTGATCATCGGCCAGCCGGGAATGTCGTAGATCGGCTTTTCCGGATAAAGTTCGGCGCATTGCCCACCCGGACGGTCCAGTATGTCGATGAGGTGGCACTTCATGTCGAGCAGGCCGAGCTCGAACACGGCGAACAGGCCGACCGGCCCCGCCCCGACAATGAGTACGTCCGTCTTGATGGTGTCCGTCATCGGATCCGCCCTGTTTCGGGAATCCGACGACACTGCATGAGCCACCGCCCGCTGCCAAGCGGCCACGGGCAAAATCGCCAAATTGGCGTTGGCTCAGCCCTGGCGCTCGGGCACGCGGACGACAAGGCCGTCGAGCGCGTCGCGCACCTTGATCTGGCAGGACAGGCGCGAATTCGGCTGAACGTCGTAGGCGAAGTCCAGCATGTCCTCCTCCATCGCTTCCGGTTCGCCGACTTCCGCCGTCCATGCCTCGTCGACATAAACGTGGCAGGTTGCGCAGGCGCAGGCGCCGCCGCACTCGGCCTCGATGCCAGGCACTGCGTTGCGGATTGCGTTTTCCATGACGGTGGAGCCGTTCTCCGCATCCACGTCGAATTGAGTGCCGTCATGGGCAATGAAGGTAAGCTTGGTCATTTGTCACCTGAGGGAGTCGCAGCCGAGATAATCACTCTGCCGCGCAAGTCAACTGCCGCGCGAAAACGCCATGGCATGACGTTTTTTTCGGCAGGCGCCGTTTGCGAGCGGCAAGGCAATTCAACCGCCCTTTGCCGAGTGGCCGCTCCAGCGATCGCTCAGCGGCTGATGGCGGCGACGAAGTCGCGGACTTCCTCGATCAGGGAGCCCAGCTTCTTCAACGTGCGGGCATCACCGGGCTGCGCTTCGATCACCGCCGCGCATTCGGCGACGGCAAAGGCACCAATCCCGCGCGCCGAGCCTTTCAGGCCATGAGCCAGAAGCACCCGCTCCCTCTCGTCGGCCTCGAGAATCTTGTCGCGAACCGAAAGCGCCTGCTGCACGAACAGCGCCAGCACCTCTTGTTCCAGCGCCCGATCGTCCATCGTCTGGCGCGCCAGATGGGCCAAATCCACAGGCCGCGATCGCGCCGTTCCCGACACGTCTCCGCCTGGCATGGAAAACGCAATACCACTCTCGCCACGCATACGCACTGCAACTCCAAAAAGGGCGGACGGCCGCCGAAAATAGGCGATTCCGGTCGCCACCGGGTTAACGATTGCCGGGGAAAAATGTTGTCACGGAGGCCGCCAAATCACGCTTCCGTTAACCTTATATTTAAAGTTTTACGTATCGCCCGGAATGCATGTTTTCTTTACCCCTGTGTGTCATTACGATACGAGCGTCCATTTTCAGCCTCCTGCGCGGGATAAGACAAGCCAGAATCAGGCCAAAATCATAAGTCCCGCGGCAGCTAGTACAGGGTAGCGAAGGCATGGCTAAGAAACCAACGACGACCAAATCTCTCGAGAGTGACGTAGCCGCGGAGCTGGAAAAGGCGCTCGACCTTGACCTCGGCGACGAAGGTGGCCTCGATATGGCGGCGTCGATGGAAGACCTGGAGGCGCAGATTTCGGCCGCCGCCGACGAACTGGCGCGCGAAGGCCGCAGCCAGAGAGACGAACCGGCGAATGAACTTCAAGCCCCAAAGGCTGCAGCGCCGAAGGCCAAACCGGCGGAACTGCGTCCGGTCGAGTCGCGCAATGCTCAGCCGGCGGGCTTCACCCCGGCCCCCGCCTTTACACCAGCGCCCGGTTTTACGCCGGCCAATGACGACCGCCAGAAGGACTACCGAACGCTACTGCACGGTTTGAACCGGCGCGCGTCGAGCACGGTCTATTGGGTCGTGGCCTTCGTGTCGCTGGCCTGGATCGCCGGCGCCGGCGGCCTGGCCAACCTGCTGTTTGGCCCCGACATCTGGAAGATCCGCACCTTCGACCAGTTCTTCGCCCGCCCCGAGTTGATCGGGCTGGCGATCGCGGCAATCCTGCCGGTCGTGCTGTTTTGGGCCTTCGCGGCCATGATCCGGCGCGCCCAGGAAATGCGCATTGCCGCCCAATCCATGACCGAAGTGGCCTTCCGTCTCGCCGAGCCGGAAAACCTTGCCCAGGACCGCGTCATGATGATCGGCCAGGCTGTGCGCCGTGAAGTGGCGGCCATGGGCGAAGGCATCGAGCGCACATTGGCCCGCGCCGTCGAGCTCGAAACGCTTGTCCACAGCGAAGTCAGCCAGATCGAGCGCTCCTATTCCGAGAATGAGGCCCGCATCCGCTCGCTGGTCGACGGCCTCGGCAGCGAGCGCGAAGCGGTCGTCACCCACGCCGAGCGGGTACGCGCCTCGATCCACGGCGCGCACGAGACGCTGCGTGACGAGATCGGCGCCGCCAGCGACATCATCCGCGACTCGATCCTCAATGCGTCGACCAAGCTGTCGATGACCATCAACAATTCCGGCGACACGCTGATCGACCGCATCAACGAAAGCTCGACGTCGATCTTTGATTCCGTGGAATCGCGCCTGGACAACATCACCGACCGGCTGTCGACCTCGGGCGAAGCCTTCGCCAGCCTGCTCGATACCCGCATCGCCAAGCTGACCGATACCACGGACGGCCTCACCCGCTCACTGACCGACCTGCTTGACGACCGCACCACCGGCATGGTCTCGCTGCTCGGCGGCGCGGCCCGCACGTTGAGCTCCGAGTTCGAGGCGAGCCTCAACGGTATCGAGCGGACGCTGGCCGAGCGCGGCCAGGCGCTCATCAGCGAGTTCCAGACCCGCGCCGAAGCGCTCGACACCGGCACGCAGAAGCTCAATGCGGCGCTCGAAGCCCGTGCCCGCCAGATCAACGAGACGCTGGTCGAGCGCGCCCGCGAGATCGCCCACACCTTCGCCGAGAGCAAGGACACGCTGTCGGCGATGATCGACCAGGGCAAGACGCAGATCGGCGCCGACATGGCCGATATCATCTCGTCGACCTCGTCGATGCTCGAGGCCCGCGCCACGGATTTCGCCGGCCGCATGGAAGCCGCCCGCCACGTCGTGTCGCGTTCCTTCGATACCGATATCCAGCGGCTTGCCAACGCCCGTGTCGGCATTGAGGAAGCCGTCGAGAACCATAGCCGCAAGCTCTCCGAGAGCCGCGACCGCATGGCCTCCGCCATGCAGGCGGACCTGGCGAAGTTCGCCGAGGGCCGCGCCGCCATCGACGCCGCCGTCACCAATCAGGTGCAGAAACTCGCTGAAGGCCGCGGCCTGATCTCGCGCGCCCTGGAGGAGGATCTGCGCAAGGTCAACGAGTCACGCGCGGCGATAGACGCCTCGCTCGGCGCCCATCTCGAGCAGCTCGACGACGGTCGCAACCGCCTCTCCCAGGCATTGAATGAAGACTCTGGCAAGCTCGTGCAAGCCCGCACATTGATTGACGAAATGGTCGCTGGCCATGTCGGCAAGCTGGCTGAAGGCCGCAACATCCTGGCGCGTGCGCTGGAAGCCGATCTCGGCAAGCTGGCGGATAGCCGCGCCTCGATCGATGGACTGGTCGCCGGCCAGGTCGAGAAGATCGCCGAGGGCCGCGCCGTGCTCGCCAAGGCGCTCGAGACCGATATCATCGGCATCCGGGGCCTGATCGAGACACACTCGACGAAGCTCGCCGAAGACAGGGGCGAACTGAGCCGCGCGCTGGAGAGCGATCTGAGCGGCATCCGGGGCCTCATCGACAGCCATGCCAGCAAGCTCGCCGACGACCGCGGCCTGCTCTCGCAAACGCTGGAAGCCGACCTCGCGAAGCTCGCCGACAGCCGCGCCTCGATCGACGGCCTGGTCGCCGGCCAGGTCGAGAAGCTGGCCGAGGGTCGCGATATCCTCAAGCGCGCTCTGGAGGCCGATCTCAACACCATAAGGGGCGCCATTGCGGGCCATTCCGACAAGGTCCAGGAAGATCGCGCTCAGCTGTCGCGTGCGCTGGAAACCGACCTGCAGACGGTGGGCGGTGCGGTCGCCGACCATCAGAACAAGCTGATCCAGGATCGCGCCGCGCTGTCGAAAGCCCTCGAGGACGACCTTCAGAACGTCAGCGGCATGGTCGCCGATCACCAGAACCGCCTCATCCAGGATCGGGCGACACTGTCGAAGGCCCTCGAAGGCGACCTTCAGAACGTCAGCGGCGCGGTCGCCGATCACCAGAACCGCCTCGTCCAGGATCGGGCGACGTTGTCACAGGCCCTCGAAAGCGACCTTCAGAACGTCAGCGGCGCGGTTGCCGATCACCAAAACAGGCTGGTGCAGGACCGCGCGGTGCTGTCGAAGTCGCTGGAAGACGATCTGGAAAAGCTTGCCGAAAGCCGTTCCAGCATCGACGGGCTGGTCGCCGGCCAGGTCGAGAAGCTCGCCGAGGGCCGCAACATACTGAAGCGCGCGCTGGAAGCCGACCTCAACACCATCCAGGGCGCCATCGTCGACCATTCGCAGAAGATCGCCGACCATCGCGACGAGCTTTCGCGCGCCCTCGATGCCAACATGGCCAATGCCAGCGGCCTGATGCAGAGCCACGCCGACAGGCTCTCCCAGGATCGCGCGACCCTTTCCAGGGCGCTGGAAGACGACCTGGCAAAGCTCGCAGAGAGCCGTGCAGGCATCGACGGGCTGGTTTCCGGTCAGGTCGAGAAGCTTGCCGAAGGCCGCGATATCCTCAAGCGCGCGCTGGAGGCCGATCTCGCCAAGCTGGCCGAGAGCCGCGCCAGTATCGACGGGCTGGTCGCCGGTCAGGTCGAGAAACTCGCCGAAGGCCGCGACATCCTCACCCGTGCCCTGGAGGCCGATCTCGCCAAGCTCGCCGAAAGTCGCGCCGGCATCGACGGGCTGGTCGCCGGTCAGGTCGAGAAGCTCGCCGAGGGTCGCGATGTCCTCACGCGCGCTCTGGAGGCCGATCTCGCCAAGCTCGCGGAAAGCCGTGCAGGCATCGACGGGCTGGTCGCCGGCCAGGTCGAGAAGCTTGCCGAGGGCCGCGACATCCTCAAACGCGCGCTCGAGGCCGACCTGCAGAAGCTCGCCGACAGCCGCTCCGAGATGGATGGCATCATTTCAGGCCATGTCGGCAAGCTGTCCGAAGGCCGCGACACGCTGAGCCGCGCCCTGGAGGACGACCTCGCCAAGCTGGCCGAGGCGCGCAAGGACGTCGACCGTTCGGTGTCCGGCCATATCGACCGGATCGCAGCCAGGAGCAGCGACATTTCGGCCGCCATCGCCGCCGATGTCGAGAAGATGGAGCAGGCCTTCAGCCGGCAAACCGGCATTATCGACGAGCGCGCCGGCACCATGGAGCGCGCGCTGTCGACCGGTGTCGACAATGTCCGCGGCGTGCTTGAAAAGACCGCGGTCTTCGTTGCCGGCGCCTTGCGCGACAAGGTGATGGAAGTCACCAGCACCCTGCATGAGCAGGCCGGCGCCGCCTTCAGCGATGCAGACCGCAAGATCGCCGAGCGTGCCGAGCAGACTTCGGCGGCGCTGCTGGCCAGGGCCGAGGACATCGCCCACGCCTTCGAGGCGGCGGATCGCCGCCTGCACGAGCGCGCCCAGGATACGTCCAGCATGCTCATGGCCCGGGCTGACGATGCGTCGAATTCGATGATGGCCCGCGCCGAGGAAACCGCCGACAAGCTGGCCGCCCGCGCCAGCGAGATCGCCGGCACCTTCGACACCGCCGACCAGAAGCTTGTCGCCCGCGCTGTCGAGACGGCGCAGTCTCTGGCCGCTCGCGCCGGCGACATCCTGCGCAACTTCGAGGGCGCGGACGAGCGGCTCAGCGTGCGCATCAGCGAATCGGCGGAAGCCCTGGCCGCCCGCGCGTCCGATCTCGGCCGCATCTTCGATACGGCCGACCAGCAGTTGATGTCGCGCATCGCCGAGGGCTCGGAAGCGCTGTCGGCGCGTGCCGGCGAAATCAGCCGCATCTTCGACGATGCGGACAACCGGCTGGTGTCCCGCATCGCCTCGAGCACCTCGACCATCGGCGATCATGCCGACACGATCGTCGGCGCCTTCGCCGCCACCGAGCAGCGCGTCGCCGACCGTGCCCGTCAGACCGGCCAGGAACTCGCTGTCCATGCCCGCGAGATCGAACAGGCGCTGGCCGGCGCCGACGAACGGCTGGCCTCTAGCGCGGCCGCCGCGGCTGCCCGCGTCGAGGACCAGATGGCAAGCGTGGAGAACCGCCTCGCCTACACCGCTGAGACGATGGGCCAGAGGTTGAACGAGCAGGTTTCCAGCGCCGAGGCGCAACTCATCTCGCGCGCCAACGTCATCGCGGAAACCTTCACGGCTGTCGGCCAGCATATCGGCCAGAGCACCAACGAAGCCGCCAAGACCATCGGCGCCAACACCCGCGAGCTCAACACCATGCTTGCGACGCGCTCCGCCGAGATGACGAAGATTCTCGACGAGACGGCCAGGCCGTTGGTCGAGCGCTTCGCCCAGGGTGGCTCCGAGCTGCAGAGGAGCATGGAAGAAGTCACCGAGCGGGCGACTGAAAAGCTGCGCAGCGAAAACGCCGCCCTCGTCAACGCGCTGGCCAACCGCACGGCCGAGACGCTTTCGGCCGTCGAAGGCGCGCGCTCGTCGCTCGCCGACAGCGTTGCCGATCTCATCGGCCGCATGGGTACCTCCAGCACCCAGCTCGGCCAGCTGATCGAGCAGGCCGCCGTCAACCTCGGCCAGGTGGAGGAGCGCCTCTCCGGCAGCACGCAGAGCTTCGCCACGACCACGGAGAAGGCCGCCCAGACCTTCGCCAGTTCGGCCCGTCTCGTCGATTCCAACACGACGCGGCTCACCGACCTGTCGTCGGCGACGTTGCGCGAGGTTGCCTCGATCGCGACCAAGTTCGACGAGCACAGCCGGTTGCTCTCCAGCGCCTCGAATTTGCTCAGCTCCGCGCAGAGCAATCTCGAGCACACGCTGGAACGTCAGTCTTCGCTGGAAGACCTCGCAGTCGGCCTGGTCAAGAAGTCGGAAGACCTCGAAAAGGTGATGCGCTCCTTCGAGAACCTCGTCGGCCAGACGATGCAGACCGCCGAGGGCAGGACGATGGAATCGGCCGAGAAGATCCGCGCCGCCATCACCGAGGTCGTCGATTCGGCAACGCGCCGCTTCGCCGACGCGACCGAGGAGATGCGTCGCACCGCCGGCTCCATCAAGAGCGAGCTCGACCTGACGCGCGCCGAGCTCAAAAAGGGCGTCATCGAGATGCCGGAAGAGGCCAAGGAATCGACCTCAGCCATCCGCCGCGCCGTCTCTGAGCAGATCAACGCGCTCAAGGAGCTGTCTGATATCGTTGCGAAATCCGGCCGCAGCGGCAGCAGCGACACCGGCGAGCCGCGCGGATTGCGCCCTGCGCCGCAGGCACCGGCCCGCGCCGCGGAGCCCCAGCGTCGCCCCCCGCCGGCGCAGCCAGCCCCCCAGC
>JBFLWR010000226.1:0-28694 GCA_040755925.1 Pseudomonadota bacterium
GGACCATCCGCCATCGGCTTGTGCGATGGCGGATGATCCGGGGTTGCCACCTCTTTATTCCGCGGCCAGCGCCAGCTGCGGCCGTTCGATGCCGTCGATCTTTTCCGGCTCCACTGCCAGCTCGTCGGTCTTTGCCTTCTTGGGCTCGCGGCCGAAGAACAGGGCGTAACCAGCCGGCAGCACCAGGATGGTGAGCACGGTGGCGACGAGGATGCCGCCCATCATGGCGTAGGCCAGCGGGCCCCAGAAGACGGCGCGCGAGATCGGGATCAGCGCCAGCACGGCGGTCAGCGCGGTCAGCATGATCGGCCGGAAGCGGCGTACGGCCGAACCCACGATCGCCTCCGATCGCTCCATGCCCGCCGCTATGTCCTGATCGATCTGGTCGACCAGGATGATCGAGTTGCGCATGATGATGCCGAGCAGCGCGATGACGCCCAGGATGGCGACGAAGCCGAACGGCGCGCCGCTGATGAGCAGCGCGGCGGCGGCGCCGATGATGCCGAGCGGGCCGGTGGCCAGCACCAGCATCGACTTGCCGAAGTTCTGCAGCTGGACCATCAGGAGCACGACTATGATCGCCAGCATGATCGGCGCCTTGGCCGCAATCGAGGCCTGGCTCTCGGCCGAGTCCTCCGCGCCGCCCTGGATCTGGATCTGGTAGCCTGGCGCGAGGCCGGCCCGCAGATCCTTCATGTCGTTGTACATCTTGGTGACGACGTCGTTCGACTGAACACCGTCCGGCAAGGTCGCGCGCACGCTGATGGTCGGCAGGCGATTGCGCCGCCATTCGATGCCCTGCTCCATGATCGGCACGACCTTGGCGACCTGCGACAGCGGCACCGACCCGCCGAAGTCGGTCGGGATATAGACGGAGGCGACCGAGGACAACAGGTGACGGCTTGCTTCCGGCTCGCGGGCGACGATGGAAACCGTCTCCTCGCCGTCGCGGAAATTGTCGAGCGGCGCGCCGGACATCGTCGCCTGCAGCATCTGGCGGATGCGCTGCGAGGTGACGCCGAGCGCGCGAGCGCGATCCTGGTCGATCACCAGCTTCATCGCCGGCACCGGCTCCAGCCAGTCGTCATGCACGGCGCCTAGCAGCGGGTTCTGCTGGAAGCGGGCCTTCACCTCGTCGGCGATGCGGCGCACTTCCTGGCGGTCCGGGCCCATGACGCGCATCTGCACCGGCCAGCCGGTGGGCGGGCCGAGGAACAGGCGGTCGACCTTGCCGCGGATCGAGGGGAAGTCCTCGGCCAGTATCTTGCGCAGCTTGACGATCAGCCGCTCGCGCGCCGGTTCGTCCTTGGCCATCACCAGAAGCTGGGCGAAGTTCGGGTTCCTGAGCTGCTGGTCGAGCGGCAGGAAGAAGCGCGGCGCGCCTTCGCCGATGTAGGTGGCGATGAAGCGCTTGTCCTGATCGTCCGCCATCCTGGCCTCGAGTGCCTGGGCCTGCTTCTCTACCTCCTTGATCGAGGTGCCTTCCGGCAGCCAGAGGTCGACCAGGATTTCCGGACGCGAGGACTGCGGGAAGAAGTTCTGCGGGATGAACTGGAAGGCCCACAGGCTGGTGCCGAAGGTGACCAGCGTCATCACCAGCACGATGATGCGGTGACGCACGGCCCAGGTCACCGTCGCCCGCAGGCGGCGATAGAAGCCGGTGTCGAAGACATCGTGATGGGTGCCGGCGTGCTTGCGCTGCTTCAGGATCATGTAGCCCAGCCACGGCGTGAAATAGACCGCGACGAACCACGATACGACCAGCGCGATGCCGACGACGTAGAACAGCGTGCGCACATATTCACCCGCCGTGGAGGCGGCGAAGCCGACTGGAATGAAGCCGGCCGTGGTGATCAGGGTGCCGGTCAGCATCGGGAAGGCGGTCGAGGTATAGGCGAAGCTCGCCGCCTCGATCTTGACCAGCCCTTCCTCGAGCTTCCGCTCCATCATCTCGACGACGATCATGGCGTCGTCGACGAGCAATCCGAGCGCGATGATCAGCGCGCCGAGCGAGATGCGCTGCAGGTCGATGCCGATCTCGTACATGATGGCGAAGGTTGCGGCGAGCACGAGCGGAATGGCGATGGCGATCACCAGGCCCGAGCGCCAGCCGATCGACAGGAAGGAGACGATGAGCACGATGAGCAGCGCCTCGCCGAGCGCGTGCATGAACTCGCTGATGGCGTCGCGCACCACTTCCGGCTGATCAGAGATCTGGTCGACCGAAACGCCGTAGGGCAACCCTTGCTCGAAGCGCTTGTAGGTTTCCTCGACGCCCTTGCCGACATCGGTGACGTTGAAGCCCTTGGCCATGACGACGCCGAGCTGGACGCTTTCATGACCGTTGAAGAGGTATTTGTTCTGGTAGGGATCCTCGAGGCCGGAAGTGACGGTGGCGATGTCGCCGAGCCGCGTTACCTGGTTGCCCGAGCGCAGGCGCAGCTCGCGGATGTCGGCGGCCCTGGCGACGTCGCCCTCGACCGAGATGCGGACTGAGCGCAGGCCGGTGTCGACCGAACCCGCCGGATCGACGGCGTTCTGGCCCTTGATGGCGTTCTGCAGGTCGAGCATGGTCAGGCCGCGTTCCGCGAGCGCCTTGGACGAGACGTCGATGTAGATCGTCTCAGGCTGATCGCCGATGATGACCGCCTTCTCGACGCCTGGCGTCGTCAGAAGCATGTCGCGCGCCTGGATGGCGAACTTCTTCAGCTCCGGATAGGTGAAGCCGTCGCCGCTGATCGAATGCAGCGTGATGAAGGTGTCGCCGAACTCGTCGTTGAAATAGGGGCCGAGCAGGCCCTGAGGCAGGTCGCTGGCTATGTCGCCGACCTTCTTGCGCACCTGGTAGAAGGCGTCCGCGACCTCGGCCGCATTGGTGTCGCCCTTGACCTGCAAGGTGATGATGGCGCTGCCGGCGCGGGTATAGGAGCGCACGAAATCGAGATGCGGCGTTTCCTGCAGCTTGCGCTCGATCTTGTTGACGACCTGGTCTTCCATATCCTTGAGCGAGGCGCCCGGCCAGATCGCCTGAACGACCATGACGCGGAAGGTGAAGTCAGGATCTTCCTTCTGGCCCATGCGCATCAGCCCGAGCGCGCCGGCCACGATGATCAGGCCGAACAGGAAGCGCGCGATGCTCGGGTG
This sequence comes from Pseudomonadota bacterium, assembly GCA_040755925.1. Taxonomy (GTDB): domain Bacteria; phylum Pseudomonadota; class Alphaproteobacteria; order Rhizobiales; family Rhizobiaceae; genus Mesorhizobium. Next base: position 3,145 of record JBFLWR010000226.1, read on the forward strand.
CCCGATCGCCCAGCGCGAGAGGTTGAAGGGCCGCTTTTCGGTGCTGCTGTCGGTGGTCATGGCGCAAGTCCAGTCCAATTGGCCGGCAAGCCGCGCTTGCCATGCTGCTCATGAATTCTCGGTCGGGCTTCCGGGCGGCGAGGCCCCCTCAAGCGGGAGAGACTCGCAATCACGGGGGACGCGGCACTGCTGCGGGGGAGCCAACATGCCGGCATCTCACGATCGGGCGCCTGCCGCCCGGAACCCATGCCCTCCCCGGCTCGCGGCTTAACGCAGCGAGAGCGGGAACGGCGTTCTTTCGCCTGGTTAGCGCAGGCTGCTGGTCGTGGCGACGTCGTCATCCGCCGATGCGGACTGCTGGGCGTCGCCGGAAAGCTTGACCTTCAAATTCTCGGTCATGAACTGCGTGCCGGCGGCGACCACGACATCACCCTGCTTCAGGCCATCGGCGACGGCGACACCGTCGGCGGTGAAGTTGGCGACCTTGATCGGGCGCGGATGGACGGTGTCGGAGGCGCGGTCAACCGTCCAGACGATCTGCTTGCCATCCTTCTCGGCCATCGCGGTCAACGGGATCGACACCAGCTGCGCCTTGCTGCCGACGGTCGCCTGGACGTTGGCAGTCATGCCGAGCAGCACGCGCGGGTCGTTGGGCAGCGAGACCCGGACCGCAAAGGTGCGTGACTGGGCGTCCGCGCTGCCGGCAACCTCGCGGACCTTGCCGTCGAGCGTCAGCCCCTCATCCGACCAGAAACTTGCCTTCACTTCCTTGCCCGGACGGAAGCCGGCGATATCCATCTCGGGCACCGCGATAAGCACTTCCTTCTCGCCATCGACGGCCACCGTCATCACCGGCGTGCCGGCTGCGACCACCTGGCCGACATCGGCGGAGATTGCGGTGACGATGCCGTCCTTGCTGGCCTTGAGATCGGCGTACTGGACCTGGTTCTGCGCCTGGGCCAGCGTCGAGCGGGCGGCGTCGCGAGACGCGACCGCCTGGTCGTAGGTCAGCACGGCCTGATCGAGCTGCGATTTCGGCGCGAAATTCTTGGCGTAGAGCTGCTCGGCGCGCTTCTTGGCGAGGTCGACCGTCTCGACCTGCCGCTCGGCAGCGTCGAGGCTCGCCTGGGCGCTCTTTACCGACAATTCGTAGTCGGAAGGGTCGACGCGGGCGAGCACGTCGCCGGCATTCACATGCTGGCCGATATCCACCAGACGCTCGGTGACCTTGCCGGCTATGCGGAAGCCGAGGTTCATGTCGGTGCGGGCGCGCACCGAACCCGAATAGTCGAGCAGGCGGGTGGTCTGGGCCTCGCCGATCTCGACGACCTTCACGGGACGGATCACTTCCGCGACTGGCGCTGCCTTTTCCTGCGAGCAGCCGGCAATCCCGAGCGCCGCCACGATGAGGCCGGCGGCTGGCAGCCTGCGGATGATGGAACTGGACAAAGACACCTTAGCACTCCCGAACTGGAGATGAATTGTCGAACACCGGCACCCGGCGGGCAGCGGTTATTTCAAGGCTCTGATCGCGTAGTCGATGAGATCGTCGGGCATCGCCCGATTGGTCTTGGCAAGGCATTGCGCCACCATCTGTGGGTGGCAAAGGATGACCGTGGCGGCGCCGAAGCAGCGTGACGCGACGACCGGATCCTGCTTCCTGAACTCTCCGGCTTCGATGCCCTCGCGGATCACCTCGGCCATCAGATCGTGCATGCGGTCGATATGCTTGTCGATGACGCCCCAGTCGCGCTCGAGCGCCACGATGACCATCTCGTGCACCTTCTGGTCGTCGAGCAGGACTTCCAGCGTCATCTTGTACTGGGCATGCACATAGCGGCGCAGCCGCTCCTCGGCGCTGATCGGCAGCCGCGAGATCTCGTAGGCCTGCGCGTAACTGGCGCCCAGCATGCGGCCACAGACGGCTTGGTGGATTTCAACCTTGGAGGCGAAGAAACGGTAGATGTTGGCCGGCGACATGCCGAGCTCGCGAGCGATGTCGGCAACGTTGGTCTTGCCGTAGCCGTAGTGCCGGAACAGCCGCTCTGCACAGTCGAGAATGCGCGTCACATTCTCCTGCCTGGCGGGGTCTGCCACGATGTTGGCGGCTTCTGACATGGCGCTTTCTTTTGACGAGTGACGAATTTCAATTTTCGTCACTCGTAAATCGAAAGGCGCGGGGAGTCAATGCGAAATCGACGTACGCGTATAATTGGTGACAGATGGTGACAGTTGGCGAAGGACGGCGATGGGGACGAGGATGCCAATCTCCAGCGTAGCGATCCTTCGCGCCCCCCTCTGTCCTGCCGACGTCAAAGCCTAGCCCCGAAGCTAAGCCCCCTTCGCCATCTCCCGAAGCCGGAACTTCTGGATTTTCCCCGTAGAAGTCTTCGGAATTTCCGCGAACACCACCGCCTTCGGCACCTTGAACCGCGCCAGCAGCGAGCGGCAATGCTCGATGATCTCCGCCTCCGTCGCCGTCTTCCCAGGCTTCAGCTCGACATAGGCGACCGGCACCTCGCCCCATTTCTCGTCGGCACGGGCGACCACGCCGCAGGAAGCGACCGCCGGGTGCTTGTAGAGCGCGTCCTCGACCTCGATCGAGGAGATGTTCTCGCCGCCCGAGATGATGATGTCCTTGGAGCGGTCCTTGAGCTGGATGTAGCCGTCGGGATGCATGACGCCGAGGTCGCCGGAATGGAACCAGCCGCCGGCGAAGGCCTCGTCGGTGGCCTTGCGGTTCTTCAGGTACCCTTTCATGACGATGTTGCCGCGGAACATGACTTCGCCGATGGTCTCGCCGTCGGCCGGCGTTTCCGCCATCGTCTCCGGATTCATGACCGTCAGCCCTTCGAGCGCGGCATAGCGCACGCCCTGGCGGGCTTTCTTCGCCGTCCTTGGCCCCTTCTCCAACTCGTCCCACTCATTGTGCCATTCATTGACGACCGCCGGGCCGTAGGTCTCGGTCAGGCCGTAGAGATGGGTGACGGCAAAGCCGGCATCCGCCATGCCGGAAAGCACAGCCTCCGGCGGCGGCGCCGCGGCGGTGTTGAAGGTGACGGTCTGCGGGAATTGGCGCTTGTCCTCGTCCTTCGCGTTGATCAGCACCGACATGACGATCGGCGCGCCGCAGAGATGGGTGACGCCGTGGTCGGCGATCGCGTCGTACATCTGCCTGGCCCGCACCCAGCGCAGGCAGACATGCGTGCCGGCCTGCACGGCGAGCGTCCAGGGGAAGCACCAGCCGTTGCAGTGGAACATCGGCAGCGTCCAGAGATAGACCGCGTGCTTGGCCATGCCGGCGTGGATGGTGTTGGTGTACGCCATCAGCGCGGCGCCGCGATGGTGGTAGACGACGCCCTTCGGATTGCCCGTGGTGCCGGACGTGTAGTTGAGAGAGATGGCGTCCCATTCGTCGTCGGGCATCGACCAGGCGAAAGCCTCGTCGCCGCCGGCGACGAAATCCTCATAGTCCAGCGTGCTGATCCTCTCGCCCTTGGGATAGGGAGCGTCCGCCGCATAGTCGGGATCGTCATAGTCGATGACCAATGGCTTCACCTTAGCCTGCGTCAGCGCCTCCTTGACCACGCCCGAGAATTCGCGGTCAACGATCAGCACCTTCGTTTCGGCATGGTCGAGCTGGAAAGCAATGACGGCGGCGTCGAGGCGGGTGTTCAGCGAATGCAGCACCGCCTTGGTCATCGGCACGCCGAAATGGGCCTCCAGCATCGGCGGGGTGTTCGACAGCATCACCGTCACCGTGTCGCCTTTGCCGATGCCCCGCTTCGACAACGCCGATGCGAGCCTCAGCGAGCGGCGCCAGAAATCGCGATAGGTGACACGCTGGCTGCCATGGATGATGGCGACATGATCGGGATAGGTCATTGCCGCGCGCTGCAGGTAGGTCAGCGGCGTCAGCGGCTGGTGGTTGGCGGCGTTCCTGTCGAGGTCCTGTTCGTAGGGATTGGCCATCCCGTTCCTCCCAATGGTCTTTTCGAGCTTTCTAGCTGTACGCCTGCGTTCATGCCATCCCCCTGAACGACCGAGAAATGCTATGATATGCGGACCTGTTGAAATGACCGTCTCAACCAGGTCATCTTGTGAGGCGATCGAACCCGCCAGCCAGATTTGACTTTTGTCGAGAGCCGTGACTAATGTCAGCCGAGGAGACGGCATGGCGATCAGACCGGCAGAACAGCTCATCCACAAGGCCGCCTGGCTGTATTATGCCCATGGCCTTCGCCAGGACGAAGTGGCGACCCAGCTCAAGATTTCGCGTGCATCGGTCGCCATGTATCTGCGCAAGGCGCGCGAGACCGGTATCGTCAACATCTCCACCTCGACGCAGCTCTTCACCGACGACGTCATGGCGCGCCAGTTGGAGGATGCCTTCAAGCTCGATTCGGTCTGGATCGCGCCGGAAAACGCCTACGTCGCCGATCCCTCGACCGACATCGCGGTGCTGGCGGCAAGCGTGTTCCTCGAACTGGTGAAGAAGGGCGACCGGATCGGCGTCGCCTGGGGCCGCACCGTCTACACCATCGCCGACATCATGTCCTATGCCGACCTGCAGGACGTCAGGGTGGTCCAGCTCTGCGGCAATCTTGGCGCGCCCTATTCCTACAGGCCCGACCAATGCACGATGGAAATCGCGCGGCGGCTGAACGCCAAAGGTCTCAACTTCTATGCGCCCCTGGTGCTTTCCACCGAAGCGCTGGCGCAAGGTCTGCGCGCCGAGCCGGTGATCCGCGACCAGCTGGCCGGCATAAGCAATTGCGACCTCGCGCTCTATTCCGTCGGCGCGGTCGATGCCGACAGCCATCTGGTGAAGTGCGGCGCGCTGACGCCGACCGAGATGGCGGCGCTGCGCAAGGACGGCGCCGCCGGCGTGATCGCCGGACAGATCATCGACGCCAATGGCGAAGTGCTCGACTGCGGCTACAACAAGCGGGTCATTTCCGCCGAGCTCGCCTCGCTGCGTGCCATCGAGAAGCGGCTGATGGTGGTGCAGGAAGACAGCAAGTTCGAGCCGCTGCTGGCGGCGATCGCCGGCGGCCTTTGCACACATCTGGTTGTCGGCGCGCACATGGCCGGGCGCCTTCTGGAGCACGCCGGCGCCGCCAGCAAAAAGGCCTCGTAGAAACCACCCTCGCCGCCTCTGTCATCAAGACGTCGCGGCTTCCCGTTCATGACCAACAGAAGACAGACATCGGACGAAGCGAAATGAAGAACCTTTGGAACGACGCCGACGCGGAAAAGATGGTTGCCGACTATGCCAGGAAGGGCGTCGGCCGCGACCTGGCGCTGCGGGTCTACACGACCCGTCTGCTCGGCGGCGAGCCGCGGCTGGTGCTGCATGGCGGCGGCAACACCTCCTGCAAGACCAAGACTACCGATCTCGTCGGCGACGAATGGGACGTGCTCTGCGTCAAGGGCAGCGGCTGGGACATGGCGGTCATCGAGCCGCAAGGCCTGCCGGCGGTCAAGATGGGCGCGCTGCTCAAGGCGCGCGCGCTTGCCGAGCTCTCCGATGAGGACATGGTGGCGCTGCAGCGCTCCAACCTCATCGACCCCTCCTCCCCCAATCCGTCGGTCGAGACGCTGCTGCACGCCTTCCTGCCGCACAAATTCGTCGACCACACCCATTCGACCGCCATCCTCGCCATCGTCGACCAGGAAGACAGCAAGGCATTGGTGAAGACCGTGTTCGGCGACAAGATGGGTTATGTGCCCTACATCAAGCCTGGCTTCGACCTCGCCAAGGTCGCGGGGGAAGTCTACGACGCGGATCCGAACGTCGAAGGCCTGATCCTCGACAAGCACGGCATCTTCACCTTCGGCGACGATGCCCGGCAGGCCTACGACCGGATGATCCATTATGTGAACGTCGCCGAGGATTATGTCGCCAAGCACGGCAAGCCGCAGGCTCCCAATGCGGCGCTGCCGGCAAAGCTCGCGAAGCCAGGCGACATTGCGCCGACGCTGCGCGGCGCGGTGGCCGTGGCGCGCGGCGAAGGCCGTTTCGACCGCATGATCAGCGACTTCCGCACTTCGGACGCGATCCTCGATTTCATCAATTCGGCCAAGGTCGCCGACTATGCCGGCCGTGGCGTCTCGACGCCGGATTTGTCGATCCGCATCAAGACCGGGCCGATGGCGGTGCCGGCGCCCGACGCCGACAAGATCGGCGACTACAAGTCCGTCATCCGCGACCATGTCGAGACCTTCGTCGGCGACTACACCGCCTACTTCAAGACCAATGACGCGCTGGACGACGTCAAGCGCACGATGCTCGATCCGATGCCACGCCTGACGCTGGTTCCGGGCCTCGGCATGTTCGGCCACGGCCGCACGCTGAAGGATGCGAAGATTGCCTCCGATGTCGGCGAGATGTGGATCGAGGCCGTGCGCGGCGCCGAAGCCATCGGCAATTTCCACCCGCTTTCCAAAGCAGATCTCTTCCCGCTCGAATACTGGTCGCTGGAGCAGGCCAAGCTCGCCTCCAACAAGCCGAAGCCGCTGACCGGACAGGTGGTGCTGATCACCGGCGGCGCCGGCGCGATCGGCGCGGCGACAGCAAAGCTGTTCGCAGCCAATGGCGCGCATGCCGTGATCGTCGACCTCGACCCGGCCAGGGCCGCCGAAGCGGCGAAGGCCGCGGGCAACAATTCGATCGGCGTGGGCGCCGACATCACCAACCCTGCCGAGATGCGCGCCGCCTTCGACAAGGCGGTCGCCGTCTATGGCGGCGTCGACATCCTGGTCTCGAATGCGGGTGCCGCCTGGGAAGGCCGCATCGGCGAGTTGGACGACGCCACGCTGCGCAAGAGCTTCGAGCTCAACTTCTTCGCCCACCAGTCGGCGGCGCAGAACGCGGTCCGCATCATGCTGCAACAGGGCACGGGCGGCGTGCTCCTCTTCAACACCTCCAAGCAGGCGATCAATCCCGGCCCGAAATTCGGCGCCTATGGCATCCCGAAGGCGGCAACGCTGTTCCTGTCGAGGCAGTATGCGCTGGACTATGGCGCTTACGGCATCCGCTCCAACGCGGTCAACGCCGACCGTATCCGCTCCGGGCTGCTGACCGACGCCATGATCGCCAGCCGTTCGACCGCGCGCGGCCTGTCGGAAAAGGACTATATGTCCGGCAACCTGCTCGGTCAGGAGGTAACCGCCGACGATGTGGCTCAGGCCTTCCTGCACCAGGCGCTGGCCGACCGCACCACGGCCGACGTGACGACGGTGGACGGCGGCAATATCGCGGCGGCGCTGCGCTGAAGACGTAAGGGCATTGCCCCTGGAGCGGTTCATCGTTTCACGAAAATGACGAACCGCTCCATCTCATCGTCTTCAAGTAGTTTCGGACGGGACCCCGTTTCATACGGTCTGCTGGAAAACTGCTCTAACCGGCCAAAATCCGCCCAAACCCTCGGCTTATAGCTAGGACAGCTTTGAGGGGTGCCTTGCGCCTCATAGGCGAGACGCAAGGCTGGAGTCGGAATGCAATCGAGCGAAGTGCCTTATTTCAGCCAGTGGGAATCGCCCGACATGACTTTGCCGCTTGTGGCGGAGGGTCCGTCGGCGCTCCACCGCGACCCGCTGTGGCGCAACTCCGGCGCCGAGACGGTCGAGGACTACGCTCGCTGGGCCGTCAATGTCTGCGGCATGGCCTGCCTGAAGATGATCCTTGCCGTGCGCGGCGAAATCTATCCGACACTCGAGCTCGCCCGCGCCTGCACCGCCTATGGCGGCTATGTCGTCAATGAGGACGACGGTTCGATCAAGGGGCTGATCTACGACCCCTTCGTCAGGTTCGTGCGTGACCGGTTCGGCCTCTCCGCCGAAACGATGACGAACGTCGATATTGCCATGGTGCCCGGGCTTCTGTCGCAGCGCAGATTCTTCATCGCTTCGGTGCATCCGGGCATTCGCTGGCCCGAGCGAGAGCCGCCATCGAAGGGCGGGCATCTGGTGCTGGTGACGGCGGCCTCGCCGGGCGAAATCCGGTTCCACAATCCGTCGGGCCATGACCGGCAGAGCCAGGTGAACGCAACGCTGCCGCTGGCGACATTCGACCGTTTCTTCGCCAATCGCGGCATTGCCGTCGATTTCCAATCCTGATCATTCCCGGAGATGCCCGTGACCGCCAAAAGACTGCGTATCGGTGTGCTCTTCGGCGGCCGCTCCGCCGAGCACGAGGTGTCGCTGCTGTCGGCCGCCAACGTCATGCAGGCACTCGATCCGGCGAAATACGACGCCGTTCCGATCTTCGTCACGCGCGAGGGTCAATGGCTGCTGAGCAGCTACCAGGACGGCGCGCTCGCGACACCTTCTGGCGGCACCGAGATTTGCCTGGTGCCGGGCGGCCATGGCCGGATGCTGGCCATCCCGGCCGGCGGACCGCCGCATGAATTCCCCGCCATCGATATCCTGTTTCCGGTCCTGCACGGTCTCCACGGCGAGGACGGCGCCGCGCAGGGGATGGCCGAAGTGGCGTGCGTGCCGCTCGCCGGCTGCGGCATCCTCGGCTCCGCCACGGCCCTCGACAAGGACATCGCCAAGCGGCTGCTGAAGGCAGCGGGGGTACCTGTCGCGCGCTCGGTGACGATCGAGGCGGATGCCGCGCCTTCGCTCGGCATGCTCGAAGATCAGCTTGGCCTGCCGCTGTTCATCAAGCCGGCGCGGCAAGGCTCATCGGTCGGCGTCGCAAAAGTCAATGCCAGCCAGGAGTACGACCGTGCGCTCGAAGAAGCCTTTCGGCACGATCGCAAGCTGCTGGCTGAAGAATTCGTTCGTGGCCGCGAGATCGAATTCAGCGTGCTGGAGGATCCCGCGGGCGAGCTCTTCGTCTCGCGGCCGGGCGAGATCGTGCCCGCGGAAAGCCACGGCTTTTACAACTACAACGCCAAATACATCGATGAAAACGGCGCTGCATTGATCGTGCCGGCCGACCTGCCATCGGAGGTCGAGGAAGCCATGCGCGCCATGGCCGCGAAGGCCTTCAGGGCCGTCGGCTGCGATGGGATGGCGCGTGTCGACTTCTTCCTGATGCCGGACATGCAATTCCTGGTCAACGAGCTCAACACCATTCCCGGCTTCACCAACATCAGCATGTACGCCAAGGCGATGGCGGCAAGCGGCATCAGCTATCCCGAGGTCATCGACCGGCTGGTGGCGCATGGGTTGGCCCGCGCCAGCCGGTGAGGCCAACGCCTGGCTGCCTCACTCCGGAAGACCGGCTTTCAGGAAGCCGTCGACGAAATGGCTCAGTGTCGCGTCATCACGGAACGGTTCCGTCTCCACCCAACGCTGCGTGGAAAAGTGCGGGTTGCCGACGAGGAACAGTGCGACCTCGGTGCGCGCCTCGTCGAGGCGGCCGAGCTGGGCAAGACTTGCCGCCAGGAAGCGGCGTGAGCTTGTGCGGTAGGTCTCGTCGCGGCGCAGCGTCTCGACGGCCGCCTCGTAATCGCCGGCCGCGTACTGCGCCTGGCCAAGCGTGAGAAAATACCAGCTCGGCGGAAACGGGTTGAGCCGGAATGCCTTGCGGATATGTTGAAGGCCCAAGTCTACCCGCCCGGCCAGCACCTCGATGTCGGACAAGGTCGCCCAGATGTCGGCCTCGTTCGGGTCGAGCTCGATCGCCTTGGCGAATTCAGCGTCCGACTGCTCGAAATCGCGCTCATAGGCAAGCAGGTTCGCCAGCACCCAGCGGCAGCCGGCGTCGTTGGGATCGATCGCCACGGCCTTGCGCGCCAACTCCAGCGACGTGCTGCGCGCAGGCTCGAACGGCTCGCCCCAATGCACCCAGCCCATCCAGTGGTTCATGGCAAGCCAGCGATAAGCCTCGGCATAGTCCGGATCTAGCGAGATCGCGCGCGTCAGCATCAGATGCGCTTCGCGCGCCATCTGCGGCGACTCGTCGAACATTTTGCGCGCCCGCACGACGAGATCATAGGCCTCGAGGTTCTTCGGCCGGTTGCGTTCCGGCAGCGCGCGCAGTCGCCCGAGCAACGCCTCGACGATCTTGGCCGTCGCCTCGTCCTGAACCGCGAAAATATCTTCCAGGCCGCGATCGAACCGCTCAGCCCACAGATGTTCGCCACTCAGCGGGTCGATCAGCTGCGCGTTGATGCGCACGCGCCCGGCGGCGCGCCGAGCGCTGCCCTCCAGCAGGTAGCGCACGCCGAGTTCGTCGGCGATAGCGCGCACGTCCATGGCCTTGCCCTTATAGGCAAACACCGAGTTGCGGGCGATGACGAACAGGCCCGGGATCCGCGAGAGATCGGTTATCAGGTCTTCGGTCAGGCCGTCGGCGAAGGAGTCCTGCTTGGGATCATTGCTCAGATTGACAAAAGGCAGGACGGCGATCGACGGTTTGTCGGGCAGCGGCAAAGGCTTTCGCCTGGCGTCGAGCTTTTCGGTCGTACCAGTGAAACGGTAGCCGACACGCGGGACCGTGGTGATCCACTCGCCACCGTCGGTCGACGGACCAAGCAGCTTCCTGAGTTGCGCGATCTGGACGGTAAGATTGCCTTCCTCGACCGCTGTGCCCGGCCAGGCAGCGTCCATCAACTCGGCCTTGGCCAGGATTTCGCCCGGGCGCGCAACGAGCGCCTCCAAAAGCTTCAGTCCGCGATGGCCAGCGGCGACGGGAACATCGCCCCGAAGCAGCGTTCCCGCTCCCGGATCAAGCACGAACGGTCCGAAGGCAAAGCGCGATCCCTGCATGCGGCGATCTATAGCCGATTTGGAAGTTTTGAGAACTATTTGGACAGGCTTAATTACCTCGCTGCCCGCCTGCGGCAGAGTTCAACCTCAATCAAATCGAAGGTTTCAATCCCACGACCGGATGGAGGTTGCCATGAACGATATCGTTGTCTCCTGCGCGGAACTGAAGGCACGGCCGGCGATGCCCAAAGCGGCTCGGCGTTACAGCCTTGCCGCCTTGCGCAGCCTTATCGCGGCGCGCCGCAAGCAGGCCCGCTTTCGCTTCGATCTCAACCGCATGGCGACGGACAATCCGCACCTGATCGACGATATCGGACTGACCAAGGAAGAGGTCGAACTGGAGATCGCCAAGCTGCCCTTCTGGCAGCGATGAGGCCGTGGCGCTACCGCCAGAAAGACAGAGAGCGGCCCATGGGACCGCTCTCTTCATTTTGCGACTGCCGAGCCCTTACTTGGCGTTCGGGTTCGGCATCCAGGCCGGCATTGCGACATTGGCATGGGCGAATTGCGGCAGCTTTGCCGACAGGTCTTCCATGTTCTTGATGTCCTTGTCGATCAGTTCCTTCTGGGTGATCAGCGTCGGCGGCACGATGACGTTGTGGCCGGGATCCTCGCCGGCGAGCAGTTGCGCCAGGGCGCGCACCGAGACCTGGCCGACGACGGCCGGGTTGGTGGCGGCGGTGGCGGCCCAGGCGCTGTCGGCCTCGCGCATCGCCGAGATGTCCGAGGTCGAGATGTCGGCCGAATAGATCTTGATCTTCTTGTTCAGCCCGGCCTCGTCGACGGCGATCTTCACGCCCTTGGCGAACTCGTCATAGGGGGCGAACATCACGTTGATGTCGGGATGTGCCTGCAGAACCGAGCGCGCCTGGTTGGCGACGGAGTTGGCGATCGGGTTGTCGAGCGTGCCGAACTGGGCGACCTCGCTGATGCCCGCATTCTTCTTCTTCACGTCCACCCAGGTCTCGTTGCGGCGGTCGAGCGGCGCGATGCCGGCGACATAGACATAGCCGGCCTTCCAGCTCTCGCCATTGTCCTTGACTGCCTGCTCGAGCGCGAGCTTGGCGAGATCCTTGTCCGACTGCTCGATCTGCGGGATCTTCGGGTTCTCGACATTGACGTCGAAGGCGACGACCTTGATGCCGGCGTCGACCGCGCGCTGGGCGGCGTCCTTCATCGATTCCGTCAGGCCGTGCTGGATGATGATGCCCTGCACGCCGAGCGCGATGGCCTGGTCGACCATGTCGGCCTGGAGCGCGGCGTCCTGGCGGCTGTCGAGCACGCGCAGGTCGACGCCGAGCGCCTTGGCCTGCGCCTCGACGCCGGAGAGATAAGCCTGGAAGAAGTCACCGGTCGAGAGATAGCGCACCAGCGCGATCTTGACGCCCGGCTTGTCGAACGGCGCCGGGCGATCGGCCGCCAGGGCGGTGCCCTGCATCAGCAGCGCCGCGCCCGCCAGGCCGAGTGCGGCCTTCCCCAAAAGTCTTCTCGTAATGCTCACGTCGTTTTCCTCCGTTGTTCTATCCAATATGCCCCGGTCGAAACTATCTCTTGCCCCTGCCGGAAAGGGCGAAGGTGAAGACAAGGGCGACGACGAGAACCGCGCCCTTGACGAAATCCTGCGTGTAGTAGGGAGCGTTCATCATCGTCAGGCCCTGCAGCAGGACGCCGACGAACACCGCGCCAACGGCGGTGCCGAAGGCGTTGGGCTTTGCGGCGCCGAGCACCGCGTAGCCGATGAGCGCCGCCGCCACCGCGTCGAGCAGCAGATTATTACCCGAGGCGATATCGCCACGTCCAAGCCGGGCGGCGAGCAGAATGCCGCCGATCGAGGCAAAAACTCCCGAAATGACGTAGGCCCAGATCTTGTATGCCTTGACAGGCGCGCCGGCGAGTTCGGCGGCTCGTTCGTTGGAGCCGACGGCATACATCATGCGGCCGAAGCGGGTATATTCGAGGAAGAACCAGATCAGCACCGCGAGCACGACGAGCACGACCACCGAGACCGGGATGAGGTTCGGGAGGAAGAAGTCGATGCGGTGGCGGCCGAGCGCCAGGAAGGCTTCCGAGAACTTGCCGTTGGCGACCGAGCCGTCGGGCATGGTCATGCCAGTGGCGATCGAGCGCCCTTCCGTCGGGATGCGCTGCAGGCCGAGCAGCAGGAACATCATGCCGAGCGTCGCCAGCAGATCGGGCACGCGCATGTAGACGATCAGCCAGCCATTGATCAGGCCGACGATCACGCCGATGACCAGACAGGCGATGACCGCGACGACCGCGTTCTGCTGCAGCACCACCATGGCGTAGGAGGCGGCCATCATGGCGCTGGTCGCGACCGAGCCGATCGACAGGTCGAAGCCGCCGACAACGAGCGTCGCGGTGACGCCGAGCGCCAGCACGCCGGTGATGGCCACCGACTGGAAGATGAAGACGGCGCTCTGCGGCGAGACGAAACCGTCGGCGGAGATCGCGAAATAGGCGATCAGCCCAACCAGCAGCACGATGAAGCCGTAGCGGATGGCATAGTCGCGCATCATTCAGCGCCCCGCCGCGCGGCTTTCCAACCCAAACTCATTTTCCATTCCACTCCATGCAATTCTTCGTTTCGATGCATGTCGTTTTCGCAAAACCGCTACGCACTTTTGGGCGACATGCATTGGACCTCACGCCGCGCTGTAAAGCGGCCCGCCGGCCACTTCGGCCAGCAAGCGGTCGAGGTCGATATCGGCGTTCCTGTGCTCACCGACGATCGTGTGTTCCGACATCACCAGGATGCGGTCGGCGGTCTCCAGCGCCTCGTCGATCTCGGTGACGAAGATCAGCGTCGCGCGACCGTCAGCACTTGCTCTGAGCTTCGCCGCGATGTCGCGCCTTGCCGAGATGTCGACGCCCTGAAACGGCTCGTCAAGGATGAACAGGCGCGAGGCCTGCGACATCCAGCGCGCCACCATCACCTTCTGCTGGTTGCCGCCAGAAAGCGCCGAGAGTTCGTCCTTCTCTGAGCGGCAGACTATGCCCAGTTCGTCGATCTGGCGGCGGGCGGCTGCGCGCTCGGCGCGCTTCCTCATGACGCCGAGGTCCGACATGCGCCTGAGGAACGGCAGGCTGATGTTGCGCTCGATGTTGAAGCCGCCGACGATGCCGCTTGTGGCGCGATCCTTGGCAACGAGGAACACGCCATGGGCGATCGCCTCGCGCGCCGATGCCGGCGCATAGGGCTTACCGTCCATGTGCATAGTGCCGGCGAGCGGCTTGCGCACGCCGAAGAGAGTTTCGGCCAAGGCTGTCTTGCCGACGCCGACCAGACCGGTGATGGCTACCACTTCGCCGGCTCCGAGCGTCATCGAGATCGGCTTCGACCCTTGCGCGAGCCGCAGGCCTTCGGCGGTGAAGACTGCCTGGGCCGAGCTTCTGGCGACGACGCGATCAAGATGGATCTTGCGGCCGAGCATGGCGTTGACCGCGCCCTCATAGTCGAGCGGTTTGTGGTCGAATGCCCCGGCTACAACACCGTCGCGCATCGAGACGATGCGATCGGCGAGCCGGCGGATGTCGGACATGCGGTGCGAGATGTAGAGGATCGCGACGCCCTGCCCGCGCAGCCGGTCGATCAGCGCAAACAGGCGGTCGGCCTCGGCGCTCGACAGCGACGAGGTCGGCTCGTCGAGGATCAGCACCTTCGGTTGGTGCGCCATGGCGCGTGCGATCGCCACCATCTGCCGGTCGGCCAGCGTCAGGTCGCTGACGCGTGCCCTGAGGTCGATGGCGAGACCCATGCGGTTAGCGACGGCCTTGGCCTCGGCGCGGACATTGGACGGCCTGAAAAGGAGCGAGGCGCCCCTGCCGCTCAGCCGGTCGAGGGTGAGATTGGTGGCGACGTCGAGGTCGGCCACGACGCCGTCATTGATGTTCTGGTGCACGGTCACGACACCGGCGCGGATCGCTTCGGCCGGGGTCTGCGGGTCGAAAGCCCTGCCGGCTAGCTGCATGGAGCCAGCCCCGCGCGAATAGACGCCGCTGATGATCTTGACCAGGGTGGATTTGCCCGCGCCGTTGGCGCCCATCAGCACGGTCACCTCGCCCGCAAACAGCTCGAGCGAGATGCCGCCAAGCACCTCGTTCTGGCCAAAGGATTTCCTCAAGGCCTCCACACGGAACACGGCATCTGCGCCCATTCGTTCCTCCCTGATCGTGACGCTATGGGCTCATTCGGCAATTGTCAACACGATTGACAATTGCCAGAGCCGTCCATAGCTTGGCCTCGCCGCCGTGGCTCCGCTATCGTCGGAAACCACGCGCAGGAGGGGATAGAATGACCGGAAAGAAGCCGTTCGAAGCATTGTCGGTGGAGACGCTGCCAAAGCGCCTTGGCGAGAACGCGGCATTGACCGCGCGCATCGGCAAGGATGCCACCCAGTGGAAGGTACGCGAGGTCGGTGACGGCAATCTGAACCTGGTCTTCATCGTCGAAGGCGACCAAGGCGCCGCCGTGGTGAAGCAGGCGCTGCCTTATGTGCGGCTGGTCGGCGACAGCTGGCCGCTGCCTCTCAAGCGATCTTTCTTCGAATATCACGCGCTGACCAGGCAGGAGCGCCGAGCGCCCGGCTCGGTGCCGGCGATCTACCATTTCGACGAGGACCAGGCGCTGATCGTGATGGAGTTTCTGTCGCCGCACATCATCCTGCGCCGCGCGCTGATCGACGGACGCGAGCTGCCCAAAATCGCACGCGACATCGGCCTCTTCATGGCGCGCACGCTATTCCGCGGTTCGGACCTGTCGATGGTGACCAAAGACCGCAAGGCCGACCTGGCGCTGTTCGCCGACAATGTCGAGCTCTGCGACATCACGGAAAACCTGGTGTTTTCCGACCCCTATTTCGACGCCAGGATGAATCGGCACACCAGCCCGCAGCTCGACGGCCTGGTGGCCGAGCTGCGCGCCGACCGCGACCTCAAGGTCGAGGCGCAACGGCTCAAGCATCTCTTCGCCGCCAATGCCGAGACGATGCTGCATGGCGACCTGCACTCCGGCTCGATCATGGTGACCGACACCGAGACCCGGATGATCGATCCGGAATTCGCCTTCTACGGCCCGATCGCCTTCGACGTCGGCATGCTGCTCGCCAATTTCTGGGTGGCTTTCTTCTCGCAGCGCGGCCATGAGGAGAAAGGCAGCCGGGACTCGATGCGCGCCTATCTGCTCGGGGTCACGGCCGAGACCTGGGCCGTCTTCCGCGACGAGTTCTCGCATCTGTGGCGTACCGAGCGCAGCGGCATGCTTTACCAGAAGAGCCTGTTCGAGGATCAGGGCGACCGGCTGGGCTCCGAACAGGCCCTCGACCATGTGCTTTCGGGCATCTGGACCGATCTGCTCGGCTTCGCCGGCATCGAGGTGCACCGCCGCATCCTCGGCCTCGCCCACAATGCGGATTTCGAAACCATTGCCGACGCCGACCTTCGCGCCACATGTGAGGCCAAAGCTTTGCGCTTCGGCCGCCACATCGCCGTCAACCGGCGGCAGATCCATAGCATCGACGAGGTCAACAAGCTCGCCGCGCTGATCGAACAGGAGATGAGCCTTTGAACGTCGGCGAACGCCACTTCCGCACCATCTGGCTGAGTGACGACAAGCGTTCGGTCGAGATCATCGACCAGCGCTGGCTGCCGCATGAATTCCGCATCGAGAAGATCGGAACGGTCGCCGGAATCGCCACCGCGATCCGCGACATGTGGGTGCGCGGCGCGCCGCTGATCGGCGTCACCGCCGCCTATGGCGTCGCCATCCAGATGAGCGACGATCCATCGGACGAAGCGCTCGACACGGTGTGGGAGACGCTCAACAGGACGCGGCCCACCGCGATCAACCTGCGCTGGGCCCTGGACGAGATGCGGCGTTTCCTGAAGCCGCTCGCGCCCGGGCAGCGCGCCGAGGCCGCCTACCGGCGCGCCGCCGAGATCGCCGACGAGGATGTGGGGCTGAACCGCGCCATCGGCGAGAACGGGCTCGCCATCATCAGGCAGATCGCGGCGCGCAAGAAGCCGGGCGAAACCGTCAACATCCTCACGCATTGCAACGCAGGCTGGCTGGCGACAGTCGACTACGGCACCGCCACCGCGCCGATCTACCTGGCGACAGAGGCCGGCATTCCGGTGCATGTGTATGTCGACGAGACGAGGCCGCGCAACCAGGGCGCCCAGCTGACCGCCTGGGAGATGGCCGGCCACGGCGTGCCGCACACGCTCATCGTCGACAATGCGGGCGGCCATCTGATGCAGCATGGCGAGATCGACATGGTGATCGTCGGCACCGACCGCACGACCGCCAATGGCGACGTCTGCAACAAGATCGGCACTTATCTCAAGGCTTTGGCCGCCGCCGACAATGACGTGCCGTTCTACGTCGCGCTCCCCTCGCCCACCATCGACTGGACTGTGGCCGACGGGCTGGCCGAAATCCCGATCGAGGAGCGCTCCGGCGACGAGGTTTCGCTGGTCTGGGGCCGGACCGCGGACGGCAAGATCGCGCAGGTGCGGGTTTCGCCCGACGCGACGCCGGCGGCAAATCCAGCCTTCGACGTGACGCCGGCGCGGCTGGTCACGGGCCTGATCACCGAGCGCGGCGTGGCGAAGGCCTCGCGCGAGGGGCTGAAGGCGATGTTCCCGGAGCGCGGTAACGCCAATTGACAGCACCCACGCTCCTCTTCCATAAAACCGGCGTTAATGTTCTCAGGGCGGGGTGAAAGTCCCCACCGGCGGTAAGAGCTTCGGCTCAAGCCCGCGAGCGCTTTCCAGCCTATCGGAAGGGTCAGCAGATCCGGTGCGATTCCGGAGCCGACGGTTACAGTCCGGATGGAAGAGAACGATCGCAAAGACGGCCCTTCCGCGGGCCGTATTATTGCGTCGTGCGTCCTGATTCTGGTTCGAAACGGAAGGAAGGACCCATGAATCAGCATTTCCCCAAAGACCAACAGGCCCGTCGTGTCGCCGTCATCCGGGCGCGCTGGCATGCCGATATCGTCGACCAGTGCGTGACGGCCTTCGAGGCCGAACTTGCCGTCCTCAGCGACGGAAACTTCGCCGTCGACATCTTCGACGTGCCGGGCGCCTACGAAATCCCGCTGCACGCCAAGACGCTCGCCGAGACCGGCCGCTACGCCGCGATCCTCGGCACCGCCTTCGTCGTCAATGGCGGCATCTACCGCCACGACTTCGTGGCGGGCGCCGTTCTGGACGGCATGATGACCGTGCAGCTTGCGACCGGCGTGCCGGTGCTGTCGGCCGTGCTGACGCCGCACAACTACCATGACAGCGCCGAGCACCACCGTTTCTTCCACGAACATTTCGAGGTGAAGGGCAAGGAAGCGGCGAAGGCCTGCGTCGAAATCCTCGCCGCACGCGCGCGGATCGCCGCCTGAAACAACCTGCCGGGTGGGAAAACCCACCCGGCATTTCCTCAGGTCACAGCTTGAGATCGAAGTTGATCTTGAAGGTGTGGCCCTGGGCTTGCCTGGCGATCTGGCCGGAATAGGACGCGCCGAGCGTCGCCTTGGGCGACAGGGACACATCGAACCCGGCTTCCAGGGCCAGCGCATCCCTGGCGATCGGTACGCCAGCGCTGGCGAAGGACGCGCCGGAACCGAAGGTCAGCGTGGTGGCCGGCTGCACATTGCCATAGGCATGCTGCCAGCCAACCATGCCATGCAAGGCGGTCATGCCCGTTCCGAACCGGGTCGAGCCGCGCACACCCAGGGTCGAGAAAGTGTTCTCGTTCGACGCCCCCTGGCTGGTCAAAGCCGAGTTGGTTCCTCCGGTCTCGGCGAAGCCACCCGCATTCGCGTGAACATAGGCCAGGTTGGCGAAGGGCTCGAAACCGCCCAGGCTCGTGTCGAACCGGTAGGAGAGTTCGCTGAAAGCCTGCGCCGTCTCTGCCCTGTAGCCCGCCGACAGCGCCTCGCTGAAGGCCGGGAACACGACATCGCGCTTGGTGCCGATATCGTGCCAGCCATAGATCGCGCCGGCCCGGAAGCCGAGCGCGCCCATTTGAGTGCCGGCATAGACGCCGAGATCGTAATTGTCGCTGCTGCCTGAGGACGAACGGTCGGAGACGTTGAAATTCGTGCGGCTGTAGCCGCCGAGCACGCCCAGCCGCCAGCTGCCGACAGGAACATCCGCGCCGCCGACGAAGCCGGCGCTCGTGCGGTCGAAGCCCGCGGCGTCACCCGAACCGCGCACCTTGCCGGTCATGGCGAGCGCTTCGCTCCAGATCACGATCCCGCCCGCCGTGGCGGGCGCGGCATGCAGCCCGGTGGCGTCAATGGCGGCGGTGGTCAGCGACACGTCGTCCGCGTCGAAAGCCGAGCGGAGGCGGCGGTTCGCCGAATCGCGCGCGAAGCGGCTGTCGTCGACGAGCGCGCCCAGGACATCGGCATGAACTTCGCCCGATAGCGCGTTCCCGTAAGGGCGCAGGTAGCGGTAGAAGCCGACCGCTTCCACGTTAGGATCGGTCTCGAGCGGTTCCCGGTTGAGGATGTACATCGACCAGCCGTCCTTGGTCATGTTGAAGGAAAGGCCTTCGACCTCCTGCTCGCGGTCGAGCTTCAGATTGCCGAGAACCTCGACTTCGCCGGTCTTGAGGTTCGCGCGGTAAATCGTCTTGTCGTCATTGTCGGTGGAAAAATACATCCAGCCATCGAGCAGCTTGCCGCCCTGCGCCTGATCGATGGTCTGGGACAGCGGGATGTATTCCTTGAAGCTCCAGTCCGAGAGATTGTAGACGGCCAGCTCGGTGGCGTTCTCATAGGCCATGCCGTAGCCCAGCCCGTTCTTTGCGTCGACAGCCACCCAGCTGGCGATGTCATGGATGCCGTGCGGCGTGGTCAGCGCGAAGGCCTGACCGGTGAAGGTCATGTCACTGGCGCGGTAGATCGCGAAAACCGGGTTCTCGTATTTGCCTCCGGTGACCGGGTCGCGGTTGCTCGAGTCCAGCGAGATGTAGAGGTAGCCATCGGCGTAATCGATGTCGCCAATATGGTTGAGCCCGATATCGGAATACTGGGACGGGAGCTTGAGCACGTCCGGAATGGCTGGGGAAACGGTCAAGGACGGGTTATAGTTCTTGTCCGTGCGCTCCAGAATATTGGTGCCGGAGAAATACCAGTTCGTGCCGTCCGTGGTCACGCCCTGTTGCTTCGACGTTATGGCCGAGCCCGTAAACGTCGTCTTCTCGACCATGACCCACGGCTCGACGGCAAGAGCTGGCGTCGCCGCCAGAACCAGTGCGCCGGACACGAGCAGGCAGGATGCCGTGGCTCTTGGGAGGCAAGTCACGGCCGTTCGTTTCATTGCGGCCTGGCGGGCCTGGATAGTCATCATTGAAGGCATTCTGTCGCGTTCCTGTTGTATGGCTCGATCGACCGAATGCGCGCACGACAACGACCGGCGGAGGGAGGAGCCGACGGCGAGGTCAAAGACCCAGATTTTTGTGGTTCTTTAGGTGCGGTTGCCCGGTATTCTGTCGATCGGCTCTGGCTGCTTTTCCAACGCCGTGCTTACTAGGGTGGGCACGTGACATTCATATGAATAATGGGAATAGTATGAAGAATTACGCCAACCGTCTCCGAGGGCTCCGGATGACGCCTTATATGGCCGGCTCCTCGCACACCGGCCTGCATGCAAGGCTGCTCAACGAAATCGGCCAAAGCATCGTCAGCGGCGAGTTCGCTCCCGGCGATCAGCTGCCGAACGGTGACGACTGGAGCGCTTCATACGGCGCCAGCCGCACCGGCTTGCGCGAGGTCGTCAAGGTCCTGGCCGGCAAGGGCATGGTGGAGATGCGCCCGCGGACGGGAACGCGCGTGCGGCCGCGCAAGGACTGGAACTTCCTCGATCCGGACGTGCTGACGTGGCGCTTCGGGGCAAGAACGACGGCGGAGGACGCACGCGCGCTGTTCGAGCTGCGCCGCGCGATCGAGCCGACGGCGGGGGCGCTCGCGGCCGAGCGCGGCACTCCGGAGCAGATAGCCGAGTTATGGGCCATCCTGGAAGAAATGGAGGAGGCCGGCGACGATGGCGCGCGCTTTGCCATACCCGATCTCGCATTTCATCAGTCGATCCTGCATATGTCCGGAAACGAGCTGATCGGCTCGCTGGCCGCATTGATCGAGACGGCGCTGATGATCAGCTTCCGGCTTTCGGACGACAATCCGGCCGGACAGCGCCATTCGCTCGGGCTGCACCGGGAGATCGCGCAGAACATAGAGAAGCGCGATCCGGTCGCCACCCGCGAGGCGCTCATCGTCCTGCTCGACGGGGCGGAGGAGGATGCGCGGATCTCGCTCGCGGCAAGGCGAGGCAAGGACGAATAGGCCCTCGGCCTTCTACAGGCTGTAACAAGAATTGCGATCGGCCTGACCCGGGAAGGTTGCGGTCGGGACGGATTCCGGCCAGAAGCGTCGTGGCCGCCCGACGCCCGGACGGCTCAACACGCAAGCTCGACACCAGATACGGGAGACTATTGGGTGGCTCGCATCACACTGAGACAATTGCTCGACCATGCCGCCGAACACGGCTATGGCGTGCCTGCCTTCAACATGAACAACATGGAACAGGGGCTCGCCATCATGGAGGCGGCAGAGGAGACCAAGTCTCCGGTCATCCTGCAGGCCAGCCGCGGCGCGCGCGCCTACGCCAATGACGTGGTGCTGGCCAAGCTGATCGACGCGCTGGTCGAGATCCATCCCGACATCCCGGTCTGCATGCATCTCGACCACGGCAACAACGAAGCGACCTGCGTCACCGCGATCCAGTACGGCTTCACCTCTGTGATGATGGACGGCTCGCTGAAGGAGGACGGCAAGTCGCCGGCCGACTACGCCTACAATTCCGGCATCACCCGGCGCGTCGTCGACATGGCGCATTGGGGCGGCGTGTCGGTGGAAGGCGAGATCGGCGTGCTCGGCTCGCTGGAGAGCGGCGGAGGCGAGCAGGAAGACGGCCACGGCGTCGAGGGCACAATCAGCCACGACCAGTTGCTCACCGACCCGGAGCAGGCCGTGCAGTTCGTCAAGGACACGCATGTCGATGCGCTGGCCGTCGCGATGGGCACCAGCCACGGCGCCTACAAGTTCTCGCGCAAGCCCGACGGCGCGGTGCTGGCGATGAACGTGATCGAGGAGATCCACCGCCGCCTGCCGAACATGCATCTCGTCATGCATGGCTCGTCCTCGGTGCCGGAGGAGTTGCAGGAGATCATCAACAAATATGGCGGCCAGATGAAGCCGACCTGGGGCGTGCCGGTGGAAGAGATCCAGCGCGGCATCAAGCACGGCGTGCGCAAGATCAACATCGATACCGACAACCGCATGGCGCTGACCGGCGCGATCCGCAAGGTGCTGACCGAGAACCCTTCGGAGTTCGATCCGCGCAAGTACCTGACGCCCGCGATGGCTGCGATGAAGAAGCTCTGCAAGGAGCGCTTCGAGCAGTTCGGCACCGCCGGCAACGCGCCGAAGATCAAGCCGATCCCCCTGGCGGACATGGCCAAGCGCTACAAGTCGGGCAACCTCGACCCGAAATTCGGGTGAACATCATATCCCGCGACCGGCCTACCGGTCGCGGGATATCCTTGGGCTTTCCTTCTTAAGCCGTGCCGGCCTTTGCCGCTTCCGCTCCGCCAAGGTAGAGCCGGTGCAGTTCATCCGGCGATTGCCGGAGTTTTGCGCAGTCGCCATCATAGACGACACGGCCGCGGCGCATGACATAGGCGCGGTTGCCGATCGACAACGCAAGGGCTGCGAACTGCTCGACCAGAACCACCGCCAGCCCGTCGTCGGCAAGCTTGCGCACCGCCGTCATCAGCCGCGTGACGATGACCGGCGCGAGGCCGGCCGACATCTCGTCGATCAGGAGCACCTTCGGCCGAGTGAGAAGCGCACGCGCAATGACCAGCATCTGCTGCTCGCCGCCGGAAAGCAGGCTCGCCTTCACGCCGCGTCGCTGCACGAGCTCGGGAAAGAGCGCGTAGGCCTCCTCCAGGTCGGCGCCGGTGTGCAGGCTGACGCGAAGGTTTTCTTCCGTCGTCAGCTGTCGGAAGACGGTGCGGCCCTGCTCGACATGGGCAAGCCCTTCGCGCGAGCGGGCGCCCGGACGCGACTTCTGCAACTCGCGGCCGTCGATAGCGATGGTGCCGCCGGCGACCGGGATGACGCCCGACAGGCCTTCCAGCAGCGTCGTCTTGCCGGCGCCGTTGGCGCCGAGCACGACGCTGATCGCGCCGCTTTCGGCGACAAGGTCGAGCGAGGACACGACCGGCAGTTCGGCGCGACTGATCGACAGGTTGGAAACGACGAGCCTGCTCATGCCGCGACGCTCTCTTCCTCGATGCCGAGATAGGCCTTCTTCACCGCGCGCTCACTCAAGACCCTGGCCGGCGGGCCCGAAGCGATGACCTGGCCGAAGTCGAGCACGGTGATCTCCGAGCAGGCCGCGCGGACCAGGTCCATGTCGTGCTCGACCAGCAGCACTGCCGAGCCGAACAGTTTCGGGATCTCGGCGATACGCTGGCCAAGGCGCAGCGTTTCCTCATGCGACTGGCCGGCAGCCGGTTCGTCGAGCAGGACCACGGCTGGACGGGCGGCGACGACGCCGGCGACATCGAGCAACCGCCTTGTGCCGGCATCGACCGATGCCACCAGCGTGTCGGGATGCGGGCAATCCAACCAATCGAGCACCGCCTTGGTCTGGCTCGCCGTCAGTCCCTTGGCCGCGAGCGCGAGATATCCGCCGACGGTGAGTTCAGGCGCGATGCGATTGGTCTGCCAGGTGCGACGAACGCCGGCCCGGGCACGCTGATGCGCCGGCACGCCTTCGAGCGGTCGGCCGCCCAAACTGACGCTGCCCTCGTAGGACGGCAGGAAGCCGGCGACGGCGTCGATGAAGGTCGACTTGCCGGCGCCGTTCGGGCCGATCAGCCCGGCCACCGTGCCCGCGGCAACAGACAGGCTGACATTGTTGAGGGCGACAACGCTGCCGTAGCGAACCGTGAGTCCCTCAATGCTGAGCGCCGGACCGGCGGCGCGTTCGACCGCGGCCGGCAGGTCCTGCGCCGATCCAGTCGCGACTTTCGGCGGGCGGGCGGGCAGCAGCTTGTGGAACTGGCGCCGGAAGGTCTCGCTCATCGTCTCGCCGGTCGACAGCGCCTGGGTCGCGCCGATGGCGAACAAGACGTTGCCGATATCCTGCGGCCAGTCCAGCCGGCGCAGGATTTCCGGGAACATGACGACGAGCAGGCCGCCGATGATCGCGCCCTCGGCGAAATGCGCGCCGGTCATCACCGAAACCGCATAGAGCGATAATGACTGCATCATGCTGAAGTTCTCGGCGACGAGCGTGCCGAGATAGCCGGCGAGCAGGCCGCCCGAGATGCCCGCAACGAAGGCGCTTATGGCGAAGGCCGAGAGCTTTGCGGTGGCGATGCTGACGCCGTGGGCGGCGGCGGCGCGCTCCGAATGCCGGACCGCCAGCCAAGACGCGCCGAGCCGCGAGCGGCTGATGATTTCGAGCGCGACTGCGATCGCCACATAAAAAAGCAGGACGAAGACGAAATAGCCTTCGTCGGTATCGAACAATTCGGGCCGCGGCACCTGCAGGAAGTCGGTCTGGCCGGGATAGGTCATGGTCGCCAGGATGGTGTCGAAGGCGGTCGCGAAGGAGAGCGTGACGATGGCGAGATTGATGCCGCGCAGCCGCAGCGCCGGCAGGCCGATCGCGACGCCGAACGGCACCGCCGCCAGGCCGCCGATCAGGATCCAGGCCGTCAGGCCGCCCGGCGCCTCGGCGAGGTTCAGATAGCCGACCGTCCAGGCGCCAACGCCGGCAAACGACATCTGGCACAGCGCGATCATGCCGGTGCGGCCGGCGACGAGGCCGAGGCTCTGCAGCGCGACGCCGGTGATCAGCACCGAGGTTGCAAGGAACACCCAGTAGGACGGCAGCAGGCCGGCATAGGCGACGCCGCCAGCGACCAGCGCCACGACGATGAGGGTCAACGTGGCCCGAAGACTAGCGCGCTTCATCCCAGCGGGCCTCCCGCTGCGACCAGAGGAGAACTGCAAGCACCACCAGGAAGGGTATGGCGCTGCGATACTGGCTGATGCTGTCGACGGAACTCGCAAGCCCCTCGACGACGCCGAGCGCGATGCCGCCGGCCAGCGTCCACCAGAAGCTGCGGAAAACGCCGACGAGCGCGGCGGCTAGCGCCGGCACCACAAGCAGGCTGAGCGTCATGAAATTCGGCGAGCGCTGCGGCGCGATGATCATCAGCGCGAAAGTGGTGAAGGCGCCGGTCATCCCCCACACCAGCAGGGACAGAAGCTGCACGCGCACGCCGAGCAGTTCGGCGGCCAAGGGCCGGTCGGCCAGGGCGCGCAGATTCAGGCCGACCTTGGTCCTGTTGAGGAAGAGGTCGGAAAGGATGGTGAACAGCACCGCCAGCCCGATGGTGAGCACCGAGGCGATGGTCACCTCGACGCCGGCCAGACGGAACGCCGACCCCGGGAAAAGATCGGGCATGTTGTGCGGGTGCTGGCCGCCGGTGAGGCGCAATCCGACAGCGATCAGGCCGACGAGCAGCGCCACCGTCACCGCCGCCTTGGTTGAGGCGCTCGCCTCGCCGAACCACCGGGTCATGATGTAGCCGACAGCGACGCCGGTCAGCGTGCCGGCCGCAATCCCCGCCACCACCGAGGGCCAGATCGGGAAACCGGCCTCGTAGAGCGCGATCAGCACGAAGGTGCCGGCAGTGCCGATCGCGGCCCCAGTGAAAT
>JBFLWR010000227.1:0-11790 GCA_040755925.1 Pseudomonadota bacterium
CGCTCCAGGACGATGGACCGTCCGTTCGGAAAGATCAGCCTGTTCCAGACGAGCAGCACACGCCGTTGCCCAAAACCCATTCCATTGTCGTACTGACCAATGATGCGCG
This sequence comes from Pseudomonadota bacterium, assembly GCA_040755925.1. Taxonomy (GTDB): domain Bacteria; phylum Pseudomonadota; class Alphaproteobacteria; order Rhizobiales; family Rhizobiaceae; genus Mesorhizobium. The sequence continues at coordinate 110 of JBFLWR010000227.1, forward strand.
TGCCTTGCGGAACGAGCAGCAACCGGCCGGTAGGACTGTCGTACACATTCTCGGTCACCTGCGCGGTAACCTGGCCTGGCAGATCGGAACGGATACCGGTGACGAGCGCCGCCGGGATGACGGCTCCGGCTTGGAGGACGTAAGGCGATACCGGAGGCATCACACGATCGGGGGCCACAGTACGCCGGTCGGCGGCGGCGGTCAGGAAGGCAAGCTGACGATCCTGCGCATTCGGCTGGCCGCTCTGGCTGGCAAGATCACCAAGGTTTGGCATAGCGAGCGATCCGGACGCTTCGGCTGTCTTCGCGCCCGTTTGGTCAGTCTGGAAGAAAACACGCGAGGCTCTGGCGGCTTCTTCTTCGGCCCTCTGGCGTTGTTCAGCCTCATCCACTGCGGGGCTTGCGATCGTCGGCGGCACAACGGGCTGTCCCTTGTTCTGGGCGTCAAGAATCGGTCGACCGAGGTCGCCAGGCAGCGGCGGCCCAAGGACAGGGCCCGTGTAGTCCCGCGGCAGGCCGGCCAATCCGTCGGCTGGTTGTCGATTGGTCGTCGAATAAAGCTCGTCGCCCTGCTGGGCTTTGTCGCTGCCCTGAAGGGCGTATATCAGAGCGCCACCGACGCCCAGCGACGTAACGAATGCGATACCGGCGAGCACCTTGCGCGACAGACGCGTGACGCGCGGCGGCTCGGCGCGAAGCCGCATCGGTTCGACAGCAATGTCGTTCTCCTTCATGGCTACCGCCCTCCCCTTTGTCGTGGCTCCTCTGTGGCTTTCACCGCGGCGCTGGCGCCTGGCACCCACCAAGATCGATTTGTCCTCGTCCCATCGGTGCGGACGATCCTGACCGTCTGTTGCTGCTTGCCACTGCCAAGCCGCAGTTCGGCCGCTCCAAAAAGGCGGTCGACGATAAGGATGTTCTGGTAGATGCGGGTGTTGACGATTTGCTCCTCGCCGTCCGGACCGATGACGAAGACGGGTGGCATTTCGCCTTGCACGATGCCGCGCGGAAACTCGATATAGACCCGCCGGCCGTCGTCATAGGCACTGACAGGCCTCCAAGGTGGCGTGTCGCCGGTAAGGCCGTAGCGGTAGTTGCGCAGAACTATCTGCGGGATAACCGGCGTTGTCGGGGTGGTCTGCTGCTGTCCGGCTCGCGGCGCCGGATAGGCCCATGCTACGGCGGGCATGTAAGGCTTTGCGCCCGCCCGCAGTTCCAGCATGTAGCTGCGCCGGTCGGTAGCGATGACGAGATTGGTCATAATGTCGGAGCGAGAAGGTTTCACCAACACATGCACGCGCCGGGTCGTGCCGGACCCACTTTCGGTGTCGCCGATGATCCAGCGAGCTGTATCCCCTGCAGCGATGGGGCCTTCGCCGGTCAGGTTCTCACCAGGTTCGAGCGCGATGTCCGTTATCTGCCCCGGCGCGGCATAGACCTGGTACAGCGCCCCTTCACTCCAGGGATAAATCTGGATGGCGTTGTAGTAGCCATCGCGCCGCGGCTCGACGCGAGCGGCCGCGTTGGCATTTTCGACACGGGCTGTCGGCGTGTCGGCGGGCGCGCCGCCCCGGGCAGCGACCCAGCCCGGGGGGACGTGCAGCGGTTTCGGCCTGGCGTCGGTCGCGGCAGGTCTCGCCGGCAACGGTGGCACGTAGCTGTCGTAATTGATCTTCGGCGGCTTCTGGGGCGTAGCACAGCCTGCGACCAGCGCTGCCCCTGAAAGCAGCACTGCCGCGAACGCATGAATTCCGAGTGCCGAAACGGCTCTAGCATCAGATGCCTGTTTCATTGGCTCATCTCCCGCGACCAATTGATAGCGTTGACGTAGATGCCGAGCGGGTTGGCACGAACCCGGTCGGCGTCGCGCGGGGGCTGCAGCACGATCGTCAGGATCGCGGTCCAGTGCTCGGTGGCAGAGAGTTGCCCGTTTTCGTAATGACGCTCCGTCCACGCGACACGGAAAGACTCCGGCGAGGCGCGGATGACCGAGGAGACCTCGACCGCAACCTGCCGCTTGCCGACTTTCGAGAAAGGCTCGTTGGCGCGGGCATAGTCATTGAGCGCCGTAGCACCCTGGTCGGTCGTCCATTCATAAGCGCGCAGCCAGTTCTGGCGCACAATGATCGCATCCGCCGGTATCGAGCGCACCTGCTCGATGAAACGAGCAAGATGCCATGCGATCTGCGGATCGGTCGGCTTGTAGTCCGCGCTCGCCGGCGCCACTGCTTGCGCCTGCCCGAGGGCGTCGACCTGGACCACCCAGGGCACGACCGTGCCGCGCGCCGACTGCCAGACAAGGGCAGCGGCGAGGCCGGTCGAGAGGATCAGCGATCCGAAGGCCATAAGGCGCCAGTTCTTCGCCTGCGCACGGGCGGAGCCGATGCGCTCGTCCCAGACCTGGGCGGCTTTCTGGTATGGGGTCTCGGGTTGAGGCGTCTTGCCGTAGTGAACGGCGGGGCGTCGAAAGATGTTCATGGATCAGTCGCCTTCAGAAAGAGAAATGGAGCTCCCGCCGCCGTGGCCGTCTCCGGCGCGCACCGCGTGGGCGGCCGTCTGGGTCCCATGGGAAAGACGCTGGGATCGCTGCAGGCGCTTTGCCCATTCTGGCTGGCCCTCAGAACCGAGCGGCCTTGCTGTACGACCAGGCGCAGAAGCAGGAGAGTTCGCAGCGTTGCCTACCGTTCCCATGGTTGAAGATCCGCCTGTGATGTCGACGGCGAAATTGGCGCCGGCGGCAACGCTCGACCTGAGGGACTGGCTGGCGCGTGCGGCGGCGCGCCTCAGTGGCGAACCCGCGGCGGAGCCGCCGGCGCTCGCGATGCCGCCAAGGCCGGAGGCGACGCCCGCAGCGCCAGTCTGGCCTGCAGCGCCAAGTGTGTAGGCGGCGACGCCGCCACCGGCGAGTGACGCGCCACCACGGGCCGCGGAGGCTGTCGCCGACAATGCGCCCACGCCGCCACGCGCCGCGAGGCTGGCGGCGCCGCCGCCGGCAAGCGCCATGCCGCCTGCGGCAAGACCCGTGGCGACAGCCGCGCCAGCGCCAAGCTGCGGTCCGCCCGAGACGATGCCGTTGGCAATGCCCGGACCAAAGATCCCGAGCCCCAACAGGGACAATGCCGCCAGGACGATCGCCATGGCTTCATCGATGGTGGGGCTCTCGCCGCCGAAGCCTTGGGTGAATTCGCTGAACAACGTGGATCCGATGCCGATGACCACGGCCAGCACCAGCACCTTGATGCCCGAAGAGATAACGTTGCCGAGCACGCGCTCCGCCATGAAGGCAGTCTTGCCGAAGAGCCCGAACGGGATCAGGACGAAGCCGGCGAGCGTCGACAGCTTGAATTCTATCAGCGTGACGAAAAGCTGGATGGCCAGGATGAAGAAGGCAAGCAGGACGAGCGCCCAGGCAAAGAGCAGGCAGGCGATCTGGATGAAGTTCTCAAAGAAGGACACGTATCCGATCAGGCCAGAGATGGCTTCGAGCAGCGGTCGTCCCGCGTCCAGGCCGGTCTGCGCCACTTTGCCGGGATGCAGCAGATCCTGAACCGAGAAGGAGGTTCCGCTCGCCTTCAGGCCGAGGCCGGAAAAGCTATCGAAAACGATGCGGGCAAGGCTGTTCCAGTTGGAGATCAGATAGGCGAAGACGCCGACGAAGAGTGTTTTCTTGACTAGCCGCGCGAGGATGTCCTCGTCGGCGCCCCAGCTCCAGAAAAGTGCTGCAAGCGTGACGTCGATGACGATGAGCGTGGTGGCGATGAAGGCGACCTCGCCGCCGAGCAGCCCAAAGCCGCTGTCGATATAGCGCGTGAAGGTGCCGAGGAATTGATCAATGACGCCGGTGTTGCCCATGCCTATCGCGTCCCCTGCCTGATGGCGTTCGGCGACCGCGGCGCCGCCCGTTCGACATCCGCGTTGGGCGACGGTGATCCGATGCCGAGGAAGCGGTCGCGCTGTTGGGCCCACAGGCGCGAACAATCGCTATCGAGCAGGGCGGCCTCGCCGAGGCTCTGGCAACGGCGAAGGCCCTCGCGCAGCGCGCTCGGCGCCAGTGCGGTCGGTCGCTGAGACGTTGCCTCGCCCGGCTCGTCCTTCCTGCGTGTCATTTCGAGCGCAGTCGCCGCGACGGCTGCGGCGATGAAAATGACGGCCGCTAGGCGCGCGAGGGTCTTACCATCCATGATCCGGACCCTCAGCGATTGAACATCGTGACATTTCCGGTTTGATAACCGGAGGCTGGTGCCAGAAAGCGCCTGCGCTGCTCGCGGCCTTGTTCGGCGGCGGCGGCTCGCTCCGCCTCGCCGAGCGCGGCGGCGCGGCCATTGGCGGCGACGACGGCCGTCAGGTCGGCAAGTTGCTGAGCCTGAAGAGCCAGAAGCTGATTGCCAGCCTGCGTCGCCTGCAACGCGCCGGTGGCCGATTGGCTGACGCCCACCAGCGCTGACATCTGTTCGCGATTGGTGTCGATGTTGCCAACCACGCCGGCCTGGACGCGCATGGCGTCCTGGAGGCCGCCGACGGTGTTCTGCCAGCGTGAGCGCGCGTCCGAGACAAGCTGCTGCTCAGACGCAGTGAGGGAAACGTTGCCGTATTTCTGCTGGAAGATCTTGTCGACCTGCTGGACGTCGAAGGCGATGTTCTGCGCCTGGGTGAGCAGTTGCTGGGTGCGCTGCACCGACTGCTGCAGTTGCTGGAGCGAGGAGAAGGGCAAGCTGGCGAGGTTGCGGCCCTGGTTGATCAGCATCTGCGCCTCGTTTTGAAGCGAGGTGATCTGGTTCGTCACCTGCTGCAGCGAGCGTGCGGCCGTCAGAACGTTCTGCGCGTAGTTCGACGGATCGAAAACGATGAATGCCTGGGCCGGGGTTGGCAACAAAACCGGTGGGATCGCCAGCGGTGCGGCAAGCATGGCGGCTAAGGCAATGGCGTCCGCGCGAAAATGGCAGATGTTCATGATTGAGGCTCCTTTTGGGTTTGGGGGACAATCGTGGAAAAGCCGGGGACCAAGTCGGCGGCCCAGCCGGCATTTCGGGCGCGCAGCCAGGCAGCCAGGAAACCTTCACGGCCATGCTCGGCGAGGACGCTGGCGATCAGGGTCTGATCGGTCTTGGAGGATGCGGCGCAAAGCGCCAGACCGACTTCGGAGAGACCGAGCTCGAAGAGGCGGTTGCCACGCCGGGACTGGCAGTAGTAGTCCCGCTTCGGCGTCGCGCGCACCAGGATCTCTATCTGGCGGTCGTTGAGGCCGAAGCGTCGATAGATAGCCGTGATCTGCGGCTCGATGGCGCGCTCGTTGGGCAGCAGCAGCCGGGTCGGACAGCTCTCGATGATGGCCGGGGCGATGTTCGAATTGTCGATGTCGGCCAGCGACTGGGTGGCGAATATGACGCTGGCGTTCTTCTTGCGCAGCGTCTTCAACCATTCGCGAAGCTGGCCGGCGAAGCCTTCGTCATCAAGCGCCAGCCAGCCTTCGTCGATAATGAGCAAGGTAGGCCGGCCATCGAGACGGTCACCGATGCGATGGAACAGATAGGACAGGACGGCAGGCGCGGCTCCGGTGCCGACGAGACCCTCGATCTCGAAGGCCTGCACGGATGCAGCGCCGAGGTGTTCGGCCTCGGCGTCGAGCAGCCGGCCATAGGGGCCGCCGATGCAATATGACCGCAAAGCCTGTTTCAGATTGTTTGCCTGCAGCAGAACGCTGAGGCCGGTGATGGTGCGCTCTTCGAGCGGGGCCGAGGCAAGCGAGGTCAGGGCCTCCCAGATGTGCTCCTTTGCGTCAGGGGTGATCGGGACGCCCTCCCGTGCGAGGATGGCAACGACCCAATCGGCCGCCCAGGCGCGCTCATAGGTGTCATCAACGCGGGCGAACGGCTGGAGCGAGACGGAAGCGTTTGCGCCTTCGGTAAGGCCGCCGCCGAGGTCGTGCCAGTCGCCGCCCATGGCGAGCGCGGCGGCACGGATCGAGCCGCCGAAGTCGAAAGCGAAGACCTGCGAGCGATGATAGCGGCGGAACTGCAGGGCCATCAGCGCCAGCAGAACGGATTTGCCCGCGCCTGTAGGGCCGACGACAAGGGTGTGGCCGACGTCGCCGACATGAAGCACCAACCGGAACGGGGTCGAGCCTTCGGTCTTGCCGTAGAGCAAGGGAGGACTGCCGAAGTGCTCGTCCCGTTCCGGCCCCGCCCACACGGCAGAGAGGGGGATCATGTGGGCGAGATTGAGCGTCGAGATGGGAGGCTGGCGGACATTGGCGTAGGCATGCCCAGGCAGCGAGCCCAGCCAGGCATCGACGGCATTGACGCTTTCGACGATTGCCGTGAAGTCGCGACCCTGGACGACCTTCTCGACGAGCCGCAGCCTTTCGTCGGCAAGTCGCGGATCGGCATCCCAGACCGCGATGGTTGCGGTGACATAGGCCATGCCCGACATGTCCGCGCCGAGTTCCTGCAAGGCGAGATCGGCGTCGGCCGCCTTGTTGGCTGCGTCAGTGTCGACCAGCACGGCCGCCTCGTTGGTCATCACCTCCTTGAGGATCGCGGCAACGCTCTTGCGCTTGGCAAACCACTGCCGCCGGATCCTGGTCAAAAGCTTCGTGGCGTCCGTCTTGTCGAGCAGGATCGCGCGCGTCGACCATCGGTAGGGGAAGGCAAGCCGGTTGAGGTCGTCGAGCAGGCCCGGCGTCGTCGCGGTCGGGAAGCCGACAATTGTGAGCACGCGAAGATGCTGCTCGCCGAGACGCGGCTCGAGCCCACCTGTCAGGGGCTGGTCGGAGAGCAACGCATCGAGATAGATCGGCGTTTCGGGAACGCGTACCCGATGGTGCTTGGTCGAAACGGTGGAATGCAGGTATGTCAGCGTCTCGCCATCATCGAGCCACCGGCATTCCGGCATGAAGCCATCGAGCAGGGCCAGCACGCGATCGGTGCGGTCAGCGAAGGCGCGCAAGACTTCATGCGGATTGACGCCAGCCTGTTCGCGCCCTTCGTAAAGCCACCCCTCGGCGCGCGCGGTCTCCTCGGCCGGCGGCAGATGGAGGAAGGTGAGGAAGTAGTTCGATACGAAATGAACCCCCTCCTCCTCGAAGTCGGCCTTGCGCTCGGCGTCGACCAACCCGGAGGCAGGATCGGGAAACCGGCACTCGGGATAGGTCGCCGCCTCGTGTCGCTGCGCCTCGACGAAGATGCTCCAGCCGGAGCCGAGGCGACGGAAGGCGTTGTTGATGCGCGCGGCGACCGCGACCAGTTCGGCCGCGACGGCGGATTCGAGATCGGGTCCGCGAAAACTGGCGGTGCGCTGAAAGCTTCCATCCTTGTTCAGCACCACGCCGGGCGCGAGAAGCGCTGCCCAGGGCAGATAGTCGGCAAGGCGGCTGGCGCTGCGACGAAATTCGGCAAGGTTCATCAAGGCCGCGCCCTCACACTGACAGATGATCGGAAATGCGCAGGTGCCTGCGGCCGACTTCGACAAAGAGCGGGTCGCGTCTGGCGGCCCACACCGCCGTCAGATGCCCGACAGCCCAGATCGCGAGACCGACCAGCCAGAGGCGCAGGCCAAGGCCGACCGCGCCCGCCAGCGTGCCGTTCAGGATCGCGATCGCGCGCGGCGCGCCGCCAAGCAGGATGTGTTCGGTCAGCGCCCGGTGAACGGGGATCGACCATCCCGGTATCTGGTCGAGCTTTTCGTAAGCGGTTGCCATCAGATCAGGGCCCCGCCGCCGAACGAGAAGAACGAGAGGAAGAAGCTGGAAGCCGCGAAGGCGATCGACAGGCCAAACACGATCTGGATCAGCCGCCGGAAGCCGCCGGATGTATCGCCGAAGGCAAGCGTCAGACCGGTGACGATGATGATGATGACGGCGATGATCTTGGAGACCGGGCCTTCGATGGACTGAAGTATCTTTTCGAGCGGCTGTTCCCACGGCATCGACGAACCGGCGGCCTGGGCGGCCGTGGCGACCATGAGATCGATGGCAAGGGTTGCGGCAACCATGGTCATGGTGGGATAGCCGCGCGATAGCTTGCGGATCATGAGTTTTCTCCTGAGTTGTCCTGGATGGCCTGTGAGGTGCGATAGTCGCCGTCGGGGCCGAGCCCTTCGACATGGCAGAGTTCGACGAGCCGGCGCGCAGCCCCTCGGCCGGCAAGAACGGCGACGAGATCAATGGTCTCGGCGATCAATGCGCGCGGAACGGTGACGACCGCTTCCTGGATGAGTTGCTCCAGACGACGCAGGGCGCCAATCCCGGAGCCGGCGTGGATGGTGCCGATGCCGCCCGGATGGCCGGTGCCCCAGGCCTTGAGAAGGTCGAGGGCTTCGGCGCCGCGGACCTCGCCGATCGGAATGCGGTCCGGCCGCAGTCGCAGCGAGGAGCGGACGAGGTCCGAGAGCGTGGCGACGCCATCCTTGGTCCGCATGGCGACGAGGTTGGGGGCCGCGCATTGCAGTTCGCGCGTGTCCTCGATGATGACGATCCGGTCCGCGCTCTTGGCCACCTCGGCGAGCAGCGCGTTGGTCAGCGTCGTCTTGCCGGTCGATGTGCCGCCGGCGACGAGGATGTTGGCGCGGGCGGCGACTGCGGCGCTGAGCGTCGCGGCCTGGTCGACACTCATGATGCGCGCGGCAACGTAGTCGTCGAGCGTGAACACGGCGACGGCGGGTTTGCGGATCGCAAAGGCCGGGGCGCCGACAACGGGCGGCAGCAGCCCCTCGAAGCGCTCTCCGGTTTCGGGCAGCTCGGCCGAGACGCGCGGCGAGCGGCCATGAACTTCGGCGCCGACATGATGGGCGACCAAACGCACTATGCGCTCGCCATCGGCCGCCGAAACCACCTCGCCCGTTTCGGCGAGCCCTTCCGCCAGCCGGTCCACCCAGATCCGACCGTCCGGATTGAGCATCACTTCGACGATAGCCGGGTCGTCCAGGAACCGGGTGATGGCCGGACCGAGTGCGGTACGCAGCATGCGCGAACTACGCGCGCGCCCTTCCGTACTGTTGTGCGAAGCCGCCATCCCGTGTCCCCGTTTCGGTTGGGGACACCCGGTGGCCCCCTTTCGGGGATGATCAAGAGAGCCAGAAATCAGACTGCTTCAACAAGTTTCCGTCGTCGTCGTAGCGTAGCGTGCAATGACAGGAGATCGGCGGTGACGCCGGCGACGCCCAGGCGTCGCAGCTCGGCTGCCGGCGCTGCCGACCGGGTGCTCGCCTAGGCTGAGTGAGGCCCGAACGCTGACGCAATCGCCATCAGCCTGGGATTCTTCGACACGTGCAGATCTTGCCCGACTTACCTGGAGCCGAGTCCGAGGACACGCTCCAGATTGTCGTACGCGCGACGATGCCGCTCTCGCGGCATACGTTCCAGATTGTGCAGCTTCCAGCGCACGGCGGGAAGCTTGCCAGCTCCGTCAATACCGAGCAGATCCCAGTCGGGACGTCCGGCCTTGAACGACAGAAGGAACTTGCGCTGATCCCCGGTCAGAGCCCTGTTGAGGTCGCCGATCAATCGTTCGCGAACTGCCAGCAGGTCGTCTAGGCTGACTTCGGTCTGGGACATGCGAACGAATTCACCTTCGTAGATGCCCGCGATGTCCTTGCGGGTAGGCTGCAACAGTTCGGCCATCGTCCGGTTGTGGCTGATCAAATAGACCAGGAAGGTCCTGACCAGGTCCGGCGTGAGGCCCTCGTTTTCAAAGAGCAGCTTCACATCGAAGAGGTCGCGCGGATGCTGGCGGTCAAGGGCTGCGCAGATCTTTCCGGCGTAGAGGTCGGGAATGGAGAGAAGCTGCATTTCGACATAACCGAACTGCTGTTCAACCGCGGGCGACACTTCGCGCAGTTCCTCGGGAAGGACGGATCCGCGCAGGACCGGCGAGAGCTCGATCTTGATGCGGTCGTCGCCCTGCGAGACAAACAGGCGCAGTGCATCCGCCTGGTGCTCGAAGGAGCGAATAATCTCGGTGCCAGGCATTGCGGCGATGACGGCGTCGGCGATGCGGGCGAGCGCTTCCGCGACGTTCCTCAATGCCGTGTCACGATCATCCATCGGCAGGTAGACAAGGTCGATGTCGACGGAGAGACGCGGGAGGTCGCGGATGAAGAGGTTTATGGCGGTACCGCCCTTGAGCGCGAACGACCTCTCCGCCGCCACCAGCGGCAGGATGCGGGTCAGGAGACGGACTTGACCGTAGTAAGGGCTGGCGGTGTCCACATCTCCTCCGGGACGGTTATGCGATATTTTTGATCGAGTCTGCCGCCCCTGGCCAGGACCCTGTTGCCGCGGCCAAGACCCAGTGCATCGAGCTCTTCGGCAGCGGGCAACTTCTTGAGCCAGGCATAGGCATTGCGCTCTGCCATCCAGTAGAACAGCCGGCGGACCTTGACGTTGGTGCATTTGCGCAGAAGCTCTTCCATGCGCCGCGGCGAAAGCGTCGTCATACCCTGAAGCAACTGATTGGCATGTTCGAAGGATATCGCTGCCGGGACGTCCATCAGCACCTCGAGATAGGCTCGCTCGGGCGACGACAAGGTGAATGGCCACGAACCTTGCCGCTGGCCCGGAACAGCTACGTCCAGGAGCGTGCGCTCAAGCGTATTATATTCGCGGTGGACGAATCCGGTTCCGCCTACCGAGGCAAGGCGGTTGTGGCGGACGAACTGCACGGCCGGCAACGCATGGTTCAGCCAGGCCGGCAAGACATCCTTGCCGTAAAGATGCACTGTGCGTTGGCGCGACAAAGGCAGGTAATGCGCAAATCCCTGCAATTCGAGCGCGGTGAGCCCGCCGACACTAAGATCGGTACCGAATATGGTCTGCAGGGCGGCTACCACCCCTTGCCAGGTCAAATGGGTGCCGGGCCGCACATAGACGCCCGGCGCCAGCGCCTTGAGCTGCTTGCTTTTGACCAGGTTGTCGAGGGCGTGACGATCAAATTGCGGGCTTTGCTTCGTCAACCAGTGCTTCGTCACCGGGAGCCCCTCGGGCACCAGGGTTTGGAGCAGTTCGCGGCGATCAGCATTCGTTGGCATGGTGGTTTATAGATTTCGGTGTGTGCGGCGATCATCGCCGCATTTGTTGATTTCGATAAACTATCATACGCGACGTCAGTTTACAATAATGTGACTTTGCGGCGATGATCGCCGCAAAAGCTGAAAACCGTAAACAGAGCTCCTATATAGCAAGGCGTGGCTCGCGGGCCACGGCCAGCCTAAAGCCCCTCGGTCTCCGTCGGATGGATATCCTCCGAAATCTCCTGCCGCAGCTTCGGCCCTTTCGCCAGGCGCCTTCCCAAAGCTGTAACAAAAGCGTCGTAGCGTTCAGCGGCCTTGGCACGCGCGGCCTGCGCGGCCGGCTCCGGCAAGGCCGGCGTGGTCGCCAGCCAGAAGCGGACGAATACCGCCAGGGTCTCGATCGCGATGCCGACATCGCGTTCCTGCCGGGCAAGTCGTCGGTCAACCTGGTCGAGCCGTTTGGCTATCGCCGCCTCGCGACGTTCATCGGCATCCGGCGACAGGAACGACGCGATCGCCGCTTCGGCAATCATCGACTGGGGCTGATCGCGCCGCGCCGCATAGTCGGCAAGCATCTTCATGACCGCCTGATCGAGATAGACCGAGATCTGCGCTTTCTTCTTGCCAGTTGCCATGGCGCCTACAAATCCATTCCGTCATCTGGGTCGAGAGAGACCT
>JBFLWR010000228.1:0-2821 GCA_040755925.1 Pseudomonadota bacterium
GCGCAAAAGCGCAACCCGCCGCCTTCGCGTGCAAGGCGGCGGGTCTGGCACCCCCGCCGACGAAGGGACGATCTCGGCGGTGGTACGGGAGGATGCGGGACTCAGCCGGGCAGGATGCCGGCGGCGACAATTGCACCGAGACCGGGCAACGCCGCAGTCCATTAGTCCTTCCTGATGAATGTCCGGGTTGAGAACGGATCGGCCGCCGCTTGGTTCCCTCAGCAAAGGTCCCCGGACCTTAGGTCCCGCGCCGGGCACGGCCAAAGGCCTATGCCACGGGGGCAATGGCCACCTTGCGGTCCTCCTGGAAAAGGTGCATGGGTCAAGACGGGTAGACAAATGGGTGCGATCGTCGAGGACCGGCAACGGTCGCGGCGTTGGGTTGGGCAAATGTATTTTCCGCAGTTTCTTGTGGGAATGACAGCAACGCTCCTCGTGGTCCTCGGCTGGACTTACGCGTCCACCGGATCGATGCTGGAATCGTTGGGCTGGACGTTCCTGGCGGGCGTGGTGCTGCAGGCCGGCTACTTCGTGGCGGTGCTGTGGCTGGTGCAGGGCGAGCGCCCCGCAACCGAAGAGACCAAGGCCGACACCGCGCCGACGCCGGTCAAGCATTCCGCCCCATTCGAGCGGGACGGCATCATCCACGCCCTGCTTGTTCGGCTGTTCCCGAAGCTGATGTCCTAGAAAACGACGGCGATGACGCTGTCGCAAGGGACAGCGACGACATCGGCACCTGCACCGCGGTTCGCAACGAGCATCCGAAACGACATCGGCATCGCAGCGGCCGTGCTTGCGGCATGCGTGGTGGCCTGACTCATCCTTGCGCGCTGGCCGAGCCCCCTGCTTGGATGGCCTCCACCGCCCGATAACCTACCTCCCGCTCATTTCTCAGGCAGCGATCCAGAAACATATAGCATAGGGGGCTACCCTATGCTATGGAGCCGTCATGACGCATACCATTCGCGAGAAGCAAAAGCTGTTGGCCCGCGTGCGACGCATGAAAGGCCAGGTCGAGGCGATCGAGCGCGCGCTGGAGGAAGAGGCCGGATGCGAGCGCGTGCTGCATCTGATCGCCGGCGTTCGCGGCGCGATGGCCGGTTTCATGGCGGAGGTCGTCGAGGATCATGTCCGCATGCATCTGGTGGATTCCGAGAAGCATCCCGGCGCGCTGAACATCGAGGCCGCCGAGCAGCTCATGGATGTCGTGCGGACTTACCTGAAGTAGGATTTTGCCATGGCAGTCACTCACGGGCCGTCGTCAGCGCGGCACAGCCACGTCTTCCTGGGCGCGGGCCACGAAAGCGCCGAGCGCCGAACCTGGGCCGTCATAGTTCTCTGCGCCGTCATGATGGCTGTGGAGATCGTCGGTGGCTGGCTGTTCGGGTCGATCGCGCTGATTGCCGATGGGCTGCATATGAGCACGCATGCCGGCGCGCTGTTTCTTGCCGCCCTGGCCTATAGTTTCGCGCGCCGATACGCGCAGGACCCGCGTTTCAGCTTCGGCACAGGCAAGCTCGGCGATCTCGCCGGATTCACGAGCGCCATCATCCTCGCAATCATCGCGCTGCTGATTGGCTACGAGGCCGTGTCCCGGCTCATCCAGCCGGTGCCGATCCATTTTGCCGAAGCGATCCCGATCGCGGTGCTGGGCCTTGGCGTCAACATCGCAAGCGCCTGGTTGCTCAGCGGCGGCGGCCATCACCACCATGGCCATGGCCACAGTCACGGACACACTCACGATCATCATGGGCACGACGATGAACATCTGATCGAAACGGACGCAGGCGCTGTCCGGCTGACCGTGTTCGAGGATGGTGTCCCGCCTGTATTCCGGATGCACGGTGAATCCTTGTCGGCGCAGCCAGCCCGGATCGAGACCGTGCGGCCGGATGGAGCGCGGCAGGTCTTCACCATGGTCGCTCGCGGCGACTGGCTTGAAAGCGTCGATACGATCCCCGAGCCGCATGCCTTCGTCGCCCACGTTTACATCGGCGACCAGAACCACCCGGTCACTTTCGACGAAGACGACCATGGCGCGCACGACCACGGCGCGGCGCATCGCGACAACAACATGCGCGCGGCGGTCATCCATGTCCTTGCCGATGCGGCGGTCTCCGTGATGGTTATCGTCGGGCTGCTCCTGGCGCGCGCCTTCGGCTGGCTCTGGATGGACCCCCTTGCCGGCATCGTCGGCGCCGTCGTCATCGCAAGCTGGTCGCTAGGGCTTGTGCGCGACACGGGCGCGATCCTGCTCGACATGGTGCCTGACCGGCGCATCGCCGACGATGTCCGCAAAGCCGTCGAGGTCGAGGGCGATCACGTTGACGACCTGCACCTCTGGCGGCTCGGACCTGGGCATCTGGGCGCGATCGTGTCGGTCGACACCGCGACGGATCGAGGACCGGAGTTTTATCGTGCCCGCCTGGCCCGCTTCCCAACGCTGTCCCACGTCACCGTGGAAGTTCATCGCCACGCGGCATGAACTGATCCAGTCGCCTGCGACCAGCCACGATTCGACCCGGCGGCCGGCGCTTTCCAGAAGGGCGCCCGGTGAACCAGGCGCCCGAGGAACTCAGCGCGCCGCGACGGACGTCGCGGAGCGCTCCGCCTGCGAGGATGAGAAGACCACGACGGCAAAGACGAGCACGCCGGCGGCGACGATCAGCGAGCCGATGCCCAGCACCGGCTCCATGGCGTCGTTGCCTTGCGCGTATTTCAGGTAAAGCGCCGGCAGCATGACCACCAGGCCGAGCGTGTAGAGACCGTAATGGATCATGGCGAGGCGGCGCTCGGCCTTGCCCGGATTGAGCGCATAGTA
>JBFLWR010000229.1:0-15140 GCA_040755925.1 Pseudomonadota bacterium
TAATCAGACGTGCGAACAAGCGTTTTGATTTCGATCAAAATGCGCTGGGGTAAAGAGCTTAAAGCGGCACCCACTCGCTCCCTTCCTTGCGGTAACGACGCTTGACCGCCGCCCATGCGACACGATGAGCAATCTCCTCCCGCTTCACGCCTCGGGCTACGTATTCGTCCCAGGCGTTGTTGAAGGCAGCGCGATAGATCTCCTGCGCATGGGCCGGGAGATGTTCGCTGATTGATGGAGGCAGGTCCTCGATCGAAATGTATGGCATGGCGGCACTGCTCCGCGGTTAGCCTGGAAGGAGCATCATGATCGATGCGGCGGCCATGACTACCGTTGCGATCCAGCCAAGAACGACGATCGGTCGCCCGGAAGTGAAGGGTCCCATGACGGATTTGCTCGACGCCAGCAGTATGACCACCACCATCAACGGCACCGCCACTACGCCGTTGATCACCGCGCTCCAGAACAGCGCCTTCATCGGGTTGATGGGAAGGTATTGGATGGCCAACCCTGCGAGCACGCTAACCGCGATCACTCCATAGAAGCCCCGAGCGTCGCTTGCCTTGAGCTCGAGGCCTTCTTGCCACCCCATGGCCTCCGCCAGCGCATAAGCCGCCGACCCCGCCAAGACCGGCACGCCGATCAATCCAACACCCAATATGCCCATTGCGAAGAGGATGAAGGCGAAGTCGCCCGCCAGCGGCCGCAACGCGCTGGCCGCCTGCGCGGCGGTTTCAATATCGGTGATACCCTGGACATTGAGCGTCACCGCTGTCGCCAGGATGATGAAGTAGGAGGTCAGGTCGGAGTAGAACATACCGCTCCAGGTATCCCAGCGCACCCGGCGCAATTCGCGCTCGGATTGTGCTCCATCGTCGAGCAGGGAAGGGGCGCCTTTCATCTCCTCTACCTCCTCTGAAGCCTGCCAGAAGAAGAGATAGGGGCTGATCGTCGTACCGAAGATCGCCACAGCCACGGTGGCGGTGTCGGAATTCAGCGCCAGTTTGGGCCATACCGTGCGCAGCGCGACCTCGCTCCATGGCACGTGGACGGTGAAGAGCACCGCGGCATAGGCGAGAAGCGAAAGCGTCAGCCATTTCAGGAAATTCACATAGCGGTGATACGGAACGAACACCTGCAGAACCAGCGTGGCGACGGTGAATACCAATGTCGCCAGCAGCCGGTTCATGCCGGTCACCAGTTGCGCGACTTCGCCCATGGCCGCCACGTCGGCCGCGATGTTGAGTGTGTTCGCCACCAGAAGCAGAACGACCACGAACTTCAACACGACCGGCGGGAAGAACGCCTTGATGTTGGCGGCAAGCCCTTTGCCTGTAACCCGGCCGATCCTGCCGCACATCGACTGGATCGCCGCCATCAATGGAAAGCAGAGCGGCATCGTCCACAGCATGTTGAGGCCGAATTGGGCGCCTGCTTGCGAGTAGGTCGCAATCCCGCTCGGGTCGTCGTCGGCCACACCTGTGATCAAGCCTGGGCCGACACGGGCGAGGGGGTGTTCCTTCAGGCGATCGATCAGGCCACGCAGCCTGCCGGGGGCAGTGGCTTCGTTGATATTCTCTTCGACAATGTTCATTGTCCCGTCGCTCATGGTTGCGCACCTTCTAACCGCAAACGACAGGCAGCTCTTTGACCTCGCTCAAAGCCGAGCGAGTGCGGCACTTTCCCGATCCGCTCGCGCTCCAGTGCCGGTTGGATGAAGCTTACCGGCAAGGTTGACTGGCAGTACCAGAAGGCTGCCGCCGAGGGTGCCATTCGCCACCTCTCGGGTGTTGTGGGCGTCACCAACCACATCGACATCAAGCCGAGGCCGTCGACGTACGATATCAAGCAGCGCATCGAAGATGCATTGAAGCGCAATGCCGAGGTCGAAGCCCAGGAGATCAAGGTAAATGTCCTCGACAACGGCGCGGCGCGGCTCGAAGGACGGGTAAAAAATGCATGGTCGGAGCGCAGGGCCGCCGAACGTGCCGCCTGGTCGGCCGCCGGCGTAAGGACCGTCGAGGACAGGATTACGATCGGTTGACATCCAGGCCGGTCGGATTTTTCCCGAAAACGAAAAGCTGCCTGGGCTACAAACTCTGGCACCTTTTCGGACCTATGGCTCGCCGATGCCTGCGATGTCGCCCGGGCCAACTTACAAAGTGGCCTCATGCCTTCAGCAAACCGCTAGGCGGTCGAACATCAGTTTGACATCAGTCGACTGAGCCAGACCTGATCCAGCAGAGACCGGGTGACTCCGCCGAATACCCACTCTCTCAGGCGGCTGTGTCCATAAGCGCCCGAGACTATCAGTTCCGCGCCGGCCGAGGCCAGAAAATCGATGAGGCAGTTGCCCTCGTCGTCCGATTTCAAGATTTCGGTTCGCGCGCTGATGCCGTGGCCGGCGAGGAAGCCCGCGACGTCCCTGGTAGTATTCTTGAGCCAATCGTCCGGCTCCCGATCGACCGCCACCACCGTCACCTCATTGGCCGTGAGCATCAATGGCACCGCGTCGGCCACGGCGCGCCTTGCTTCCCGCGTATCCTTCCACGCAACCACGATTCTTCCTGTTGGCAGGTCGGCAGTACGATGGGCTGCCACCAGCACAGGTCTGCCGGCGCGCAGTACGAGCGAGCCGGGATCGGCGCTGCGGTATGAATCACCGGTGGATGCTCCTTCGGTCGCGCCGGTGACGATAAGGTCGGCGACGGATGCGTTGGCGACCACGGCGTGGTCCGGGTTCTCGATGGCGTCTCGCCATTCGCATTTCACCGATCCGGCGACCAGGCTATCGAACTCCTCATGCAGATCCTTGAACCGCCGCCGGATTTCGTCTCTCGACTCCTCCCATATCTCCGCGGCAATGGCTGCCCCTTCGGGCGCCATCGTCACGGGTAGGGGGGCATCGGCCGCGCAGAAGCCGATCAACCGCGCGTCGAAACGCTTGGCAAGCTGGATACCGGCTCTCGCAAGCGGTTCGATCGGGCCGTCGACGCACAGATTCAGGAGAATGGATTTGTAGCTCATGGCTCGCGCCTTCAGTTGAATGTGTTCGCAGCGCTGAGGCTATCTCCCGGCATCCGGCGCACCTTGATATGGATCAAAGTGCGCGGCTTTCCCGTCAGGGCTTCCGGGATTCGAAATGAAGCAGTTCGCCATCCCCTTGAGCACCTATCAAGCAGCCGCCGGGAGTTTGCGCTGGATCAAGGACCAACACCCTCCGCGTCGCGTATCCGATGATGATGAGACGTGGAACGACGCTGGAAATCCTAACGGTGGGGCTTGCACTTCTGTGTGCATGTTCGGCGCGGGCGGCCAATAGCCAGCAAGTCGCCTATGGCAGGAGGTTGGTCGAGACGAACTGCGCCCGATGCCATGCTGTCGGTCCGGCCGGCGAAAGCACTCACCCGGGCGCGCCACCCTTCCGGTCCTTGCATTTGCGATATCCGGTCGAAGATCTCGGAGAGGCCTTGGCTGAAGGAATTTCGACAGGCCACCCGGATATGCCGGAGTTCGTCGCCACGCCTGAACAGATCGAAGCCATCATCGCTTACATCAAGAGCCTTGGCCAACGAGGGAAGACCAATCAATAGACTGGTTGCTTGGTCCGATCCAGGAAGCCCGACCCGGCGATGTCGCCCTGGCGGGCCCCGCCGGGGGAGAGTGTCGTCGGCTTCGGGAGATCAGGCATCCATCGCTTCTCGCCCGGCATGGAAAAGGCGTAGAGGTGATTGTCCGCGTGAGCGTAGTAGAACGGAACGATATAGGGTTGACCATTCCTGGCGCAGGCCACGCGACCGACACGATGAGCCGTCAAAATCTTTGTGCACTCGAGGGCCGAAAGGATGCGGATTCGCATTGGTGTCGCTCCTATCTTTTGGAGATGGCCTCGCGTCGCCTCCGAGCCTCGCCTGACGTGGTGAGTTTGTAATCGCTGGTGGCCTCGTCCAACATCGTCAGAACGTCGACATCGGAGAGCTGCGGAAAGTTCAGATAGTGTTGGCTAAGCGCCCGGAATTGCAGCGGTTCACTGAGGCAGACGGTCCAGTCCGCCTCGCAGGCGAGTTCGGTCAACGTTTCGGGTGGAGCCACGGGCAGGGCGACGACGATTTCGCGCGGCGAACGGCGTTTCAACGCCCGTATCGCAACCTTCATCGTTGTCCCGGTGGCCGCGCCGTCATCGACGACGATCACCGATTTGCCATCGACAGACAGCGGCTTCCGACACCCGCGATATGTCGCCCGACGCCGTTCCAATTCGGGGCGTTCTTCTGCGATCAGGACGCGAAGCTCGTCATCGCCGAGGCAATAGGCCTCCACGATCTCCCGGTTGAGCACGACATCCGCGGGGTCGCCGTCCACAATGGCGGCCACGGCCAGTTCCGGATTGCCGGGCGCCCCGACCTTGCGGACAAGGATCAGGTCGAGCGGTGCCTTCAGAGCCTTGGCCACTTCCGCCGCGACGGGGACGCCGCCGCGCGGCAGGGCGAGCACAACCGGGTCCTTCAGTTGCAGCTTTGCGAGTTCGACGGCGAGCTTCTGCCCAGCTTCTTGACGATCGCGAAACATAGTTCGGTCCCTCCCGTCCGTTCAGGTTGGCCTTGCCTTCAGCAGCCTGACTTCGGCACCGGCAGGGGAATGATGCGGTCGCTCTTGGCGACGGCTGGTCGTCCGGAGCTCGCATAGGGAATGCCTGGCGCGTCCCAGGTCTCGACCGGCGCGTCCGAATGGAACGGCGTCGGCGTGATGCGCAGCCGCTCGGTGCCACGCGGCGCCCGCCATCTTGCAAAGCTCGGGATCACCGAACAGCACCGGCACGATATGGGTGGGCGATTCCAACACCGGCAGTCCGGTGGCGGCCTCAGCCATGGTTTTTCTCCATATAACAGGTTGCTCGGCAAGGGCCGCTGCCTCTGCTCCTGCACCCCGGGGGGTTGTCATGAGGCACCCGAGCAGGTCAGCGGCCCTGCTCAATGAGGTAGGCGCTGAGCAGGTTCGACACTTCGCGATTTCCGCGTTTCTCGCGGATCGTCGCGCCCGCATCGCCAGTTCAGGTCTGACCTATCGAGGGCGCCATCCAACCACCGGCCTGAACAATCGTCATTGATCCGCATCAATCGACCTTCCGGGAGTGTCACTGCGACGGGCTGCGAGAAGGTCACGCATTTGACGGCAGTCAAAGCGCCACGCCGTGTCCTCCGCTAGGCAATTACCTGACCAACGGAGCGTCCCGACAATGAGCTTCAAGGACAAAGTTGCAATCGTGACTGGGGCGGGATCTGGCATAGGCGCCGCCATCGCTATCGAACTCGCTGCCCGCGGCGCGCATGTCGTGGTTGCGGACCTGGATTTTTCCTCGGCCGTCGACACCGTGACCAGGATCGCGTCGACGCTTGGCAATGCCCGGGCCTTCCAGGTCGATGTCGCCGAAGCCCGATCGGTTGAACGAATGGTGGATTTCTCGATCGAGACCTTCGGCGGGCTGCATCTTGCGGTCAACAATGCCGGCATCGGAGGGCCAAGCGAGACCACCGTCGATTATCCGATCGACGACTGGCAAAAGATCGTCGACGTGAACCTCAATGGTGTCTTCTACGGCATGAAATACGAGATCGCCGCGATGCTCCGGACAGGAGAGGGAGGCGCGATCGTCAACATGTCCTCCGTCCTCGGCACCGTCGGCTGGGCCAATGCCTGCGCCTACGTGGCGACCAAGCATGCGCTGGTGGGGCTGACGAAGGTGGCGGCAATGGAGTTCGCGGCGCAGCGTATCCGCGTGAATGCCGTTGGCCCGGCCTTCATCGATACACCTCTCCTGACGAAGAATCTGGAAGCGGGCGTAATCGAGGGTCTTGCGGAACTGCATCCGGTGGGTCGATTGGGCACGCCTGCGGAAGTGTCGGCGCTGACCTGCTTCCTTCTTTCCAGCGAAGCCGGCTTCATAACCGGCAGCTATCATCTGGTGGATGGTGGGTACACCGCCAGATGAATGATCAGCGATCCGCCTCAAGGCAGGAAAAGTTCGCCGGATAAGTAACGGCGCACCGAGAAATGATTCAAGTCAAAGCACAAAGAAGGTCCAACAGACAGACTGATTCAATGTGGAACCCGATCACAAGCGCGCCTTCCGGCCGCAGTCTCGAACTGGCCGTCATCGACAACGATGGGGTGCACACGCTCGTTTTCCCCTGCGAGAAAGGAGCGGCGGGCTGGAAGAATGCGGTGACCGGAGCGCGCGTCGACATTCATCCTACTCACTGGCGTGCCTGGAGCCTCGAAAAGGTTCAGCGGGATTCCCCAAGGAACGCGCATTAAGCCTTGGGGTCGACGATCAGAGCCATACGCACCAGATGCGACAGGCTGCTGGCCCCCATCTTGCTCATGACATTCGCTCGATGGATTTCAACCGTGCGCGGGCTGATCCCAAGGTCGTAGGCGATCGTCTTGTTGGGCAAGCCCGAGACGAGGCCGTCCAGGACCTGCCGCTCACGCTCCGAAAGGGTAGAGAGATGTTTCCGGATTTCCGCCGATTGCGGGTGCGCCGAGGCTGCCTGATTGCGAATGGCCAGGGCCGAATGGATCGCGCCGATCAGCACCTGGTCGTCGAACGGCTTCTCGATGAAATCGGCGGCGCCTTCCTTCATCGCCTGGACGGCGAGGGCGACATCCGCGTGCCCCGTCATCACGATCACCGGCACCGCGTGTCCGCGTGCTCTCAACTGCCGCAGGAACTCGATGCCGTCGATGCCGGGCATGCGCACGTCGGTCACGATGCAGCCCTCGATCTCTTTCGGCACCGCGGCCAGGAATGCCGTCGCGGATTCATGAAGGCGCACGGCAAAGTCTGCCGTCGCCAGAAGGAATCCCAGCGACTTGCGCACGTCGACGTCGTCGTCGACCACATGAACGACATCACTGGCCACGGGTTATCTCTTCCTTCTCCACAGCGCGCAGGGTGAACCGGAACGCGGTTCCTCCACCGGGTACAGCCTCTGCCCAGATATGACCGCCGTGCGACTCCACGATAGTGCGACAAATGGACAGGCCTACCCCCATTCCCTGCTTCTTGGTGGTGACGAAAGGCTGGAAAAGATGAGCTGCGACCTCTGGCGCCAGGCCTGGGCCGGTATCGATCACGCCGACCTCCGCCATTCCGTCGTGCCGTGCCGTGGTTATGACCCGCAATTCGCGTCGCGGCGCGCCGTGCATGGCCTCCACGGCGTTTCGCATCAGGTTCAGCAAAACCTGCTCAATCTGGATGCGATCGGTCAAGACCAGTTCGGCAGCTGGATCGAGCTCATAGGTCACCCGCACGTCTGCCTCCCTGGCCCCAACAAGGGCAAGCGAAGCAGCGTCCTCGATCAGAATTGGCAGCCGTTCGACCTGGCGCTCGCTTTCACCTCGAGCAACGAAGTCTCGAAGACGGCGAATGACGTCTCCGGCCCGTAATGCCTGCTCGGCCGCCTTCTCGACGGCCTCCTGCAACACGGAGGCATTCTCGTCCTTGCTCTTCTCCAGAAGGCGGCGACTGCCTTTTAGATAGTTGGTGATGGCCGTCAGCGGCTGGTTGATCTCATGCGCCAGTGTGGATGCCATTTCACCGAGCGCGGTGAACCTGGCCATGTGGAGCAGTTCCTGCTGCTGCTCTTGCATTCTGGCTTCAGTTCTATGGCGTTCAGTCAGGTCGCGGCAGAACCCGGTGAAGAATCGTCCCGTTCCAGGATGCATTTCACCGACGGCAAGCTCCATGGGAAAAGTCGACCCGTCCTTGCGCAGCCCTGTCACTGTGCGGCCCAATCCGATGATACGGCGCTCTCCGGTCGAGAGATATCGCTGAAGGTAGGCGTCATGTTCCTCCCGATAGGGGGATGGCATGAGGAGGCTGACATTCTTCCCGATGACTTCGCCGGATTTATAACCGAACAGCATTTCGGCGGCGGTGCTGAAGGACTGTATCATGCCCTGTTCGTCGATGACGACCATCGCATCGGGCACGGTGGCCAGGATCGAACGCAGGTGATCTTCACGCAGCTGGAGCGCGGCATTGGCGAACGACAAATCGCTCACGTCGGTGCCCTGCACGAAAATCGCCGCCACACGGCCGTCCTTGGCCCTGATGGGTTGGTAGACGAAGTCCAGAATACGTTCTTCCGCCATCCCAGTTTCGGCGTTGCGCAGCGCGACTTTGACGCTGCGGCCAATGTAGGGTTCGCCGGTTTCGCCCACGCCATCGAGCAGTTCGAAAAATCCTTGGCCTTCCAGTTCCGGCAACGCTTCCCGGACGGTTTTGCCGATCACCTGCCGGTAGCCGATCAGCCGCTGGTAAGCGGCGTTCGTCAGCTGGAAAATGTGACCTGGCTCGCTGAGCAAGGTCATGAAGCCGGGCGCCTGCTCGAACATCAGCGAGAGAAGCTCATGTTCCGGTAAGTAATCCCGCTTCTCGGAATTCGACAAGGCCTGCCCTTTCTTGTTCGCGTGCCCCCCGGGATCCCGAGGACCGGCCACATTCGCCGATTTAGCATTCATCACAATGCAGACAAACGGCGATCTGATTTTTTGACCGACGTCAAGGCGCTTCGCTGCCGAAGGCTTCATTCGAGGAGGCGCATCTTTGACGTTCACAGCGAGGGTTCGCGCATGTCCTACAAAACGATCGTCGTCAACCTGGCTGTCGACGCAGACCCTGCGCCGATCGTCAAGCTGGCATCCGACCTGGCGGTGCGCTTCGACGCTCACCTCATAGGCCTCGCCGCCGCGGACGTGCCGCCGCTTGTCTCTACGGGCGAGGGATTAGTCTATGAAGGGGAGGTCATGCAGGTCCAGCGCGAGCAGATAGAAGCGCGACTGGCGGAGCTGCGCGACGTGTTCGAACAGCTTGTCCCGGCTCCTGTCGGCAACGAATGGACGCAGTATGTTTGCGGTCCCACGCGCGCGCTCAATCTGGCTGCGTGCTCCGCTGATCTTATCGTGACCGATGGTGGCGGGAACAATGTCTATCGGGAAGTTGATCTCGGAAGCCTTGTCCTTGGCGCCGGACGGCCCGTGCTGGTCGCTGCGAATAAGACGAGACATCTCCCGCCAAGCACGGTTCTTGTCGCCTGGAAGGACAGCCGGGAGGCCCGCAGGGCTTTGTCCGACGCGTTGCCGTTCCTGGCGCGAGCGAGCGAGGTAGTGGTTGCCACGATCGAGGCCGATTTCGGAGAAAATGTTCGAAACAGCCTCGCGGACGTCGCGGTATTCCTGGAACATCACGGCATCATGGCTCGAACCGAAATGATCTCCGGCAAGGCCGACGGCGATAGTTTGACGGCGTTCGCGCGCTCGATCCATGCCGACTTGATCGTCTCCGGCGCCTACGGCCATAGCAGGGTAATGGAATGGGCCTTCGGCGGTATCACCCGCACGTTGATGCACGAGGACAGCATCAACCGCCTCATGTCGTACTGACGATTCGCTATACGTGTTCGCGCCACCTTTTGGGGAGTGCTGGCAATGGCACTGACTACCGGTATTCGGTGCGATATTCGGCACGCAGCCTATTGATCAAGATCAACGCCGCAAACCGCGCGGCATGGCAGTGATTTGCCGCTGAGGAGTGTGTCGACATGAGCTTTTTCGAATATCTGATCGGGGTTGACGCCAGAACCGCCTTGATGGGGCGCATGATGCGGAAGATGGGCGTCGACAGGCAGTTGAAGGTTGTAGCGGATCATACGGCGGTCATCAGTCGTGCGGTGGATCGGTGCCGGTCTTGCGGCCGGCAGGGCGAATGTGCCGCTTGGCTTGACGAAACCACACATGCGGATCGTCCGCCGGACTATTGCCGCAACGGCGATTTGATCGCTCGGCTGCAATCTGTCCGCTGATTGGCATCGGGGCCAAACACGCCTAGAAATCGTCCTTAGGCCGCTCCCTCGGCCGATCGCGAGGGGGTGAGGGATGACGCGCAAGCAGAAGCGATTGTCGGTGATCCTGGCGGGGGCTGCTCCTCCTGGGCGCCGCCTCCGGACTCAAATCTTACGCGTGCCGCCCGGACAACGCATCCGTCTTGGCGGTCTCGTTGGGAAGGGCACCATTGTGCGCGGGGGCGCCACTGTCGCCTTCTCGGTGACCGACACGCAACGGTCGGTCAAGGTCACATACAGCGGTATCCTTCCCGATCTGTTTCGCGAAGAGCGGGGCGTCATCACCGAGGACGCCTTCGGTCCGGACGGTGTCTTCATCGCTGACAACGTGCTTGCTAAGCATGACGAGCGCTACATGCCGAAGGATGTCGCCGACCGGCTGAGGGCGCGCGCATCAGATCGGAGCGGCTGACTATGCCGACAAGGTTGCCCGCGTCGAGGATAAGTACGTTCCTGATATCGTGGGTCACCATGAGTTCGACGATCTCAGCTAGTGAGCTGCCAGGCGCCGCCGAAACGACGCCGGTCGTCATAACCTCGTCCACGCGGCGTCCATTCGAACGAGCATACTCGTCGGCCACCTTGCCCGGGCCGATAAGAAATTCGAGCCAGCGCGGCCGCGTCCGTCGGGTGCCAAGTTCCTCTCGGCGCAGAAAATCGCCTTCGCTGATGACACCGGCCAGCGATCCATCGCCATGTAAGACGGGCAGGCAGCGGATTTTCCTGCTCAGCATCAGATCGGCCGCTTCGCCGACTGAGGCGGAGGTGGCGATCGTGACAACCGGCGTCGTCATGATGTCCTGAGCATGCATGGAGCTATCCCGTTTTCCGTCAGGCGCTTGTTCGGACATCGAGATCAAACGTGCCTTGATCTACATCAGATTGATTGCCGGCCTTCGTTGTCTCGCTGATCCGGTTCGATCAGTATTCGCTCTGCGGCTCCATCGAGATCCTCATACTGGCCGCTGCGCAGGGCCCATAGGAACCCGGACAAACCGAGCGCCCCCAGGAACAGGGCTGCGGGAATAAGATAGACGAGCATAGTCATGAACGGGCAGCCTCGACGACTGTGGCGCGGCGTCTGACCGCTGTGGCTTCCCGTGCCCCCTTCACTCCCTGAAGCCGCATCGCATTTGCGATCACGATCAGAGAGGAAGCGCTCATCGCGACCGCTGCTATTAGGGGCGTCACATACCCGAGGATGGCAATCGGCACGGCAAGCGCGTTGTAGACAATCGCTATCGCTATGTTCTGACGAATGAGCCGGCCAGCTCTTCGCGAAATATCAAGGGCGAGCGGAACCGCCAAAAGGCTGTCGCGAAGGAAGACGAAATCCGCAGCCTTGCGCCCTATGTCGGCCGCGGTGGCGGGTGCCATCGACACATGCGCCGCTCCAAGTGCCGGCGTGTCGTTAAGGCCGTCACCGACCATAAGGACCTTATGGCCAGCGTGGGTCAGCGTTTCAATCCATTCGACCTTGCCCGACGGAAGGAGCGCGGGCACGAAGTTCACAATACCCAACGTCCTGGCCACCTCGCCACAGGCCTTCGTTGTATCGCCGGAAAGCATTTCGACCGGAACGCCCGCCCGCTTCAGCTCTTCGAGGGCCGCCTTGGCGTCCTGTCGCGGAGCATCCTCGAAGGCGAAGCGTGCGACGATCATTCCGTTCTTCGAAAGCCCGGTCCCGTCAGACGCTCCGGACGTGTCTTCGAGCCTCGGCTCGGCCTTCCACCCCGCCCATCCGTGCCGGCCGAGACGCCAGACGTCTTTGCCGGTGAGAGCTTCTATGCCGAAGCCTGGTTCCTCCCGCACCGCGTCGAATTTGGGTTGGCTGGAGGACCCTTCATAGATCGCCAAGGCCTTCGAATAGGGATGGCGCGAATGGGCCGCCATCTTTGCCGCCGTCGCGAGCAGGGCCGGATCGATCGAGGACGCGTTCACCAGCCTCGGTCGCCCCATTGTGAGCGTTCCGGTCTTGTCGAACACGGCGGTGTCGATTGCAGCCAGACGCTCCATGGCGGAGCCGTCCTTGACCATCACCCCGGCCTCGAACAGGCGGCGTGCCGCAACGACCTGTACGATCGGAACCGCAAGGCCGAGGGCGCAAGGGCAGGTGATGATGAGCACCGCGATAGCGACGGTCATGGCCCGATGCCAGTCGCCGGTTGCCGCCATCCAGCCGAGGAACGTCGCGAGCGCTCCGACATGGACCACTGGCGCATAGAGCGCGGATACGCGATCGGCAATCTTTCGATATTGCGAGCGCCCGCCTTCGGCCGCCTCCATCAGCCTTACCATCTCCGCCAGGAAGGAATCCTTCGCCGCCGCCGTCGCCTGCATGGTCAGCGGGCCGGTGAGGTTGAGCGTTCCTGCCTGCAGGTGCATTCCGGCACTCACTGCCCGCGGCGCGCTTTCGCCGGATACGATCGAGCAATCGAGGTCGGAATCCCCGCTGAGAACGTCGCCGTCGACCGGGATTCTCTCCCCTGCGGCGATCAGCAGGCGCATGCCGGGCTCGATGTCGCCGACAGGCAGGTAATCGCGCGAGCTGTCGTCGCGCAGCACCACGGCGCCGCGGGAGGCCAGTCTCGCCAGGCCATTGACGGCAGTTCTAGCCCGTTCCCGCATCACGTGATCGAGGGTGCGACCGATCAGCAAGAAGAAAAGTAGCGATACCGAGGCATCGAAATAGGCGTGCTTCCCATGGTTGATGGTCTCATAGAGGCTCATCGCATAGGCAAGGGACACACCCACCGCGATCGGCACATCCATGTTCATGCGGCCATGACGCAGTGCGTTGGCCGCTGAGCGGAAGTAGATGCCCCCAGCGAAGACCAGCGCCGGAATGGCGATCAATGCGGACAGCCAGTGAAACAGGTCCCGCGTCGCGCCTTCGGCCCCGGACCAGACGGATACCGACAGCAACATTATGTTTGCGGCCGCGAAGCCCGCAACGGCGACAGCCCGGATCAGCTCGAAGAAGGTCTTGTCACGCTCCTGAGTTTCCGGGTCGAACAGGTGTGCCCGGTACCCCAACCGATCAAGCGTGGCAAAAAGCGGCGGGACCTCATTTCCATGCCAGCGAACCGACACGCGTTTCGTCGACAGGTTGACGCGAGCCAGTTCCACGTTTTCGACCCTGGCCAGCGCAGTCTCGATCGCACGGATGCAAGCCGCGCAGTGGACTGTCGGGACCGAAAGCTCAGTCTGGTGAATGTCGCCGCCAAGCGAGCGACTGGCCAGCTTGATCTCGTCACTGGATGGCGGCGCCGCCATTGCATTGGCGACGTCCAGCGCCATTTCAGCGCCCGGCGCGCAGCAGCTCATTGCAGCGTGCCTTTGGAGATCATGATGCGGCGGACATCGCGAAACGGTGATGCCAGGCCCGCGTCGGCATCGATCTCCACGATCCACACCCCATCCTTGGGTGTGTGCCGGGCGGCAAACGCCTGCCCGCTGCCGGCGTCCGCTGCAAGCATCACGGTTTCATCCTCGGACTCATATGCGGGATGCCGGAACAACATCTTGACGCCGCGCAGCGGCACCGGCTTGCCCTGGGCATCGACCAGCCTGTAGCTGACCTCGCCGGAAGCGATGTTCAGGATGCCTGTCCAGCCGAGCGCAGCTTGCGCTCTTCCTTTCCTGGCTTCCTCGTTGAACTGCTGGCTGGCGACATAGGTGTTTTCCACGACGAGGCCGGTCCAGCTCTTCTCGGCAAGCGTGGCCATCGTGACGTTGACGCCGATGACCACCGCGAAAAAACTGACGATGACGACCAGCATATGCCCGCCGGTGAACTCGCGTTGATTACGCATTTCGGTGCTCATCGGCTGTTCTCCGGCGCGTTGAAATTGGCGGTGTACTCGGCGGTTTCGGAGTTCGCCTTGTCCTCGATCAGAAATGTGAAGCTTTGCGCCGGCGCCTTGATCAGCCCCGCCGGCTGGCGAACGAAGACCTTGAGCATCTTGAGCCGGTCGGGTTCGACGGGAATCGAGAATGACCGACTCGGAGGCTGGTCCACCCCGACGATGCTCATCTCGCCGCCCGGGAGCCCTTGAAGGGAAAACTCGACGGTCCTTGGTTGAGGGATCATGTTCAGCAGCTTGACCGTGTAGCCGTTTCGGATCGATCCGTCCGACAGGGTCACGAACTGCGGGTTGCGGTCGTGCAGCACGTTGAGCTCGAGGCGCTCGCGCGTCAGCAGCGAATAAATCAGCACCAGCCCGATCGCCGACCATGCGCCGAGATAGATGAAGGTGCGCAACCGGAAGATCTTGCCGAGATGGAAATGCGCCAAGCCCTCGACGAAGGCGCCGTCGGGGGCCCTGACGAGCCTTGGGTTCACCGGTCCGACGCCGCCGGCCGTCGCTACCGCCATATTGGCATTGTAGTCCGCCAGCGTTGCGTAGGAGATCAACCCACGCTCGCGTCCCAGCTTGTCCATCACGCTGTCGCAGGCGTCGATGCACAGCGCGCAGGTGATGCATTCCAACTGCTGGCCGTCCCGGATATCGATGCCCATCGGGCAGACGGCGACGCAGGCATTGCAGTCTACGCAGTCACCGACCTGCTGGCCGCTGGCGAGCGCCTTCTTGGCATGACGGGAGCGCGGCTCGCCTCGCCAGTCGTTGTACGTCACCGTCAACGAACTCTCGTCCAGCATGGCGGCCTGGATGCGCGGCCAGGGGCACATGTAGGTGCAGACCTGCTCACGCATCAGCCCGCCGAACACGTATGTCGTGCCGGTCAGTATGGCGATCGTCACATAGGCGACGGGTGCGGCCGTGCCGGTGACGACTTCGGCAAGCAGCTTCGGCGCGTCGGCGAAGTAGAAGATCCAGGCGCCGCCCGTGGCGACGGCGATGACCAGCCAGATGCCATGTTTGGAAAGGCGCAAGATGAGCTTCCGGATCGTCCAGGGCGCCGCGTCGAGCTTCATCCGGGCGTTGCGGTCGCCTTCAATCGCGCGTTCGACGACCAGGAACAGATCGACCCAGACCGTCTGCGGGCAGGTGTAGCC
The DNA here is from genome assembly GCA_040755925.1 of Pseudomonadota bacterium. Lineage (GTDB taxonomy): Bacteria > Pseudomonadota > Alphaproteobacteria > Rhizobiales > Rhizobiaceae > Mesorhizobium. The sequence continues at coordinate 14,926 of JBFLWR010000229.1, forward strand.
GCACCACGCCCGTCCAACGGTCGACGTGATAAGAAAAAGGCCGATGCCGGCCATCATCAGGAGGCCGGCGACATAATAGAATTCCTGCGGCCATATCTCGATGAAGAAGAAATAGAAGCGACGGTTCGCCAGATCGACGAGAACGGCCTGGTCGGGAGCGAAAGGTCCTCGGTCCCAGCGCAGCCATGGAGTGAGGTAGTAGATACCGAGGGTGA
>JBFLWR010000229.1:15150-21689 GCA_040755925.1 Pseudomonadota bacterium
CCGGAGGCGCGCTTGGGGAAGATCTTCGTGCGCGCGGCATAGAGCGGCTGCCGCTTTTTCGCGGAGTTGACCGCCTCGGCCTCGAGCCGCTCCACCTGCATCTGATCCAGCACGACCATCTCCAATCGTGGCGGACAGGCGCCGCCACTCTTTGGCAGTCTTGCAATTGTCGCCGCCGCGTTGCGTTGATGCAGATCAAACGCGGAGGTCACGAAACAAAAAGCGAGGCCCGGCATGGCCGGGCCTCGTCCACTTGGCGGCCGAGGGCCGAGAATAGGCCCCGCTTCCTATTCTCCGCCGCCAAGCGAATGGACGTAGACGGCAAGTTCCTTGACCGTCGTCTCGCCGAGGCGACCGATCCAGGCGGGCATCACACCATTCTTCGGCGTCCTAACCTGCGAGGCGACGGCGTCTTCACCAGGCTCGTAGAGCCAGATCGCGTCTGTCAGGTTGGGCGCGCCGACTTCCTTGTTTCCCTTTGCGTTTTCGCCATGGCACGCGGCGCAGTTCTGCGCGAAGATCTTGGCACCGGGCTCGATCAGGCTCTTGTCCCGCACAGGCCCCGACAGGCTCGCGACGAAGGCGCTGACCTCGGCGATCTGCTGCGGCTGAAGCACGTCGGCGAAGGAGGGCATCTCCGACTGGCGCGTATCGGGATCTCCTGCAAAGCGGATACCGTGGGTGATGGTCTGGTGGATCTGCTCCGCCGTGCCGCCCCACAACCAATCGTCGTCGTTCAGGTTCGGAAAGCCCTTGGAGCCTTGGGCGCCCGAGCCGTGGCATTGGACGCAATTGACCCTGAATGCCGCGCCGCCGGCAGCGACGGCGAACTCGCGCAGCGTATCGTCGGCGATGATCTCGGAAACGGTCTTGGACTGTATGGCCGCTACATACTTGCCCTTGGCGGCTTCAGCTGCGGCCATTTCGTTCTTGACCTCGTTGCGACTGGAAAAGCCCAGGACACCCTTTGTCGCGGAGCTGAGCATGGGCCAGGCCGGATAGGCGATCGTGTAACCGATCGCCCAGGCTATCGTGATGTAGAAGGTGATCACCCACCAGCGGGGCAGGGGATTGTTCAGTTCCTTGATCCCGTCCCATTCATGGCCGGTCGTCGTGATGCCCGAGACTTTGTCGATGTGCTCGTCGCTCATGATCAATCGTCCTTGAGTGGAATCTGCGCGGCCTGGTCGGCATGCGCCTTGCCACCGGGACGAAACGCGAAGGCAATGCAGCCAATGAAGAAGAGAGTCATCGCGAGCAGGCCCCAGCTGTCGGCGAACTCCCGCATCAAATCGTATATCACTGGTTGTTCTCCTCAGCGGTAACCGGCTGCTTCATCGTAGTTCTTGAAGTCGACGAGGGTGCCAAGCATCTGCAGATATGCGACCAACGCATCCATCTCGGTGACCTGCTGCGGATCGCCGTCGAAGTCGCCGATCTTTGCCTTGGGATAGCGGGCCAGCAGCCCGGACGTATCGGCATTGGGATCCGCTTGGGCCAGGAGGTCCGCATTCGCATGGGCTATCATGTCGTCGCTGTAGGGCACCCCGACGCGCCTGTTGGCGATGAGGTGCGTCGAGAAATTCTTCACGTCGAGCGGAGTGTCTTTCAGGAAGGCATAGCTCGGCATGATCGATTCAGGCACCACGGACCGCGGATCGATGAGATGCTGAACGTGCCAAGCGTTGGAATAGCGATCACCTACGCGCGCCAGGTCAGGACCGATGCGCTTGGACCCCCACTGGAACGGGTGATCGTACATCGACTCGGCCGCCAGGCTGTAGTGACCGTAGCGTTCGACCTCATCGCGAAACGGCCGGATCATCTGGCTGTGACACAGATAGCAGCCTTCGCGGATGTAGATGTCGCGCCCGGCGAGTTCGAGCGGCGTGTAAGGCCGCATGCCCTCGACCTTCTCGATCGTGTTGTCGAGGTAGAACAGTGGCGATATTTCGACGATGCCGCCGACCGTGACCACCAGGAGGGACCCTACGAGGAGAAGCGTGGCGTTCTTCTCGATGAGGGCGTGCTTGTCCATCAAGGCCATATCTGGGTCCTCACTCGGCAGGCAGAAGGCTGGGCACGGCGCCCGGCAAAGGTTGCTCTTTGCGCTGGTAGCCCAGGATGGTCATGGTGAGATTCCACGCCATGATCAGGGTTCCGGCCAGGTACATGGCACCGCCCACCGAGCGCATGACGTAGTAGGGGTGCACGGCGGCGACGGTTTCGGCGAAGGAGTAGACCAGGAATCCCTGCTCGTCGTATTCACGCCACATGAGCCCCTGCATGATGCCGGAAACCCACATGACGGCCGCGTAGACAACGATGCCTAGGGTAGCCAGCCAGAAGTGCCAGGTGACGAGCCGCATCGAATAGAGCCGCTCGCGGTTCCACAGCTTCGGAACCATGTAGTAGAGCGCGCCGAAGGTGATCATGCCGACCCAGCCGAGCGCTCCGGAGTGGACATGTCCGATTGTCCAGTCGGTGTAGTGCGAGAGCGAATTGACGCTCTTGATCGACATGACCGGACCTTCGAAGGTCGACATGCCGTAGAAGGCGAGAGCTGCAACCATTATGCGGATAATGGGATCGGTGCGGATCTTGTCCCAGGCTCCCGACAGGGTCATCAAGCCGTTGATCATGCCGCCCCATGAAGGCATCCAAAGCATGATCGAGAACACCATGCCGAGCGTCTGCGCCCAGTCGGGCAGGGCAGTGTAGTGGAGGTGGTGAGGCCCGGCCCAGATATAGAGGAAGATAAGGGCCCAGAAGTGAATGATCGACAGCCGGTAGGAATAGACCGGGCGGTTCGCCTGCTTCGGCACGAAATAATACATCATGCCGAGAAAGCCGGCCGTGAGGAAGAAGCCGACCGCATTGTGGCCATACCACCACTCGGTGAGCGCGTCCTGGACGCCCGAGAAAGCCGAATAGCTCTTGGACCCGAGCAGCGAGACTGGCATCCCTAGGTTGTTGATGACATGTAGCATCGCGATGGTGATGATGAAGGATAGATAGAACCAGTTCGCGACGTAGATATGCGGTTCCTTGCGCTTCAGGATGGTGCCGAGGAACACGATCAGATAGGCGACCCAGACGATCGTCAGCCAGATGTCGAGATACCATTCGGGCTCGGCATATTCGCGGCTCTTGGTGATGCCGAGCAGGTAGCCTGTTGCGGCCATCACGATGAACAACTGGTAGCCCCAGAACACGAACCAGGCGAGATTGCCGCCGAAAAGGCGGGCGCGGCTGGTTCGCTGAACGACGTAAAGGGAGGTGCAGATCAGCGCGTTGCCGGCAAAGGCAAACACGACGCCGGAGGTATGGACGGGCCGCAATCGGCCGAAATTGAACCAGGGCTGGATGTTGAGGTGGGGATAGGCGAGTTCGAGCGCTATAACGACGCCGACCAGCATGCCGACGATGCCCCAGAACACTGTTGCGATGACCCCGTAGCGGATTGGCCCATCCATATAGGCGGCGGGGTCGATCGGAGCAGCCGGCTTGAAATCCGTGTTGCGCAGCAGGATCGCGGTGAAGCCAGCCAGGGTGAAGAACAAAATCCACATATGCTGGCGAAATGGTTCATCTACGCCGAAGCCAGCGGCAACTAGCGCTGCAAAGGCAAACAGGCCTAGAAGGACAATCTCCGTGCCAAATCTCATCGCAAGTCCCCGATTTCGACATTCCGGCGGAAACTGACCACCAGCGGCACCATTTCGGGATTTTCGATCTTTCAGCCTTGATCCAAGTCAAACCGCATCGCTTTTGTCGGGAAAGCGTTGGTAATCGAAATGCGGTGTGCTCAGGCCGGCGCGATCTCGGGGGATCAACCCCTGAGAAGATGTTGAAAAGGGCCAATTCGCTCCAAGAGGGCCGGTCACCGGCTGCTCAATCACCGCAACGGTCTTCCAGTCGAGCGACGTTCTTCAGGCTGATTTGTCGTTTGTTGGCGATCTCGATCACACCGTCGGTTCGCAGCAGCGTCAATTCGCGGCTCACCGTCTCGATGGTCAACCCGAGGAAATCGGCGATTTCGGCGCGCGTGAGAGGCAGTTCGAAGTCTGTCGAATGTCTGGCGGGGTCGATGTTCACTGCGATCATCAGGAGAAAGCTAGCCACTCTTTCCGAAGCGGTCTTGCGTCCCAGCGCGGTGATCCAGTCTCGCGCCTCGTCGAGCTGTTCCAGTGTATGCTCGATTATCTTGCCGCTCAGCCTGGGCGACTCTTGCATCATCCGCTCGATGATTGATCTCGGAAAGGAACACAGCGTTACGTTTGTCACGGCCTCGGCCCTGACCGGCCTTCTCGGCTCGAATGGCCGGCCCAGGAAATCCGGCGCGAAATGGAGCCCGACTATCTGCTGGCGACCATTCGACAGCTTCCTCGTGAGCTTTACGACGCCGGACAGGATGTTCGAGTAGGTCTCGCCGTCGGGCAGTTCCGTTCCCGCCGATACTTCCTGCCTTGAAGAGGCTTTGGCTAGCTCGCTGAGTTGGCAGGCATTGAACGCACTGCATAATCCATTGCGCCTCGCCTCGCAGGATCTGCAGATCGAGGGCATGTCAGCTTGTGCGTTCTGGCCGATGGCCATTGCGAAATCCGGATTGAACAAGATTTCAAGTCTGCACCGATTGGGGCACGACATACTTTGACCGAGATCAAGGTTTCAGCGCTGTCATTCAGGCAGTTGTCCGGCATGACAAATCCAGCCTCCACCTTCTATCCGCGCCCGAGCGCCGGCCTGAGCGACAATGTCCCGCGCTATACGAGCTATCCGACGGCGCCGCATTTTCACGCTGGTGTCGATCCGGTCTCGGTACGCGGCTGGATTCAGGCGCTCGAAGGCGATGACGAGATATCGCTTTATCTTCACATTCCGTATTGCGACAGGTTGTGCTGGTTCTGCGCCTGCCACACCAAGCAGACACGGCACTATGCTCCCGTCGCGGCGTTCCTGAACTCGCTGCACCGGGAAATCGAAGTCGTCGGCAATCTCGTCAGCGGCCGGGGGAGGGTGCGTGCCATCCATCTCGGCGGCGGCTCGCCGACGATGCTGAGGCCACAGGACATCCGGTCACTTGGCAAGGCGTTGCGGGAACGTTTCGACATTCTCCCCGACGCGAGCCTCAGCGTCGAGATCGATCCCAATGACATGGATGAGGGCCGTCTGGACGCCTTCGCGGCGATAGGCATGACAAGGGCCAGTCTTGGAGTCCAGGATTTCGATCCGAAGGTGCAGAAGGCTATAAACCGCGAACAGGGATTTCAGCTGACGAGCGACGTGATTGCAGGCACGCGCCGGCGCGGCGCCAGATCGGTCAACCTCGACCTGCTTTACGGATTGCCACACCAGACGCTGGACAGCGTGGCCTCCACCGTTTCGCAGGCGTTGACGCTGCAACCTGACCGGATCGCCCTGTTCGGCTATGCGCATGTGCCATGGTTCAAGAAGCATCAGACGATGATCGACGAGGCCTGGCTGCCGGGCTCCGCCGAGCGGCTGGCTCAATCACAGCTTGCCGCGCCGCTGATTCTCGCCGCCGGCTATGTGGCCGTCGGGATAGATCATTTTGCGAAGCCTGACGACGGGCTCGCGATCTCGGCACTGGCAGGCACGATCAGACGCAATTTCCAGGGCTACACCGAGGATCAGTGCGAGACGCTGATCGGACTTGGGCCATCCGCCATAAGCCGGTTCCGGCAGGGCTACGCGCAGAACATCACGCCAACGGGCGAGTATGAGAAGGCAGTGGACGGCGGGCAACTCGCTACGGCACGCGGCATCGAGTTCAGTGTCGACGACCTGGCGCGCGGATGGATCATCGAGCGCTTGATGTGCCATTTCGCCTTTTCGGCGGTCGACCTTGTCGAACGCTTCGGCGAAGTCGGCCGTCGGCTCCTGCATGAAGCAAGCGGCTTCGCCATCGAGGAGGCCGGACAGCTGCTTCGGCTGGACGGCGAGAGCTTTGTGGTGCCGGCGGACAATCGTCCGCTCGTCAGGACCGTCGCCGCGAAGTTCGACAGGTACTTCCAGAGCGGAGCAGGCAGGCATTCTCTTGCCGTGTAAAAGTCGAGACGGGCGCATCGATCAGAAGTGCTCGCCGACCCTGAATGGCCCGATACGCGTGCCGGCCGCAACCAGGTACGCGGTGGACCAGCCGATCAGTAGAAACCCGTTGACCCCTTCTAGCGCTGCAAGAATCCGCCATTCATGCGCCGGCACTATGTCGCCATAGCCGATCGTCGAGAAGGTGGTTGTCGAGAAGTAAAGCGCGGTATCAAAGTCGGGCAGGATCCCCAGGACGCGATAGAGACCGGCCCAGAGCCATACCTCAATCGTCATCACGACAAAGAGGCCCATTACGACGCTGATCATCGCCACGATACGGCTGCGCCGGCCATGCATGCGAAAGAGCGCGACGAGACGGGCCATCCCGTGCGTGACGCCAATGAGGCCGAAGGTGTGGATCAAGACCGTCAAGCTGATGACGATCGTGCCGACGACAAGATTGAGGATCATCTCGCAACACTAGG
>JBFLWR010000023.1:0-10625 GCA_040755925.1 Pseudomonadota bacterium
GGCCAAGCAGCTTACCAATAATGGGTAGGCCGAGGCCGCCACCTGCACCGAAGCTGGCGAAGCTGTGCCGTAAATCGTGAATGCGGAGCCGTTCAAGTTCAGCTCGACGGATCAACATCGCCCATGGTCGCTTCAGGTCCGCGCGCGGCCTCTCGTCGTCGGTGCCTGCACTCTCGCCGGCCACGACGTAGATGCCTATTCGCGCGACGTTGTTCAGAACCGCAAGCGCGGGCGCGTTCAAGACGATTGTCTTGCGGCCTGTCTTGGAATCGGGAAGCAGCAACAGCCCGCGTTCAAAGTCTACGTGTTCCCATTTGAGATGCAGGATTTCGCGGAGGCGCGCGCCCGTCAGCAGAAGCAGGCGAATAGCGGCTGCAACCGCAGCATCAATCTTAACCAACCGATTTTCAGGCTTCTTAGCGTGCTTAGTCTTCTTCTCGGGATCTGGCTCCCAAGGTATCCCGATGGTCTCTGCTTCCTGAATGGCTGCCGCAAGCCGGCTGATTTCCTCGGTCTTCAGGAATCGCTCGCGTCTCTTTTCCTGGTAACGATCGATGTCACCAGCCGGGTTTTCCATCTTCGGCAGGACCTTACCCTTGATCCCCCATGAATACATGGAGCTGATGATAGCGCGCAGCCGATTTGCCGTTGCCGGCTTTTCCGAGAGTCTGAGGTGTAGCGCAGCAATGTCTTCTACTGAGACGGCGGCGCCCTTGCGCTTGCCTAGGACTGGCTTTGCGTGGAGATCGAGAAGTTGGCGATACTGGATCGCGGTGCTGGGTTTCCGCTTCGCTTCGATATGTTTCAGAAATTCCTCTGACAGTTCGGCGAAGCTAAGGGCCTTGCGCTCGCTGGCTTTTTCCTTTGCAGGGTCCGCCCCCTTCACGACCGAGGCAAGAGTACTTTTCGCCGCCTCTCGGGCCTGATCGGGTGTCACCTTCCCAACCTTCGCAACGGTGACGCGTCGGACGGGGGCGCTACGTCCTGTACCGGCTCGATAGCGAACGATGTAGGACATGCCACCGGTCTTGCGCACTCGAATGCCAAAGCCGATCAGATCTGTATCGAACACGTAATAGTCTGATCCGTCGGTCTTAAGAGCGTCGACCACTCGTTTCGTGATCTTGACCGGCCTTCGCTCGTCTGTCACTTCCGCCTCTTTCACGTCAGGGCACCCCCGGGGCACCCCCAAAAATCATACGAGGCGAACCTCACGGCAACAGTGTACAGCGAAGCCATTGAAAACGCTAGAGTCGAGGAAACGCCGCGCAACGAACGGAAACAGAACGAAATTCGTGCCACATCATTCGTAATGATGGGGTCGCGTGTTCGAGTCACGCAAGCGGCACCAAAACTCTCTTGCCAATACAGCATCTTAGCTTTCCAATTTAGAGTCACTGGGGCGAAATCCGCGCGGAGACTTCGTTGGCTGCGCCGTATGGACGTTCGCCGATTCAAACGAAACTCCCCTCCCCAAGGCACGAAATTCAAAACTCCTGGGGCGTAGGCGCGTGGGTTCCAGAATTGAGAGATCGAGGACGCGTACCCAGTTTTCGGCCCCGGCCCGAAGGGTTACCGGTGCAGCTAACGCCTCTTGGGCCGCTTGAAAGGGGGTAAGAGCTTCCACTTCATGCGTCGCCACCACGCAGTTGCCACGCATTTCTTCAATACGGAAGCGCTTCATTTCGTGCCCAAGGAAAGGAACACATTGCTGACAAGGGTTACCAAAGCCCGCAGAAGCGGCAATATCATTTGATGCACCGGATCAATCTGAGATATCCGTCACTTATTATCTGATCTGGCATCGAAGCTCGCAATTTACTTTCGAAACCCACGAACGACCAGCGTGATTTTACTCGATTGGGCGTGAAGAAGGTCGCGAAGTCGACACCACCGCGTGGTCCGCCCAATTCAAATCCACCCGACGCCTAGTCCAGGCTATGCGATCGGGTTGCGGCTTTGCAATTCGCGCAGAACAAGAATCAGAAGGACCATTTCAGCGCTGGCTGACGGGGCGTGGATGGCCAGCCGTGTTTCAAGAGCTTTCAATTTGTAGTCTTCAATTTCGGAGAGGTGAGCCCGAATAGCGTCGACCACTTCCTCCAGCTTCGTCATCAACTCCAAAGACAGCTGCATCAAAGCTCCTCCTCCATGAGCATATTCTAACGTTTGTCTCACTTGGGTTTGGCGAATGTCAGGTTGCAGGCAGCGACTTGTGCGAGGCCTGACGCGTCGAATGGCCCAGATTCGCCCAACATTCAGGCAAGCGATTTTGAAGGACTTCCGCGAGGCCTAATAGGTCGCACTTCGGCTCGGTTAGGTTTGACAGAGCCAGACCACTCCAAGGACCGAAAAGGCTGGACCAAGGGCCGCATCGACAACCCGGAGTGAGCCAAAGCCAAAAGTTCAGTCTCGTCAGTAAAACCCGACATGTACAGCGCCACAATGAAGGTGGCTTGACCTCGCATCTCGTCGCGTGTGTCGTTTTCCTTGGCGCATAACTCGAAGATGCGACTAAGAAATCCGATTTCGTCAGGTAGGCTGGACACATTGCCCTCCGGCACTTTGAGCCCAGGATGGTGGCCTGCGGATCTTACCCGCGCCCGCAGGCCAACCACGCTGCAGCCTTAAGAGGTGCAGCATCCGCTTGCGCCCAACGTCCACAGCGGACGACCAAGCCTAGCCGCGCATTGACCGGCTGCTATTGACGCCGATCAATGCAATCATCCTAGTTTCCATTTCGGACGACGACGCACTTCGCGAAGAGGGCGACAGGGTATTTCCGGGAGGGCTAGACGGCCAGATCGCGCCGAGGCGACGCTCGTCCGGATCGAATCTTCAGAGCCATGCGGAAGGCCTCGGCGCCCACCTCACAGCCGTGTCTTGAAGGTCCATTGGAGCTGATTACAATCTTCGCTTGGTCGATCGTAAGACCATATTTCTGCGCGAGTTCGGCTGCGCCATAGGTATCGCGCCAGCTTTCGATCGGCTTCGTCATTTTCGCTCCGCCAGGGTGATCGGATGTCGCGGAAACGTTCGTCAGAAGCGAAGGTTTCAAACCGTTTGGCGAAAAAGCGAGCGTCTTGACCCTGTCGGAGGTCGATTTAGGTCGCGCCGGAACATTATTGGGTGTATTTTTCCCCAGTCATCCGGATCGAATAGAGGCGCACGGATGATTGGGAGCGGGATCATGCTTTCGCCCGGTCATGGGAGACAAGCATGCTAGGGTACGGTGTGGCGGATTCAGCCCAACTGGATCTTCTGTCCAGGGTCGTGGCGGATCATTGCGCAAAGTATGGGATCTCCGGCCCGGACGACCGCGAAGACATCGCACGCAAGGTCTTGAACCTATACAGTAGTGGCATCCTCGACGCGATCTCAATTCTGTCAGAGCTTGAGCGGGTGCGGTAGACCAAACTGGGTAGCCCAGCCGGCCAATCCTGTGTCACCAGACAAGCGGGCCGGGCTGACAGCATCCACTTCGAGCGGGAATGCGAGGTGGCCGTCGCCAAGAAGGACCAGGAACGCTCCACCTAGTGCTTGGATGTACGGGCAGCAGGCGCAAGGACGGCAAGGACCGGGCAGTGCCGAGTATTGGGCAGAACACGCCGGGGGATGGCTGGCATGGCTGCAGGGCTTGGACGGCGCACTATCGGTAGCGAGCCGAAACCTGTGAGTGAAAGGCTGGAGGCGGAGTTCATCGAGGGCGCGGCAACACGAGGTGGTTAGATGGTCAGTTGGCTTTGCCAGCGCGGATTGTCCGCCGCCCGGATCAGGCGAGGTAGCGGATACTTGACCCTCTTCGCGGAGGATACCTCGCACCGACTGGTCAATCCGTCGTAACCGTTCGATGCGTGACGCTGATTTGTTTATAGGGCTCACTACGACCAAGACCCAGAATTCTATTCGGCTCTTGGTCGCTTTCCTTGAATGCTGGATTGACCACAGGAACCAGCCCCAGAAGCATCGCCGTTTCGGAGACAAGCTTAGCCAATCGATGCGATGACAGCCTGCAGTCAGGCAATGCGGACCGAATGCGTGTGATTATTGGCACAACTGAAACAACCGCTCCTCGGCTGAGCCCGCTCATTGAGCCAAGGATGAAGGCTTGCAAATCAGCCTCAGTCTGACCCGAGGTTTCCACGAATCCGCCCATTCAATTGCTCCAATCGAAAACTCTAGGAGACAATCCTTCTTCAGCGGCACAGTTCCGAAGGTGTTGAGACTATAGTTATTCGATTATGAATGCCCGAGCCGCGCCGAGTTGCCTATATAGTCGGCGGTGCGTTTCAACTCACGCTTCTCACGGTGGTGGTGGTCGCCGAGAGATGAACTGCTATCCATTAGAAATCAATACCGCACGGATCGCGGCTACTTAGCTCCCTGTGAAGATGACGCCGTACATTGAGCCAAACATATCACTCGTCGTGGGGGTTCCTGCTTATTTACGGAAAGATCATACAGAGCGCTTTACAACTTGCCTCGTCGGCGATTCGGCGGACATAGAGGCACTTTGCGGCTTTGGCCGCCACTGCTTTTGTAGTGGCCTGGCACGCGCCGGTGGAACCTCCCGGCGACAAGCACGGTTGCAATGGTCTTTACACGTTGAACTCCGAGAATAGATGGGACTACGTCGATCATATTCGTCAGATCGCGCGGGAATCACCTTTCTCCCTCTGTGTCCCACCGAACACAAAGACGTGGCGGTCAAACTCTTCTTCCTAGTAGAGAGGGCTAATGCTCAAGCTTCAGCGTACCTGAGATGAATTGTCGAATGACATTCTGCACCACAAAGCCGAAGCATATCGGCCATTGTTGAATAGATAGTTTGGTGTGAAACTCGCTGGCCTCAGCAGCATTGGGAGGCCAAAATGCCCTATAGCTTCAAGACCGGTGACGTCGTCAGGCTGAAGTCCGGAGGCCCCGAGATGACGGTGAGCGACGGCGCGGCTTCGGGCACTTATCTCTGCCACTGGTTCAACCGCGAGGGCGACGTCTGGACCCCGCAGCATGCCGGCTTCAAGCCGGACCAGTTGGTGGCAGTCGATCAGCCGAAATAGGTTTTCGCGTCTTTTTTCGGAAAATGCGGCGGTCGGCGCCCGCCGGGCTGGTCGTCTTGACCGAGGCGACCGACGGATTTCTCTCGTCACGGCGTTTAACGGCTGAAGCGCGGCTGCGATCGGCCGGCGCCAACCGGAGACGAGAGAGCATGATCCGCCGTACGATACTTGCGATTGCCCTTGGTTTGCAGACCGCCGCCGCGGTCGCCCAGACGACGACACCCACGCCGACCCCCGCTCCGGCGCCGGCGGCGAGCGCGCCCGCTCCCGCCGCCAAACCAGGCATCACGCTGGAACAGTTCGTGGCCCGCAGGGAGAAGACCCTCATGCGCGCCGATACGAATGGCGACGGCAAGATCACCCTGGCCGAGTGGACGGCATTCCAGGAAAAGCGGAAGGCCAAGGGCGACCCGGCCAAATCCTTCGCGCGCATCGATACCAAGAACGACGGCTTCATCGACAAGGCCGAACTCGACGCCTTCCTCGCCAAGCGCTTCGCCAAGCTCGACAAGAATGGCGACGGCGTGCTCACCGCCGACGAAATGCCAGGCCACAAAACCGCTCCCAATCAGGAGCAATGACCGAGAGGTTATGCAGCACGATGAAACTTGGGAGCGCCTCGGCTGATGGGCGCCGATCCGGACGAGGACCTGGTACGGCGCATCAGTGCCGGCGATGCGGCGGCCGTGCAGACGATGGTGACGCGCAAGCTGCCGCGCATCCTGGCTTTGGCCACGCGCATGCTCAGCGATCCGGCCGAGGCCGAGGATGTCGCCCAGGAGACTTTCGTGCGCATCTGGCGCCATGCTTCCGGCTGGCGCCAGGGCCATGCGCGTTTCGACACCTGGATCCATCGCGTGGCGCTCAACCTTTGCTACGACCGGCTGCGGCGCCGTCGCGAATGGACCACCGACGAACTGCCGGAGGTGGTCGATGAGGCGGCACTTCCAGACGCCGTTCCCGGCGACGACGAACGGCGCGTTCAGCAGGCGTTGCAACGCATCGCGCCGCGCCAGCGCGAAGCGATCGTGCTGGTCTACTATCAGGACCTGTCCAACATCGAGGCCGCCAGCGCCATGCAGGTCAGTGTCGACGCGCTGGAAAGCCTGCTCGCCCGCGGCCGGCGATCAATGCAGGCCATGCTCATTGGAGATGACGGCGATGACTGAGGCGGCAAAGGAATTGCCTGTATCGCGGGCAGTGGCGTGGAAGGCCGCGTCGAGACGGTGGAAGGGGGAAAGAGATGGCTGAGAACCGCAATATCGAGGAGCCGATGGAGGCAAAACGCTTCGCCGCGCTGGCGGAGGCCTATGGTGGTGCGCTGCATCGCTGGCCCCGGGCCGAACAGGCCGCCGCCGCGCTGTTTGCCGAGAGCGCCGAGGGCCGCGCTGTCCTTGAGCGCGCCGGCAGGCTCGACGCCATACTCGATCGCCATCGCGTCGAAGCCCCGCGTCCCGCGCTGCATGGCGTCATTGTCGTGGCGGCCGCGACACGGCTCAGGCAAGGACGCCGCCGGCGGCTCTGGTGGCTGGGCTTCGGACTTGCCGGCATCGGCCTCGCCGGCGCCGTGGCCGGCCTCGGCCTGGTCACCGTCGTCACCCCCGACATTTCCTCCGATCACTATGTGATGGATGCCAATGCGACGTCGTTCGGCGATGCCGGTCCCGACGCTTCCCCCACGGAGGAAGATCTATGAGCCCTCGCCTTGTCGCGGCATCGCTGGTGCTGAACGTGTTTCTCATCGGCGCGCTGGCAGGCGGCGCCGGCTGGCTGATCGGCCGCAGCAACCCGGGCTATTCGCTGGAGTCAGCCGGCGGGCAACTTCCGGCCAACGACCGCCAGGCATTCCGCCAGGCGTTGCGTGAAGTCCGCCGGGAGTCACGCCAGATCATCGTCGACGGGCAGCAGGCGAGGCGCGAGGCAGCCGATCTCCTGCAGCAACCTGTGCTCGACACGGCGGCGCTTGCCGCGGCCCTGGAACGGGCGCGCAACGCCGATGTCGCCATCCGCGCCAAGCTGGAGCAGCGCATCGTCGAGTTCGCGGCATCGAGCTCGCTCGATGACCGCCGCCTGCTGGCGGAAGGTCTGGTGCGGCATCTCGGCAGGCAGAGGCCGCCGCCTGCAAAAAATACGCAGTGAGCAGCGACGGAAAGAGGAACCGCCCGCGTTCAAGGAAAAGAGGGACAAGCCTGCCGCTGCATGATGCGGGCAGGTCGGTTTCAACCTCGATAACATTCGGGAGTATCCCATGAACGGTCTGACGAAATACTCTGTTGCTGCCGCGCTCGCCATCGGCGGGACAGTCGCGGCAAGTGCCGCCTCGGCGATGCCGATCGCAGCGGTCGCGCCTGCGGCGCCGGCGCTCGTCGAGCATGTGGCCTATGGCTGCGGCCCCGGCTGGCACCCCAATCCCTGGGGCCGCTGCGTTCCCTACCGCCGCGTGTACTACTATCCTGGCTACTACTATGGCGGACCGTCCGTCTATGTCGGCCCGGTCTGGCATCCGTGGCACCGCTGGCATCACTGGCGCCGCTGGTAAGGCTCCAAAGCCTGTCTCATGATGCCGGCGTGCCGGTGTCACAAGGTTTTCCGACCTTCATGAAATGACGGCCGACGCGGTTCCGCGTCGGCTCAGCGATGGAGGCTGCATTGGCCATATCGAATTCAAGTGCCGCTGCGCCTGATGCGGCCCTGGTCGCGCTCAACCGCTTCGGCCTCGGCGCGCGACCCGGCGACGACCTTAAGAAGATCGCCGGCGACGCGCGCGGCTATCTCAAGGCCGAACTCAAGCAGCAGGACATAGCTCTCATTTCCCCCGACGACCCGGCAAACGCCGGGCTGCTCGACAGCACCGCGGCCATCCAGGCCAGCATCACGGCCAACATGGAGCGCAAGGTCGCCCGCGACCGCATGGCGGAAGCGTCCATGCAGCAGACCGCGATGGACGCTCCGGCTGGCCAGCCCGAGGCGATGGCACCCAAGCCCGGGGCGATGGCACCCAAGCCCGGCGTGATGGCGCCAAAGCCTCCGACGGCTGCATCTCAGCCGGGGACGCCGCCACCCAAGCCGGCCGTGCCGCCGGTCGAAGCCGACATCTACAGGGCTGAGGCGAAGGCGCGTTTCGACAGGGCGTTCAACGCGGGCCCAGGCTTCGTGGAGCGGCTGGTCGCCTTCTGGTCGAACCATTTCTGCGTCTCGGCCGCCAAGGGCCAGGTCGTGCGGGCCAGTGCCGGCGCCTTCGAGCGCGAAGCGATCCGCCCCTTCGTGTTCGATCACTTCGCCAACATGCTGCTCGCGGTCGAGCATCATCCGGCGATGCTGTTCTATCTCGACAACCAGCAGTCGATCGGCCCCGACTCCCGCGCCGGCATGAGACGAACCCGAGGGCTCAACGAGAACCTCGCCCGCGAGATCCTGGAACTGCACACGCTGGGTGTCGGCAGCGGCTACAGCCAGGGCGACGTCACCAGCTTTGCCGGCATGCTGACCGGCTGGACGATGGCCGGACGCGAGGGGCGCCTGGGCGAGCCCGGAACGTTCGTATTCAACGCCAACGCGCATCAGCCGGGCAAGGCGATGCTGCTCGGCAAAACCTATCCCGACGGCGGCATGGGCCAGGCGGAAGCGGCGCTGAACGACATTGCCCGCCAGCCGGCAACCGCGCTGCACATCGCCACCAAGCTCGCCCGCCATTTCATCGCGGACAACCCGCCGCCGGCGGCCGTCACCCATCTTGCCGAGGTCTTCGCCAAGACGGACGGCAACCTCATGGCGGTCTCCCAAGCGCTGATCGACATGCCGCAGGCCTGGTCGACGCCGCTGACCAAGCTGCGGTCGCCGATCGACTATGTCGTCTCATTGAGGCGGGCCATCGGGCCATCCGCCGGCAACGAGCCGCAACGCACGCTTGGCTGGCTGAGGGCGCTGGGCGAGCCGCTCTGGGAGCCGCCTGGCCCGAACGGGTTTCCCGACCAGACGGATGCCTGGGCATCGGCCGAGGGCATGAAGACACGCCTCGATATCGCATGGCAGGCCGCCCGGCAGGCAAGCAACATCGGCAACCCGAACGAAATGCTCGACGCGCTGATCGGCCCTTCCGCCTCGCCCGAGACGCGGCAGGCGATCGCCCGCGCCGAATCCAAGCAACAGGCGCTGGCGCTGCTGTTGATGGCCCCGGAATTCCAGCGCCGCTGAACATGCCTATGGAGAAGTCGCCATGAGCCTTCTTTGTGAAACGCCCAACCCATCCCGCCGCGCCGTGCTGATGACCGGCGGCGCGATGTTTGCCTGGGCATACCTGCCGCGCTTCGCCCGCGCCGCCGACAACCGCGATCCACGACTGATCGTCATCGTGCTGCGCGGCGCGCTCGACGGACTGTCCACGGTCGGCCCGGTCGGCGATCCCGACTATGCCGGCCTGCATGGCGATATCGCGCTCTCGCTCACGGGCCCGAACGCTGCACTGCCGCTCGACAATTTCTTCGCGGTCAATCCGGCGATGCCGGTGTTCGCGCGCCTGTTCAAGGCGGGCCACGCGGCCGTCGTGCATGCCGCCGCCACCGGTTACCGCGACCGTTCGCATTTCGATGGGCAGGACGTGCTCGAGAGCGGCCTGCCCGGCCCCGGCAACGCCACCACCGGCTGGCTCAACCGCGCGCTCGAGAACCTGCCCAAGGGCGATCGGGTGGCCAAGCTCGGCGGACTGGCGATCGGCCCGTCGACGCCGCTGGTGATCCGGGGCGGCGCGCCCGTGCTCGGCTGGGCGCCGCAAGCCTTGCCGGCGCCGGGCGACGCGCTGGCGGAACGCGTGCTCGATCTCTACAACCATCGGGACCCGGCGCTTGCCGCGGCCCTGCAGAAAGGCCTCGTCGCCGACAAGATGGCGACGACCGACCAGCTCGGCGCCGCGACGATGAAGCCGAAGGGCGGCCTCGACAATGCGGCCGGCATGCGCCAGGCCGCGCAGGGCGCGGCGCGGCTGATGGCGGCGGACGACGGACCGCGCATCGCCGCACTCGCCTTCGACGGCTGGGATACGCACGTCAATGAAGGCGGCGCGACCGGAAGGCTCGCCAACCTGCTCGGCGGCCTGGACGGCGCCTTCGAGGAGTTCCAGAACGGGCTCGGCGCGCGCTGGAAGGACACGGCGATCGTCGCGATCACCGAGTTCGGGCGCACCGCCCGCATCAACGGCACGACCGGCACCGACCATGGCACCGGCACGGTGGTGCTGCTCGCCGGCGGCGCGATCAAGGGCGGACGCGTCATCACCGACTGGCCCGGCCTGAAGCCGGCTCAGCTTTACCAGCAGCGCGACCTCGCGCCGACCAGCGACGTCAGGGCTGTGCTGAAGGGTCTGCTTGCCGACCAGTTCGGGCTTTCGGCCGCCGTGCTCGGCGGCAAGGTGTTTCCGGATTCGGCGGCGGTCAATCCGATGCGGGACCTCATCGCGTAAATGAAACAACGCCCGCCCCGTTTCCGGGGCGGGCGTTGTTTCGCCATCGGAGGCGATCAATAGCTCCAATAGCCCGGGTGCCAGCGGCCGTGACGCCAGAAACCGGGATG